>NZ_JBQGAB010000010.1:0-177263 GCF_056542605.1 Ruegeria sp. AB8
CAAATCCGCCGCATAATCAAACCAACCAGATGAGCCACATCCTCTCTTAGATCAGAGCGCCATCTGTCCCAAAATCCCTGACGACGGACACCAACGATTGTAGAGCGTCTTGTGCGGCCCGTATGCCGCTGGGGCGTCGCGCCACCTTAGGCCATTGCGATTGATGAAGATAATACCTCTCAATACACGTCGATCGTCAACGCGTTGTTTGCCGTGGGACTTGGGGAAAAAGGGCTCAAGACGTGCCATTTGCGCGTCCGTTAGCCAGTAAAGATCAGACATGTTCACCACTCGTTTTCCGAACCGTGAATCACGCGGCCAAGCGGAAATCAATGGGTCCCGAGCCTAGCCGATGTGCTTTCTCCCGCCCTGTACGTCATCTGAATAGAACCAGTCGTCGGGATATGGATACCACCAGTCCGCCTCCTTCGCCTTCGGATCAATCATGACCATCTTGGGCCGTCTGAAAGCCTCGAGGCCTTGAAGGCCTAGCGTGCGCCCAAGCCCAGAATTCTTGACGCCGCCAAAAGGCAAGGCATCGTTGTCCACGAGCGGGTTGTTGACCCAGACCATCCCCACCTGTAGCTTGTTCACCCCTTGAAATGCCTCGTCCAAGTCGCCGGTAAACAGGCATCCGCCAAGACCGAATTGTGACGCGTTTGCCAGTTCAAGCGCTTGGTCAAAGTCGCTCACCCGAATGACCGAGGCGACTGGCCCAAAGACCTCTTCCTGAGTTAGCGCCATGTCCGTCGTCACGCCGGTCAGGATCGTTGGTTCGAAAAACCAACCCGGCCCGGCGTGATCCGGGGTACCGCCTCCTACCTCAACCACCGCGCCTTTCTCAGTTGCATCACGCACCAGCCGCTCGACCTTGTCGCGTGCCTCCTCGGAGACCAAAGGTCCGATTTCCGCCACCCCCATTCCGTCGCCGATGCGCAGTTTCCGGGTTCGGGTCACGAATTCATCGACAAAATCGTCGTACACGTCATCCACTACAAAAATCCGTTCAGACGATGTACAAACCTGGCCCGACTGCAAAAATGCAGCGGTAACCGCCCCGGCAGCAGCGACCGCGATGTCGGCGTGTTTACTGACGATCAGTGGATCGCTTCCCCCAGCCTCGATCACTGCGGGTTTTAGATTCTCTGCTGCGGCCACTGCGACTGCACGACCTGTCGGCACGGACCCTGTAAAAGCGACCACATGGGTTTTGGGGCTGGCAATCAGCTGTTTGCCCACGTCTGCACCACCCGGCAGGCAAGCAATCAGGTCTTGGGGCAACGCCCGAAAAAACTCCATGAACGCCATCGTGCACAAAGTTCCTGCGGGTGAGGCTTTCAACACTACACCGTTACCTGCCGCAAGTGATGCGGCCATCGACCAGCAGCCAAGAATGAGGGGGAAATTGTACGGAACCACATGCACGGACACGCCGTAGGGCTCGTATGTCTGATACTGAAATGATCCAGTTTGCATCGTGCCGGCGATCTTGCCCGCGTCATTGCGCGCCATCTCGGCATAATAGCGGAAAACCGGCGGGATGTTCGCAATCTCGCCGATCGATTCAGGGTAAGGTTTGCCCGTTTCCAATGTCATCAAGCGGGCGATCTCAGTCATGTCGCCGCTTTCGATGTCGTTGGCGATCTGGTGCAATACCCGCGCGCGAGATTTGCAGTCCATCGCAGACCACTTCCTTTGCGCCGCATTGACCCGGTCCAGAACCTGGTTCACGATCTGCGGCGACGGCTCACCAAAAACCCCGACGGGCTGCAAGGTAGACGGGTTGACCAGAGTGGTCCCACCACCCTCCAGTGGCACATGCTTGGGGTTGAGGTAGTAGGTGGGTTTGAACGGGTCACGCATTTGGCAGCCCCCTTGTTTGACAGGCATTGCGCCGTTAGCGGATCATGTACACTTTCTTGACCGTCTCGTGGACAGAGCAAACGCCTTTCCAGTCCTGCGGAAAAAAGGCCGCAGTATCGGGCGTAATCTCAATTACCTCGCCGCTTTCATGGACATAGGTACAGCGGCCTTCCAGAAAGTGGCAGAACTCGTCCTTGGTGACGTGACATTCCCACTTACCGGGAGTGCAGACCCAAAGGCCGCATTCGGACTGGCCGTCAGGCCCCTTGTGGATCAGCTTTCCCGAGGTGCGGGATTGCCCTTCAATCATCGTCGGGATTACCCCCCAATCGACAAGATCAGTCTGCTGGAGCGGGTTTTGCATACGTGGCGTGGTCATGTTTCAGGTTCGCGATCCGTTAGGTAGTAGGTGTTGCGCAATGTTTCCTCGACCGTGCATTCCCCTACCCAACCGGCGAGGAATAGTACGGCCGTTCCGGGCGTAACTTCGATGCTTTCGCCTGCATCCGACCGATAGACCGCGCGGCCCTGCACAAAATAGCAGAACTCGTCACGCGGTATCGTTAGGCGCCAGCGGCCTGGAGTACAGACCCATACGCCGATCTCCGGCCGGTTGTCAGGACCCTTGTGAACCAGCATACCCGATGAATGCGACTGGCTTTCAATCATGTCCGGCTGTAGCCCCCAGTCCGTGAGGTCGGTGCGGGTCGAGATTTCCGAAAGATGCGGGGCGCTGCTCATTCCGCGGCTTTCAGGATTTCGTCGAGAATGCCAGCTGCCTTGGTCGGGCCATGCCGTGACTGCATGTGAGCAGAGGTTGCCGCCATCTTCGCCTGCATTCCTGGATCGTTGATACATTTGTCGAGGGCAATAGCCAATTCATCATCGGTCCAGTCGTATCGGTGAAACCCGAACCCGTGGCCGGTTTCCTGAACACGGGTGGCGTTATCGTGGCCGTCCCAGACATAGGGCATAATGATTGCTGCTTTGCCGAAATATAGGCACTCTGTGAACGAGTTGTTACCGCCATGATGTATCACCGCGTCAACCTGCGGAATTACCGAAGGCTGGGGATACCAGCTCTGTATGTGCACGTTGTCGGGAATGTCTGTGTATTCGTCAATATAATCCCCGACATTTACGAGCGCCCGGTAGGGCAACCTGGAAATGGTCGAAATGATCCTCTTTAGCAGGTCGGTGTCGCCTGCGCCAAGCGACCCGAAAGATACATAGAGAAGTGGTTTGTCATTGTTGGACTTAAACGTTGGCACCTCAAAGGGTTCTTCTTCGCGCACGCAACCTTCAAGATACTGAAACCGGTTTGGGTCCAGTGGGTTCTGCCGTTCGTACTTTGCCGGCTCGGGATAAAGCAGAAGGTTCATTGTGGGCGACGCTTCGAAAAACTCTCCAATCGGATAGGCGTCTTCGTTGCATCTGGCTAGGAACGCATTGTAGTCGTTGTGGATCGGCTTGATCATATCGTGGAACTTTGCCTCATAGGCCTCCATGCCCTCGCGGTCATCCACCCGGCAGCCCGATAAGTGCGGCGGCACAATCGGGTCCGGGATTTCGTTTTCGGAACATGAGATGATCCGCACCCACGGTACGCCGAACTGCTTGATGGCTGGGAACATAATAACATTATCCACGCAGATCATATCTGGTTTGATTTTTGCCAATACCTCGGGCAGATCTTTTTGCGCCCATTTTGCGCTGTCGACGATCGCCTCCCAGCAATCCTTGACGTAGTTATCGATCTGGTCAATCGGGGCTTTGCGAAAATTTGGGATGTGACCGTTGATGAAATCCTCCCAGAACTTTGCCATCGCCTCGGGTTCCATCGGCTCGGACAGGGCAACAGGATGCGCCTCAAACCCATAACCTTCATATACCTCGACAAAGCCGGGATCGCTTAGAAATACAGCCTTATGGCCCAGTTTCTCGCAGGCCTGCGCGATGCCAACCGAATTCAGCGCAGGGCCAAAGGCAGCTTCGGGGAAGAAGGCGATGGTTTTCTGTGACATTGTAGGTCTCCGGTTAGATTTGGCTTAGCAGTTGGGAAGGATGCGGGAATGTTTCGCGTCCCATACGCAGTGGACATCCTGACCCGGCTGGATATTTTCACGGTCGGCTTGGCTGGCAGGAACGCGGGCGGAAAGGGTGCTCCTCCCGCCGCGAACGCGCACATGCACACCCAGGTCTGACCCGTGATAGGCGACTTCTTCGACAGTGCCGGGAAGGCAGTTGCGCCCATCTTGAGGGGCGGTCTGCATCAGGCTGACCCGTTCCGGGCGCACAGCAATCGTGGCAGCACCGCGCAGCTCGGAAACGCCCCTCAGCACCCCCGCCCCGTCGACATCGACACCGCCGTCGACGGCGTTACCATCCAGAAAGTTCATCACGCCGACAAAATCTGCAACAAAGCGCGATCCGGGGTGTTCGTAGAGCTCGTGAGGAGTACCGACCTGCGCCAGCTTGCCATCATGCAAGACCGCGATCCGGTCGGCCATGACTAAAGCCTCTTCCTGGTCATGAGTCACAATCAGAAATGTAATCCCCACCTCGTGCTGCAACCGTTTGAGTTCCAACTGCATCTCTTCTCGCAGCTTCTTGTCCAGAGCCGAAAGGGGCTCATCTAACAGCAGGACCTTTGGCCTTTTGACCAGCGCGCGCGCCAAAGCGACCCGCTGTCGCTGCCCACCGGAAAGCTGATCCGGCTTGCGTCCAGCAAAGCCTGAAAGCTTCGCGCTTTCCAGAACCTCGGCCACCCGCATGGCGATTTCTTCCTTGGGCAATCTCTCCATCTCTAACCCATAGGCGATGTTTTTTTCGACGCTCATGTGCGGAAACAAGGCATATGACTGGAACATCAGGTTCAGGGGCCGCCTGCTGGGGCGTATGTTTGTCACGTCCTGCCCGGCAACTATTACCTGTCCTTCCTGTGGTGTTTCGAACCCCGCCAGCGTCCGCAACAATGTGGTCTTGCCGCAGCCCGATGGGCCCAGAAGTGCAAAGAACTCGTTATCGCGAATATTCAGTGAAACGTTGTCGATCGCAGTCACCAAACCGTATCGCTTGGTTATATTCCTGAGTTGAATCCCTTGGCTCATCGGCTGAAAACCTCTTTGTCGGCACGCTGCGCGAAGAAGACCAGCGTGAACGAAACGAACATGACGATGGTAGCCATCGCGTTGATTTCCGGCGTAACGCCAAATCGGATCATTGCGTAAATCTGCATCGGCAACGTGGTCGAGGATTGCCCAGCACCTGCGGTGAAGAAGGCAATAATGAATTCGTCCACAGACAGGGTAAAAGACAACAGCGCCCCGGCGATAACCCCCGGCGCGATGGCGGGCAGCAGAATGCGGCGAAAGGTGGTGAATTCGCTGGCCCCAAGGTCGGCACTGGCCTCAAGTATCGAATGGTCGAAATTGCGCATCCGCGTTCGTACCACGGCGACAACAAAGGCTATGTTAAATACGACATGGCTGAGGATGATCGAATGAAGCCCCAGCGTCATGTTGAGTAGGGTGAAAAAGGACAAGAGCGCGATGGCCAGAACTATGTCGGGGATGATCATCGGTGCGAACAGAACCGCGTCTAGAACTGAAGAATTACGCCGTGTCTCGACACCGACCGCCAAAAGCGTGCCGATTATTGTCGCCAGAACGGTCGAGATTAAGGCCACGATTAGCGTGTTGCGCGCTGCCGACAGTATTGGATCCGCGGTAAACAACTTGCCGTACCATTCCAACGAAAACCCGGTCCATACAGTTGGAAGTCCGGCCCGGTTAAAGCTTAGCGCCATGAGCACAAGGATCGGCACATAGAGAAAGGTGTAAAACAAAACCAGGTGCAGCTTCAGGCCCATGTTGGATCGGCCCCGCATCAGTCCTGCCCTCTCTGTCCCGCTGCGCGATTGGCCAATACCGCCTGTGCGAACAGTAGCCCCATCATGATCGCAATCAGGAACATCGACAACGTTGCTCCGAACGGCCAGTCGCGGGCGCTCAAGAACTGGTCATAGATCAGGTTTCCAACCATCTGAAGTCGCCCGCCACCAAGCAAATCGGGCGTAATGAAATTGCCGATCGACAGCACAAAAACAAAGACACCACCTGCCGCAATGCCGGGAACGGTCTGTGGCAGTATCACCCGGTAGAAAGTGGTCCAAGCGGGCGCTCCAAGATCTTCCGAGGCTTCTATGGTTTCGACACTTATGCGGTTCAGCGATGAATAGATCGCCAGAACCACAAAGGGGGTGTAGTTGTAGACAAGCCCAACGATCACCGCGAAATTGTTATAAAGCAGAGACAGCGGCTCATCGATCAAACCTGCCCCCTGGAGAGTATTATTGATCAAGCCCTCGCGGTTAAGCATCACGATCCAGGCGTAAGTGCGTATTAGGTAGTTGGACCAGAACGGCAGGATCACCAAGATCAGCAAACCAGTCTGCCAACGGCGCGGCGCCAGCGTGATGGCATAGGCCGCCGGATAGGCGATCAGGATCGCGATTATCGTGGCCAGAAATGCGATCTTGGCCGAGCGCAAGAAGATCCCGAGGTAAAGAGGATCGGCGGCCCGCACAAAATTTTCAAACGTAAAGACGTGGTCGATGCCGCCATAGATACCGCGTTCAAAGAACGCATAGGTAAAAATAAGACCACACGGAACCACCATAAGAAGCGCAAGCCAGCCCAGGCCCGGCCCCAGCAAGATCACCGATTTCAGTCGATTGGTCATATACTTGGCAATCTGTGGAGTGATGTCGTACAGGCCCGACCCTTTGTTCGGGTCGGGTTTTGCTCAGGGTTCGATCACTTACTGTGCGGCCATGATTTCGGTCACGGTCCGAGCAAAAGGTTTTTGGCCCTCGCCGAGATCGCGCAGCTGCTCGTACTTGGTAAGATCTGCAGGCGACATTCCCATGTTCGGGAAGGTGCCGATCAACGACGGGTCCAGCGCCTCCATCGCAGCCTTGTTCGGCGTTTTGTAAAGGATATTGCTGGCAACCCAGACACCGACATCCGCCCCCAAGACATAGTTTACAAAGGCATGCGCCGCGTCTTTGTTTTCAGATGCATCTGTGATGACTAGCGCATCTACCCACAGATCCGATCCTTCTGATGGTATCGTGTACTTGATGTCCGCGTTTTCACCGATGCCGTAGTTACACCAGCCATCCCAGGCGTGAACCATGGTTGCCTCGCCCGATACCAACTTCAGATAAAAAGTTGCGTCGTCGTAGGCCAGCAGATCCTGCTTCGCCGCGACCAGCAGGTCCTTTGCAGCCGCCAACGTCTCATCCGACGTATCGTTCAGCGACTTTCCGAGGGCTAGCGCAGCAGCCCCCATCAGCCAGCGATCCGTCGAGAGCATTGTCACTTTGCCTTTAAGGTCGTCAGAGGGTTTGAGCAGATCATTCCACGAAGTTGGCTCTGCCATCAGGTCTGACCGGTAGCATAAGCCCGTCGTGCCCCAAGCGTATGGCATTGAATAGTTGTTGCCCGGATCATGGGCTAGTTCTTTCGCTTCGTCATACAGGTTGGAGGCATTCGGAACCTTGTCGTGGTCGATTGCAGCCACCAGCCCCAGGTTGTTTAACGCCTCGGCAAAAGGCGACGAGACGAAAAGAACGTCGTAGCCCTTGCCTCCACCGGCTACGACCTTGCCCATGATTTCTTCGTTGGTGCCATGCACCGAGAGCTCGGCCTCGATACCGGTTTCCTTGGTGAAATTCTCCAGCAGGTCCGGCGGCATGTAGCCGTCCCAGTTCGAGATCACGATTTTTTCTGCTTGGGCCGCTCCGGCGAATACGCTGAGTGCGCAGGCCGCCCCGGCGGTGAGCCAAGCAAATGGCAAACGGAACGAATTGGTGAACTTGTTGGTCATGTCTTCCTCCCTTGACATCCGCGCTCGCTTCTGGGGCGAGATATATGATGCAATCACGGTATTTTTTGACGAAATAAAACTCAACAATTTTTTGAATCATTTTTGTATGGCCCGGCGAAGCCATTTAAGGTACCGTTTTTATTGTATATTAATTAAGTATGACGAAAGCCGTCTTCTTATGTCACCAAGCAAACACTTGAAACTTGCTCAAAAAATACTGGATGTTGCGTTGGATCTCGATTTGCATCAGGGCGACAGACTGGTGGAGAAAACCCTTGCTGATTCGTGCAGCGTCTCTCGCACTCCGGTTAGATCCGCATTGAGGCTACTGGAAAAGGAGGGGATGGCACGCAAAGCGGCAGAAGGCGGGTTTGTCCTAGAATGCGAACCCGAAAAGGGGCATTCGATACTCAACCAACATGCGATCGGAGCAGGTGTGGATCTCGCTGGTGCCATCCTACGAGATCGCGGCGCCCGACGCCTGGACGGTGCCATCAATGTCACAGACCTGATCCGCAGATATTCGGTTTCCCGCAGCGCTGCACAGCGTGGGCTCGAAGCCCTCCTGGCCCAAGGTGTGATTCAGAAAGCCGAAGGTCAATCCTGGGTTTTCACGCGCATGCCGGGAGACCGCTCCGGACGAATAGAGAGCTACGAATTTCGTCTGATACTTGAACCGCAGGCCATTCTGTCCGACGGTTTTAAGTTGGACACCAAGCGCGCCGATCTGGTCCGCAGCCAGACCGAAGCGCTTCTGGCGCAGTCGGAAAACTCTTTCAATAGCCAGGATTTCCAAGACGCGGACCTTGCCTTTCACAAGCTCATCGCTCGATCGTCCGGAAACCAGTATCTAGCTTCTGCTCTCATGGCCCATCATGGGTTGCGCCACCTGCCAGGCGGATCATTCGGTATGATCGACTTTCGGATGCGGCAGGCGCTCGATGAACATCTGCGTATACTTGATTTCATCGAACAGGGTTATTTCGATCTTGCGGCGGATCAGATGAGGGTACATTTGCGGCTTTCAATGCACCAAAGGCCCAGCGTAGCCAATCGTGGTGCTCCGGCGCTAGTCCAAGCAACCCGCGGGTCAATCCGGTGAGTGAATGATGAACCGCAAGGAAGCACCCGTAATCGCGTTTTTCCCCGAAGCTAGTTTTGGGGCTGCACTGAATTGTGTGGGGATCGCTCAGGAACTTCGCGCTATGGGTGCACACCCCGTTTTCCTGACCCACGGCGGCTTTGGTGGCGTATTCGCAGACTACGGTTTTGACGAATTCGCTGTCCCTGTTCAGTCAGAGTTGACAGAAGAAGAAACCCAGACCTACTGGCAGGAATTCCTAAGCCATCATCTGCCGCATTTTAACATGCACCCAACTGACCAACTGGCCACCTATGTAGAGCCCGTTTGGAACGCAATCGTCGAGACAGCGGAAGCGGTCGAACAGGGGTTGGAATCCGCGCTAGAGCGTATCAACCCGGATGTCGTCGTCCTCGACAACGTGATCATGTTCCCTGCTATCGTACGCTCCGAGTGCCCATGGGTCAGGGTCATTTCTTGCGCGGAAACCGAGTTGCCAGACAAGTGCCTACCGCCGTACCTGTCCGGCCTGCCGGCATCTGACGTTGCCGGGTGCGCGACATTCCGCGGCCAGTACCTGGAGACCCTTGGCCCACTTCATGCTCGCTACAACAAATTTCGCCAGGATCGCGGGCTTAAGCTATTGCCTGAAGGTGAGTTCCTGGAAACATCACCGCATCAAAACCTTCTTTTGGCGCCGTCTATCATTCGCCATGATCGTGAGCAGGCGCCGGACCCGAGACAATTCACCTTTCTCGAAGGCTGCGTGCGCCAGGAAGGTCCCTATCGTGTACCTCAGATGCCCCGTAACGAAGGGCCTCTGGTGTACGTGAGTTTTGGCAGCCTCGGTGCCATGGATGTCTCATTCTTTGAAAGCCTGTTCGACGTATTCAAGACAATGGACATGCGTTTTCTGATCAATGTCGGCGCCCAGATCGATGCCTATTCCAGAGTGCCAGACAATGTTCACCTGCAGGAATGGTTCCCGCAGCCTTCCGTGGTTGAACAATGCGATCTTTTTATTCACCACGGCGGCAACAACAGCTTTTGCGAAGCACTGTACTTCGGGGCTCCGTCGCTGATCCTCCCCTATTG
This sequence comes from Ruegeria sp. AB8, assembly GCF_056542605.1. NCBI lineage: Bacteria > Pseudomonadati > Pseudomonadota > Alphaproteobacteria > Rhodobacterales > Roseobacteraceae > Ruegeria > Ruegeria sp. AB8. The sequence goes on from NZ_JBQGAB010000010.1 coordinate 9,932, forward strand.
CTGGGACGGACATGACAACGCCCAGCGGGCAGTTGATACCTGTGTCGGCCTCAGGCTAAACCGATGGGATTGGACACCGGAGCAATTGGAGAGTGCGATTAACCAACTACTTGGGGACGCGGAGATGAAGGCCCGGCTGGCTGCGAGCTCAGAGAGCATGCAGTTGAGAAAGTCGGTTCAGTTAGCTGCTCAAAAAATTCTGGATTGTGTAAAACCTAACCGAATCTAGTTTATTCTCGTCGGTCATCCGTTTTGACAGGAAGGATGGAAGGGTACATCGCAACTAACTCTAAATCACTGAACCTAAAGTGTCGGTTTTGGGCCGATATTGTTGAAAAACTCCAGTTTTGGCCAAAACCTGTAAAAAATTACCCATTGAGAGGCGGTTGAAGTTTTTGGCCAGGGGGTCGGCCAAAGCATTGGTTCCGCGATGTGCGAGGCTGTCATGGCCTTCTCTGGGCAAGTGGCGTCAACATTGCTGGCGCGATGGAAATAGGCGAAAAAGCGAGTGGGCCGAATTCTCGAGTTTTTCAACAATATCGGCTCTGAGCGGTTGTTCGTTGCGCAGCGCATCAATGACCGAGTTGCGGACGGAGCAACCATCGTCTGAAGCACAGTAGTTTGCTGTGTGGGCAAAGAAGCCACAACCGCACAATAGTCCACAAAGAGGTCCAACTAACGCCAAATCTATGTGGTGACTGCACAATGCAGAGGTCAACTCTGCATTGTGCACAGCGATCTTCGTGTGGCTGCGATGAATGCCATGATCATGAATGCCAGCCTGGTTCAGCAGGAGATGGTATGAGATGCGGAAAGTATATAAGCCAAGCGCGGCTGCACTGGCCGCTGCTTCTGCGGCTCAAGCCCCAGAAAAGCGAACCCCTACAACTGAGGCAAAGCAAGTCACAGGGGATCAGCGTCAGATTGCCGTTAAGCATTCCGAACCTACCAGATATGGTGGTCCTAACAAAGAGGAAAGCCAAGCCTTCGCACCCTTGTGTTCAGGATGAACGGCTTGGCGAACACGTTCCTGCGTGATCGCTACGGCCTCGCCATACCTGAGAGATTGGGACAAGGTGGGCCTTGCCCCGTATGCGGTGGTGACGATCGTTTCAACTGGTTCCCGCGGCGAGATGGTCGCGTCCGGTACTTTTGCCGGAGGTGAAGTGAAACCCGTGACCTGGCCCAACTCATGGTGGATGCAGGCTGTGTCTCCGTCATGAAGGAAGCTTGCAGGGTACTCTATGACGTATCCTAACCTGGCTCGGATTCATGACACACCGGTTCAGCTGTATCTGGAACGTCGCGGCGTATGGGGTGAGCTGGCATCTCAAACCAATGCCCTGCGATATGGGCGGGAATGGTTTGCTGGTGCTGTGCGCCACGTCCTGTACGCCAGACAGCGCGACACCCGTACCAATGAGCCTGTTTCCATGCAGCGCACCTTCATTGCTGAGGAGGGCGGGCGGCTTCGGTTGCCTGACATGAAAACAGGGAAGCTGAAAAAACTGCCCAAGCTTTCCCTCTCAGGAATTCCAACAGGTGGCACGGCCATCATGCTTGATCCGTTTGAGCATGTGAGCCACGGCCTGACGATTGCCGAGGGTGTGGAAGCCGCTCTCGCTGTCGCTGACTATTGGCACCACAGGCCCGTGTGGGCAGTCACTGGCACCATGTTTATGAAGAACTTTGAGCCGCCTGCTTACCTGAATGCTGTGACCATTGTTTCGGATGCAGATGAGCCAGGACTGGATGCAGCCAGAGCGTGCGGTGAGCGCCTGATTAAGAGGGGCATCGAAGTCAAAATTTACAAATCCAGTAACGAAGGGGAAGACCCGGATGAGTTGGCCATCCGACTGAAAAAGGAAATGGCCAATGGCTGACATGCCGAAAGATATGGAAGAGCTGAAGGTCGCTCAAATCCCCACCGAGCAATACGCTCTGAAACACTCGGAGCTTTGGGCAAATCGCAAGGCCCCAAAGATGGGTTTTCTCGGTACTTCGGCTGGCGGTTTCTACACCATCACGGCACTGACTGGCACAGGCAAAACAGCCTTTGTCCTGATGCTTGCCATATGTGCAGCCACAGGGATTGACCATCTCGGCATAGGAAACAATCGCAAGTACAAGGTCGTTTTGTGCCTTGGTGAAAATCCAAACGAAACACTGGAAAAGCTGTGGGCAGCAACCTTGTATCTGGTGCTTAATCCAGAAGACTTGGAAGACACCATGTCCAATCTCACAGGCATTCACTCCCCGGAACAGATTACCAGAGAGATGAGGCTCATGGGCGGTGACTTTGAGCTGGTGATTATCGACACACTGTCAGTTTTCATGGGCCTGACTGAAGGTATGGAAATGAACAGCAACACCCACACCCTGAAGTTCTTGGAAGATTATCGCAGCTCTTTTTGTGAGGCAGGGCAACTGAACTGGTCCTCCGTTTCCTAAACATATCGGCGGACCAGTTCAGTTGGGGAGGCTCAAAATTCGCTGATCCTGTACCTTTTGCCCCGGTAGCTTTCTACCCAACCTTGCCCATCACGGTGTTTTCAACGGTCTGCAACTACCCCGCCTGAACTGCGCGTATTCTCAACTTGTTCGGGCAAAGGGTTCAGACACCTGCTTTCGTCGAAAAGTACTTGGCCAGGTGGTCAATCAACGCACGGACTCGGGCGGTTAGGTGCCTGTTTGGGGGGTAAAGGGCATAGAGGCCAAAGTTTTCAGGATCGTAATCTTGAAAAAGCTGCTCAAGGCTGCCGTTGTTCAGGGCCTGAGCGACAGCATACTGAGGACAGCGGCCAATGCCGAGGCCCGCGATCGCCATGTTTGCGATTGCCGCCGGAGCATTGGCGTGCAAGGCGCCAGATACTTTCACCACAAAATCCCGGGTACCAGACCGGAATCTCCACGAAGTGGCGTCAGTCGGGTTTTCATCAATCAGGCAGTTGTGTGTCGCAAGCGCCATTGGATCGCCAGGGCGCCCGTGTTCCGCCAGGTATTCCGGTGAGGCACATACGACAAGCGGCATATCGGCCAGTTTGCGTGCAATCAAAGTCGAATCCCGGAGCACGCCAATTCTGATGGCCAGATCAATTCCTTCTTCCACAAGCGCGACTCTACTGTCCGAAAGCTTGAGGTCCAAATCCACCTTTGGATGTGCCTGCATAAAAGGAACCAACGCCGTCGCCAGGTTGTTGCTGCCGAACCCGGTTGGCGCGGTGATCCGGATAAGCCCCGCCAGCGCGGACTGCCTTTCCTGAACCAGATCTTCCAGTTCGTCGAATTGTTCCACGATCGGCCGACACCGCTCGAGATAGGCAACACCGACATCCGTCAACGCGACACTTCGGGTCGTTCGGTTAAACAGCTGGGTCGAAAGCCTGCTTTCCAACTGGGCGACATATTTGCTGACCAGTCTCGTCGAAAGACCAAGGCGTTTTCCCGCAGCCGTGAAAGAGCCTTCATGTGCAACGGCCAAAAAGGCGCGCATCGTATCAATCGTATCCATGGCCAAGTTCCTCTGTCTGCCCGCATTCTTTTTATTATTACCATTTTGTTCATAGTAACTGAACAAAGTGTTGGATTATTAATGAAATGGGCAATTGGTATGTTTGGTTCAGTGATCGCTAATGAGCTGCGTCACATAACCTCCAGAGCTTCCTCGGAAAGGGAACTGCAATGCCGAACGCCATTCGTATTCATCGTCACCCGTTGTCGGGTCACTCTCACCGGGTCGAGCTTTTTGCCAAACTCGGCGGCATCAATCATGAACTGGTTGATGTCGACCTGCTGGCGGGCGAACACAAAAAGGAACCCTTCCTGTCTTTGAATTCGGCGGGGCAGGTGCCGGTCATCGAAGACGGAGATTCCGTGATCGCCGACTCCAACGCGATCCTCGTCTATCTCGCGCGCAAGTATGCGCCTGATTGGTTGCCAACCGATCCGGTCCGCGAAGCCGAGGTGCAGAAATTCCTGTCGCTGGCTGCTGGTGAAATAGCCAATGGGCCCGCTGCCGCAAGGCTTGTCACCGTATTTGGCGCCCAGTTGGATGCCGAGCGCGCAAAGGCTGTCGCCAAAACCGCCTTTGACCGTCTCGAGGCACATTTGAATGGGCGTGAATGGCTGGTCGGCAACGCCGCGTCAATCGCCGATGTCGCGATATACAGCTACACCGCACATGCCCCCGAAGGTAACGTCTCGCTATCTGACTACCCCAACATCCGTGCGCTGCTGGCCCGTGTCGAAGCCCTGCCGGGCTTTGTGCCGATGCAAAGCACCAAAGTCGGCCTGGCCGCCTGATTGAACGACGCGCCCGGTCGCAAAGCCGGGCGCGCCGCCTTCTGGCGTATCACCGCAACCGCTGTCCCAGGAGAAGTTTCATGCTTATCGTTGACCCTAGTGCAAAAGACGTCTCACCGTTTCATCGGGGCGAACACATGGCCCAATCCCGTCAGGGTGTCCGTGATATCGAAGACTGGGCGCGCAAGGTGGTTCGTGACCATTTGCCCGAACAACACCGTGACTTTCACACCGCCCTGCCGTTCCTGGTGGTTGCGGCCCGGGACAAAGCGGGTTGGCCCTGGGTCACGTTGGTGGAAGGACCCGATGGTTTCGTTACCTCTCCGGACGCCAAAACGCTATCCGTTGCCGCATTACCCCTGAAAGGTGATGCACTTCACGATGCCATTCACAACGAAAGCGACATCGGCATTCTGGGTATCGAACTGGCGACCCGGCGACGCAACCGCGTGAATGGACGGGCGGGCAAAGTCACATCTTCAGGCTTTGAGTTTCACGTCGACCAGACCTTTGGCAACTGCCCGCAATACATCCGCGAACGTGATTGGCGCCGTGTGGACGGCCGGGCACCCGGACCCACAACAAGAAGCAACAAGTTGTCGGCCCAACAAGCCGATTGGATCAAGACAGCCGACACTTTCTTTATCGCCAGTGGTTTTCGTGGTGAAGGTGAAAGCCCGACTTACGGAATGGACGCATCGCACCGTGGTGGTGATCGCGGGTTTGTACAGGTTCTGGATGACACGCGGGTGCGGTTTCCGGATTTCGCAGGCAACAACCATTTCAACACAATCGGCAATCTGATGCTCGACCCCAGAGCCGGCTACCTTTTTGTCGACTTTGAAAGTGGCAGTTTGTTGCAAGTGGCGGGAACTGCAACAGTAGATTGGGACAGTGCCGAAGTGGAAGAATTTCCCGGCGCGCGGCGATTGGTGACCTTGGACATCCACGAGGTTGTCGAAACGCGCTCGGCTCTCAGCCTTCGGTGGAACTTCGATGCGGACTCGATCCGATCCCTGAGGTTGATCGAGAAGACACCTGAAAGCACCGATGTAAGTTCGTTTCTGTTTGAAGCGCGCGACGGTGGTACTCTGCCAGAGTTCGAACCCGGCCAGCACCTGCCGATCGAACTGGACATTCCAGGGCACGATACACCAGTGCGTCGGACCTATTCATTGTCCAACGGGCCGAATGAGCACCGTTATCGGATTTCGGTCAAGCGAGAACCAAAGGGCCTGGTTTCCCGGTACATGCACGATCACCTCGATCCTGGGGCGATCATCAGCAGCCGCCGACCTTCCGGGGATTTCGCAATGACCTGCAGTAAATGCCCGTTGGTGCTTGTCAGCGCTGGTGTTGGCGTCACGCCCATGGTGAGCATTCTCAGCAAGGTTGCGAATGAGCGCGGCAATCGCCCGGTCTGGTTCGTGCACGGTGCACGGGATGGCCAGCATCATCCATTGGCTCACGAGGTTCGCGAACTGGCCGCCAAGCGGGCAGGCATCAACGTCCATGTGGCATATAGCCGACCGACGGCAAATGATAACTTTGGTAGCGTTTACAATTCCCGGGGCCGCGTCAACGGGGCGTTGCTGGCACAGCTGGTCGACGACGCTGACGCTCATTACTTCTTGTGCGGCCCGGTCGGGTTTATGGCCGATATTCAGGCCGATCTGGAAAGCCGGGGCGTCCCCCTGGGGCAGATTCATACCGAAAGTTTTGGTCCTGTCGGGTGATCCGCACGGAGATCGTTTTTGTGACCAAAAAATAGAACGAGAGGAGCAATGACATGCGCGATTCATATGACGTGATAATTATCGGCGGGGGCAACGCGGGGTTAGGTGTTTCCTCGGTTGTACATGAAGCCGGAAAATCGATCGCCTTCGTCGAGGCGCGCGATTTTGGCGGGACTTGCCCCAATCGCGGCTGCACGCCGAAGAAGGTTCTTGTGGCGGCTGCCCATGCGATACACGAGATCGAACAGGCCCACATCCACGGGATTGAGGTCGGCAAGCCAAAATTGAATTGGGCGAAACTGATCGAACGAGAGAAGGACCTGATCTGTTTTATCCCGGGCGCCATGCAGGAACTGGCCGAAAAGCGTGGCGAGGTGTTGCGTGGCACAGCACGCTTTGTTGGGCGAAACACCATTGAGGTCAACGGTCGTGTCATACATGGCAAAGACATTGTTGTCGCAACAGGATCAAAGCCAAGGCCGCTGCCATTTCCCGGTGCCGAGCTCATGATTACTTCGGACGAAGTACTGTCCGATGCGACATTGCCGAAAGAAGTTGTCTTTGTTGGCGGCGGTGTCATCGCCATGGAATTTGGCCACGTCTATGCGCGCGCTGGTGTTCACGTGACGATCCTTGAAGCCTTGCCGCAACTGCTGCCTCGTCTGGACAGTGATGCTGTGGCGGCGCTGCAAGCGGAAACCGAACGCCTGGGCATTGTTGTCAAAACCGGAGTATCGGTGACAGCAATCCAGCAGACGGCCGACGGGTTGAATGTTCAATACGAGCATGACGGCCGCAGTCAAAATGTTATTGCTGAACGCGTCGTAAACGGCGCTGGGCGCATCGCCAATATCGAAGGGCTGAACCTTGATGCGGCGGGTGTGGAACATGATGGGCTTCGCATTCTGATCGACGACACGATGCGGTCCATCTCCAACCCTTCGGTCTGGGTTGCAGGCGACGCGGTGGCGCAATCCGCCCAGCTTTCCCCCATCGCAACTTACGAAGGTCAGATTGTCGGCCACAACATCGTGCATGGCCCGACCAAAACGCCGGACTACACCGTGATCCCCAGTGCCGTCTACACAGTTCCGGCGCTTAGCACCGTTGGGCTTTCTGAAGAACAGGCGCAGGAAAAGGGCCTGGATGTCTCGGTTACGGTTTCCGACATGTCCGGGTGGTTTTCGACCAAGACCTACGCAGAAACCGCTGCATGGTCCAAGGTTTTGGTCGACAAAAATAGCGACCAGATTGTGGGTGCACATATTCTGGGCCACCACGGTGACGAACTGATCCATCTTTTTGCGATGGCCATGCGTCATGGCATGTCAGCTACCGATCTCAAGTCCTCGCTTTATGCGTTTCCGACCTTTGCTGCCGATATGAAATCCTTGATCTAGGCAGTTAAATGCATGCTGTTTCTTCCGGGTGGAAAGCCTGCTTGCAGGGCATTTCCCCGGAATGGCGGTTCATCTGCATGCGAACACTTTCAGGCTGACCAGTTCCACACGCAACGCGGGCTTTCTGACGTCAGCAACCGATCGGAGACATATGTCCCAAGTTCCGAACCGCTAATTTGGATTGGCCTCGGACCTGACCGTGTAGGGGTTGCATCGGCTGCCGTTCTTGTCGAAGTATGCATGGAACAAAGCGCCGGAACTGATCTCGACCAACAAAATCTTTGTCGACTGGGTAGGCTAACTGGTGCACCGGTGTTTGCCGACGCCAAGGTCTTTTCGTGTGTTGTTTTGTTCCGATTTGCGTAATAGGTTTCCGCCGAAATGATTTTGCAGCGGATGATATCGGTGGTCCTGGCGGCAATTCTGGTCTTATTGACCGGGTTCGCAAGTGTTGCCCACGACATGCCGCTGCATTGCAACGATGGACATTGTGACGAAGTTCAGTCTTCGGAGAGATCTCCGCACTTGGATCGTTTGTCGCCGACCGGCCATCACGAAACGGACGGCGCAGACCATGATGGATGCAATCCTTTCCTCTGCAACCTGATGCTCCTTGCCTCCGACACGTCGGATGCATCACCAGACCAGTTCGAACAGGTATTGAATTGGCAGGTAAGCGAACTTTCGGCGCTGCGTGAGCCGGAACATCCTGACAGACCACCTAACTTCTGAAACGGCACTTCGACGCCGGGTGCACGCGCCTGGTGTTTCTGCCTGGCCGCCGCTCAGCGCGGTCAATATTCTGTTTCATAAAGTCAGGAAGAACCATGAACCGAAAGTATCTCGTTATCGGAGTGTGTGCCGTGGCGGTCGCTGCTGCATACACTATGCTGCGGCCCGGTACGTCTGAAATTGCCACTCCGTCGTCCCCTGCCGCAGGGGGTGCCTTGGTGGCCGTTCAAATGCCCACGATCGAGGGCAAAGCCGCCATTGGTCAGCGCATCTTCGACGAGGCTTGCGCCGCGTGCCACGGCACCAATGCTGTCGGAATTGAAGGTGCCGGACCGCCACTGATCCATGTTATCTATGAACCCAGTCATCACGCCGACGAATCCTTTCAGCGCGCAGTTGCGACAGGTGTAAGAAGCCATCACTGGTCGTTCGGAGATATGCCGCCGGTCGAAGGCTTAACCCGTGGCGACGTTGCCATGGTTGTCGCCTATATCCGCGAAATCCAGCGCGCCAACGGAATTAACTGAGGAACACTCTATGAAGACGCTCAAGATCCTTTCTCTGCTTGCCACGCTTGCCACGCTTGCCACGGGTGCGCTTGCGCATTCCCGCGTGGACACGACGACGCCAGAAAACGGTGCGACGATTGCAGAAGTCCCGTCTGAAATCAGTTTCAACTTTGCGGACGACATCCGTCTGACCCGAGTGGAGATGACCCATCAGGATCTTCATTCGGTCCCACTCGACATTGGGAACCAGACCAGTTTTGATCGTCTCTTCACCCTCCCGCTTCAGGATATGGGGGCAGGCGCCTATCGCATAGAATGGCGCGGTCTGGGCGTGGACGGCCATGCGATGCAGGGCGAATTTTCCTTTACGGTTGACTGAGGATGCCGGACGTCTGGGGCATTGCCGCGATCCTGTCAAAACTCCTGCTGTATGTTGGCATTGCAGGATCCAGCGGGCTGGTGATCATGCGCGCCGCCTTTGCTGATCTCCTCTCGTCGCTGAGCGGCCGGATGCGCGTCCATACTGCGTTCTTGGCTGGGCTTGCGATAGTCGCGTCTGTCACTGGGTTCATGCTGCGCGGGGCCGCCCTGACCGGCGGCGCTGATGGGATGAGCGATCCCGAGATGCTGAGGCTTTTGTGGCAAACACCGGTCGGTGATGTTCTGATCTATCGACTGGTCGGCGCGGCCATGATCCTTGTCGGGTTGTTCGTGCCATTTGCCGGTCAATGGATATCCCTTGGTGGCGGTGTGCTGGCGCTGTGGTCGTTTGCACAGATTGGGCATGTGCCCGGCCTGGAACAAAGCGGCGTAAGGCTTCTGCTGCTTTTGCATTTGCTTTGCCTTGCGTTCTGGATCGGCATTCTTGGTCCGTTACGGCGCTTGTCGTTACAGCCCGAACGCTTGGACGAGGCAGCAGCGCTGGGGGATCGTTTCGGGCAAGCCGCCTCGGTCATTGTCCCTGCGTTGATTTTGGCGGGCTTGCTGATGTCCTGGCTTCTGTTGGGTGATCTTCGCAGCCTTTTTGTTTCGGGCTACGGGCAGGCGCTTCTCATCAAACTGGGGCTGGTGGCGTTGGTGCTTGTGATGGCAGCCGCCAACAAGTTTCGGTTTGTTCCCGCCATGCAGGCAGGTGATCACGACGCAGCGCGGCATCTGGCACGCTCCATCGAAATAGAAACTGCAATCATACTGGTCGTGTTCGCGGCAACAGCTACCCTTACCAGCGTCCTGACCCTTCCGAATTGAGGTTTAAGATGAACCGAAGAGAATTCCTGATCACGACAAGTGCAATGGCATTGGTTCCCGGCGTCGTCATCGCGGCGGCTCCATTGGACCTGATTGCACAGCCAGTCTCTGCGCAAATCCTGCCGGAAGGCGATCCGGCAACGCCGATGCTTGGCTTCAACGGCAGCACGCCCGGTCCGGTCCTTCGCGTCCGTCAGGACGAGGTGTTCGACATCCGTTTTCTCAACCAGATAGACGACGGCTCGGCGGTCCATTGGCACGGGTTGCGGACCGACAATGCGATGGACGGCGTGCCGGGCCTGACACAGGACGTTGTCGAAACGGGTGCAGAGTTCACCTATCGCTTTCGCGCGCCGGACGCCGGAACCTTCTGGTATCACTCGCATAACCGGTCCTGGGAACAGGTTGCAAAGGGGCTTTACGGCCCCCTGATCGTCGAGGAGCAATCCCCGCCTGATGTGGACCATGACGTGATCGTCATGATTGATGACTGGCGCCTGACCGAAGACGGCACACTCGCCGATGGCTTTGAGAACATGCACGATCAGGCGCATCAGGGTCGGCTTGGCAACTATGCCCGTGTGCTTTTCGAACCGGACGCGTCCGTTCGTCTTGGTGACCGTGTGCGCTTGCGGTTGATCAACGTCGCGACTGACAGGATTTTCCCGATTGAACTTGAAGGCATTGACGGCAAGACTGTTGCATTGGACGGTATGCCGCTTTCCGATCCGCAAGAGGTTTCTGACCTGGTTTTGGCCCCGGCCCAACGGGTTGATATCATAGCGGATGTCACTTCCGCTGAAACAATCGCATTTGTATTTCCGACCCGGGATGATCCTTACCTGCTGGGCGAAATCCCGGTTGAAGGCGAGAACACGGCGCGACAACCATCAGAGATATCCGCGCTGCCGCCAAACGCGACGGTGCAGCCCGACTTGGACAATGCCGTTTCCCTGACCTTGACCATGGAGGGCGGGGCCATGAGCCAAAGAATGATGCAGGGGCTGATGGAAGAGGGCATCTGGGCGTTCAACGGACAGTCCGGCCTTGCGGACACCCCGTTCCACAGCTTCCAACGCGGACAGACTGCGCGCATCCAACTGGTGAACGATACCCGCTTTCCCCATGGTATCCATCTGCACGGGCATCACTTTTTCGAGGTCGAAGCCGACGGCAATTTAAGTGCTTTCCGGGATACAACTCTGATTGATCCGGGTGAAACGCGAGAAATCGTTTGCGTGTTCGACAACCCCGGCAAATGGCTGATGCACTGTCACATGCTGGGCCATCAGGCGTCGGGCATGAAAACCTGGGTCGAGGTTGCATGAAACGCGTTCTGATCATCGCAGCCTTTAGCGTTGCAACTGGGGCGATCGCAGGTCACGAACTGGATGGCCGGGACTTGGCCAGCGGTCAGGCCCTTTACGTCCAACATTGCGCGTCCTGTCACGGTGCAAACCTCGAAGGGCAACCGAACTGGCAAACGCCAGACGAAAACGGTGTCTTGCCCGCGCCTCCCCATGATGAGACGGGACACACCTGGCATCACGACAACCTTCTTCTTTTTGAATACACCCAATTGGGTGGAGAAAAAGCTTTGGCGGCACGCGGTATCAGCGACTTCGCAAGTGGAATGCCCGGGTTTGAGGAAGTAATATCCGACGATGAAATCTGGGATATCTTAGCCTACATTAGATCGACGTGGTCTGAACGTGCTCAGGAAACTCAGGCCTCCAGAAATCCGCCGCACGACTGACACCGCTAATAGCCGGTTAACGCCGACGAACCGCGTCTGGGCGTATGCCGCACACGATGTTCTAAATTTGAACTGCTTGAAGAAGTGGTGGGCGACCCTGGAATCGAACCAGGCGTGCGTCTCCGCGAGGGAGTTACAGTCCCCTGCCACACCTTGCGGCCTGTCGCCCACTGTCAGGCGTTGCACCTGACGTGGAGGCGTGATTACTAGCGCCTTAAAGGAGCGTCAACAGGAAAATTCCGCTTTGGCGCAGGAAACCGAATTCCCGGCCCGGAGGCCCTTAAAATGAAGAAACCCAAATGGGTCGTCGAAAAGGAACAGGCGCGCAAAGCAGCCGCGTCCGAGACTGTCTGGTTGTTTGGACTGCACGCCGTCCGTGACGCGCTCATGAACCCGAAGCGTCAGAAATTGCGTCTGATCGTGACCCTGAACGCGCAGGCCAAGCTGGCGGAAGCCATTGAATTTTCAGGAATTGAAGCCGAGCTGGTTGATCCACGTAAATTCACGGCACCGATCGATCCGGGGTCGGTGCATCAGGGCGCGGCGCTTGAGGTCAAGCCGCTGGACTGGGGTGGGCTGGCCGAAAACTGCATCGGTCGTGAACACCCGCGCGTCATTCTGCTGGATCGGGTCACCGACCCGCACAACGTCGGGGCGATTCTGCGCTCGGCCGAGGTGCTGGGTGCAAGCGCCGTTGTCGGCACACGCCACCATTCCGCGCCGGAAACCGGGGCACTGGCGAAAACCGCCAGTGGCGCTCTCGAACGTCAGCCCTATCTGCGGGTGCGCAATCTGGCGGACGCAATCGTCGAGCTGCAGAATATGGGGTTTCTGGTGCTGGGGCTGGACGGCGAGGCAGATCAGACCATCGAAACCACGTTGGCGGGCAAGCTGGACCGGCCGGTTGCACTGGTGTTGGGTGCCGAAGGTCCCGGTCTGCGGCAGAAAACCAAGGAAACCGTCGATCATCTGGTGAAAATTGACGCAGCCGGCGGTTTTGGGTCGCTCAACGTCTCAAATGCGGCGGCGATTGCCCTATATGCATCGAGGCACAAATAACAGGAGAGCGTCATTCCCAGCCCGTCGAAAATTGCCACTTGCTGTTACTGCGGCACGCGTGCCGCGCTGGTTCTGCAGGGAAAACAACGTCACGAGCTCAGCTGTTCCAGTTGTGGCGCCCCCCTGAACGACCTCAAGATGTTGCCCAAACGAAAGCTGACGAAAGAAAGGCGAGCGCGTCCGGCCAAGTCCAAGGCCCGAACGCCGAAATACAAATACAAGAAACGGAAAAAAGGTGTATTCTCGCGCGTGCTGGATGAAGCCTGGGATGTGATCGAAGATATCTTCGACTGACTTGTTTCTTCGGCGACACGGGTGTTCACAACCGCGTCAAGGGGGGTTTCATGGCGCTGAAAAAATTGCATTTTGACGGTCTCGAATTCTAAGAACTCAGACCGACGATGCTGACCCGACGTTTCTTCATTGGCGCAATGGCCGCTATCATGTTCGCACCTGCCGTCCAGGCGCAGGAGGCGCCCGTCTATTTTGCCACTGATGGTGCGGCAATGGCGGGCTATGATCCCGTGTCCTATTTCGTGGATGACGCGCCGGTGCTGGGCCATGCCGAGCATTCGTTGATGTGGAAAGGCGTCGAATGGCATTTCGCATCAGCCGAGAACCAGGAGCGGTTCGAGCGTGATCCGCGCGCCTTTGCGCCTCAGTTCGGCGGATACTGCGCCTATGCTATGGCCCTGGGCCTTCTGTCCAGCACCGACCCGATGGCGTGGAGGGTCGTGGATGGCAGGCTTTATTTGGTGCATTCGCTCGCGATCGAGAAAGTGTGGCAGGAAGACATGGCGCTGAACATTCGCATGGCCGAGGAGCACTGGCCCTCGGTTCTGTACAAGTGACAGGCGAAATTTCGCGTTTTTTTGATCTGTCATCACAAAAATGCGCGCGCCCTCTTTTTTTTGTCGAACTCATGCCTAAATGTCACAGTGACCGCGGAACGGAACTGCCGCGGGTCATTTCACTGTCCCTCGTTCCAACAACTGGCGCTCAGGTCCGACCTGGGCGCTTTTTTCTTTTGAACGCAGCGATTAGGGTGCCCTCATGGCAGATTATTCCGATGAGTTCCTGAAAGGCATCCTGCAACGCACCAAAGTTGTGGCGGTCGTTGGGGTGTCGATGAACCCGGTGCGGCCCAGTTATTACGTGGCGCGATACCTTTCGCTGAAAGGATACCGGGTCATTCCGGTCAATCCGGGGCATGCAGGGAAGCAATTGTTCGGTCAGACCGTTCATGCCTCGTTGTCGGATATTGCCGAACCTGTCGACATGGTGGACATATTTCGCAGATCCGAAGCCGTGCCACCGATTGTGGACGAAGCTTTGCAGGTTTTTCCAAAGCTCAGGACAGTCTGGATGCAGATCGGTGTCGAACATGAAGGCGCGGCAGCAGTTGCACAGGCCAGAGGTGTCGATGTGGTCATGAACCGATGCCCGAAAATCGAATATCAGCGGCTTTTCGGGGAATTGCGCATGGGCGGGTTTGCCACCGGGATCATATCGTCAAAGCTGTGACCGTCAGCCGCCGCCTGCCGTTTTCAGCCGGGCAACTTGTTCCAGTCGCCGCTTTTCCAGAACCTGATCGCGCGGGACCCACTCGTAACGTGTGTCCTCGACCAAAGGTCCCCAGTACAGCACTCCACCATACCGCCACGGGTCCAGTACGATCCCTTCGTACATGGTTTCTCCGCGTCGGCTGATAATGGCGGTCGAGTGGTCGATTCGGAACGGGTTGTCGGCATTGGCGATGGCGCGGTGCAGGGTCAGTGTTTCGAACTCTTCCTGTTTTAGGCGCCGTTCAATGTCTTCGGCCCAGTGCCAGCACAATCCGCGCGGACGCAAGCCCTTATTGACCTTTGCGTTATGGATCAGCGGCGGGTCGGTGATCTCATATTCCTCGACCAACTGCGCGGTGTAGCTGTAGGCGACCCGCGCCGCGCGCTGCGCTTCTGCGGGGTCGATATCGGGTCCGAGGCTTTGGATTTTCGCTGCCAGCCGTTGAACCTCGTCCCCGGTGGAACGGGGCGGCGCAGAACAGGCCGCCAGGATGGCAAGCGTCGCCACAAAAACCAATGCTCTGATCATCGCGCGCGTTCCCTGATCTGTGGCACCCTGACACAGCACTATAGCGGGCAGGAGCAGCGCACGAAACCCACGCTTAGCTCTTGGGACGCGCCGCTTTTTCGGCAATGCCGCTGATGCCCTGACGCCGGGCAAGCTCGTTCAGAACGTCATCCAGCGCCACATCACGGGCGGCCAGCATCACCAGCAGGTGATACAGTACATCCGCCGCCTCGGACGTCAGTCTGGCCCGATCGCCCTTGATGGCTTCGATGATGGCCTCGATGGCCTCTTCGCCGAACTTCTCGGCACACTTTTCGGGGCCCTTGGCAAGCAGTTTGGCGGTCCAGCTCAACTCGGGGTCGGTTCCCTTACGCGCTTCGATGGTTGCGGCCAGTTCGTGCAGGATGCTCATGTCAGCCTCATCGGGATGCCTGCGGCGGCCATGTGTTCCTTGGCCTCGCGGATGGTGTATTCGCCGAAATGGAAGATCGAAGCCGCCAATACCGCGCTGGCGCCACCTTCGGTCACGCCTTCGACCAGATGATCCAGATTGCCGACCCCGCCCGATGCGATCACCGGTACATCTACCGCGTCCGAGATCGCGCGGGTCAGGGGCAGGTTGAACCCGGATTTGGTGCCGTCACGATCCATCGAAGTCAGCAGGATTTCCCCTGCGCCCTTGGCGACCACGGTTCTTGCAAACTCGACCGCGTCAATGCCGGTTGGTTTGCGCCCCCCGTGGGTAAAGATCTCCCACTTGCCGAGGCTGACGGTTTTGGCATCGATGGCGACCACGATGCACTGGCTGCCGAACTGATCGGCGGCCTCGGCCACAACATCCGGGTTCGCCACGGCGGCCGAGTTGAAACTGACCTTGTCGGCACCTGCCAGCAGCAGCGCGCGGACATCTTCCCTGGTGCGGACACCACCGCCCACCGTCAGCGGAACAAAACACTGTTCCGCCGTGCGCTGCACCACATCGAACATGGTGCCCCGGTTTTCATGGGTGGCGTGAATATCCAGAAAGCAGATTTCGTCCGCGCCGGCGGCATCATAGGCCTTGGCCGATTCCACCGGGTCGCCCGCATCGCGCAAGCCGACGAAATTGACGCCCTTAACCACGCGGCCATCGGCAACATCAAGGCAGGGAATGATCCGTGTTTTCAGCATGGCATGTCCTTTGTTGGCGCACCTCTACCGGCAAAGCCCCGCCGATGCCAGACTTGTGATTGCCACATCTCTCGAACCTGTGAAAACTGGTCCTTATTTCATCCGGAGATCAATGAGATGCGTAACCTCTTTTTGACGACCACATTCATATTCACAGGAGCTGTCGCCGCGATGGCTGACGATATCATCAAAGTAGAGACAGCCAAATCCGTGTCCGAGGCGATGGACGCGCTCGAGGCCGCAGTCGGCAATGCGGGCGCCACGGTTTTCGCGCGTGTCGATCACGCAGCGGGCGCCGAGAAGGTGGGTATGACCATCCCGGCCAATCAGGTGCTGATCTTCGGCAATCCGGCGCTGGGCACACCCGCCATGCAGGCCGACCCGCGCGCAGGTCTGTTCCTGCCGCTGAAAGTGCAGGCCTACGAGGACGAAAACGGGCAGGTCTGGCTGACCTATGAAGACCCGAAAGAAACCATGGACGAGCTTGACGCGGTCGAGAATTCCCCGGTCATCGAGAATATGCGTGGGGCACTGGCCAAGCTGACATCGGTCGCCGCTCAGTAGTCAGCTCAGGGCGCGAATGGCCTCGTTCAGATCGATCGCGCCGTCATAGAGCGCCCGGCCGGAGATTGCGCCGTTAAGTTCGACCCCGCAATCACGCAAGGCGATCAGGTCGTCCAGCGAGCTAACTCCGCCCGATGCGATGACCGGGATCGACACGGCGCGGGCCAGTGCCGCAGTGGCCTCGATATTGGGGCCCTGCATCGCTCCGTCGCGGTTGATGTCGGTGTAGATGATCGCGGCAACACCCGCATCCTCGAAGCTTCGGGCAAGATCCGTGACCTGCACATCGGTTTCTTCGGCCCAGCCCTTGGTGGCGACCATGCCATTGCGTGCGTCGATACCGACGGCGACGTGGCCGGGGAACTCTTGTGCCGCTTGACGCACCAGATCGGGGTTCTCGACGGCGACAGTGCCCAGAATGACGCGCGCGAGCCCCTTATCGAGCCATGTTTCGATTGTTGCCATGTCACGGATGCCGCCACCCAGTTGGGCGGGCACATCACAGGCTTTCAAAATCGCCTCGACCGGAGCGGCATTGACGGGTTCCCCTGCAAAGGCGCCATTCAGATCGACCAGATGCAGCCACTCGCAACCCGCTTCGACGAAGGCGCGGGCCTGCGCGGCGGGGTCTTCGTTGAACACCGTGGCCTTGTCCATTTCACCGCGCAGCAGGCGCACGGCCTGGCCGTCTTTTAGGTCGATGGCGGGGTAGAGGATCATGTCGGGCGGCCCTATATCAATGTTATCCGCGCGGGATATCGCACACACAGGGCAGGGGATGCAACGCGACGCAAAGTCAATCTTGCCCGACGGCGACCGGCGCGCCAGACTGCTTGCAAAACAGGGAGGATATCATGAGGAAATTCGTTCTGGCCGCAGGGTTTGCCGCCTTGGCAAGCAGCGCTTATGCGGCCGATCCGGTTGATGGCATCTGGAAAACCCAACCCGGTGACACCGGCGGGTATCTGCATGTTTCCATCGGATCGTGCGGCAGCGCCGTCTGCGGCACCATCGACACGGCGTTTGATGCCAACGGCAATGAGCAGCTGGACTACGAGAATTTGGGCAAACAGATTATCTGGGACATGGTTCCGGAAGGTGGCGGGGCCTATGACAACGGCAAGATCTGGGCGCCAGACCGCGACAAGACCTACAACTCGAAAATGACGCTGGACAGCCAGAACCAGCTGACCGTGAAAGGTTGCGTTGCCGGTGGCCTGATCTGCCGTGGGCAAACCTGGACACGCGTGCAATAGGCCGTCACGGAGCCCAGGTCAGGAAATTTCCGATCATACGCAGGCCGACATCCTGACTTTTCTCGGGGTGGAACTGCATCCCGACCATCGTGTCACGGCCAATCACGGCCGTGACCTCTTGGCCGTAATCCACATAGGCCAACCTCTGCGCCGGGTCCGTCACGCGGAAATGGTAGGAGTGCACGAAATAGGCGTGATCACCTGATTTCACCCCTTCAAACACCGGGTGTCTGCTTTCCAGAACCAGATCGTTCCAGCCCATATGTGGTACTTTCAACGCATGGTCTGACGGCTCGATCCGAACCACGTCGCCCGCGATCCAATCCAAACCATCGGTTTCACGGTATTCATGGCCTTTCGAGGCCATCAGCTGCATGCCCACACAGATACCCAGAAACGGGCGACCCTTTTGTTCGACCGCCTCGACCATCGCGTCATAGATACCCTTATGGCCGCGCAGTTCGGCGGCACAGGCTGGAAACGCACCATCGCCGGGCAGAACCAGCCGATCGGCCCGCGCGACAACATCTGCGTCCGAGGTCACGACGACCTCACCCACATCCAGTTCACGCGCCATGCGCTGAAACGCCTTTTCAGCGGAATGCAGATTGCCGCTTTCGTAGTCGATAATGGTAGTCAGCATCTACAATGCGCCTTTGGTCGACGGAATCGCATCGGCCTTGCGCGGGTCGGTCTCAACCGCCAGCCGAAGGGCACGGGCAACCGCCTTAAAGGCCGCCTCGGCGATATGGTGGCTGTTGAAACCGTGTATCTGGTCGATATGCAGGGTGATACCGCCATGGGTGCTGAGCGCCTGAAAGAACTCGCGCACCAGTTCGGTGTCGAAGGTCCCGATCTTGGGTGTCGGCAAATCCACGTTCCAGATCAGGAACGGACGGCCCGACAGATCCAGCGCACAGCGCACCTGAGCGTCATCCATCGGCAGGTGGCACTCGCCATAGCGGCGGATACCCTTCTTGTCGTCCAATGCCTGCGTCAGCGCCTGACCCAGTGCGATGCCTGTGTCCTCGACCGTGTGGTGATCGTCGATGTGATAATCGCCCTTGGCGCGGATCGTGATGTCGATAAGCGAATGGCGCGCCAGTTGGTCCAGCATGTGATCGAAGAAGCCAACGCCGGTCTGGTTGTCATACTGGCCGGTGCCGTCCAGATTGACCTCGACCGTGATCTCGGTCTCGGCGGTCTGACGGCTAATCTTTGCGCTGCGCATGGGCGAATTCCTTTTGATACAGGCGCGCTTATAGACGGGGATCGCCGGGCATATCCAGACCAAGCATCACATGCGCGCCAAACTGTTGCAGGGGATTGCGCCCGGGCGCGGCCCATGCCAGCCTGCGCGCAACTCAACAAACAGGGTCAACCCCATGTCCGCCTGCGTTTTCATCCAGATCCGCTGTAAACCCGGTTCCACCTACAAGGTCGCCGAAGAAATCGCTCTGCGCGAAATCCATTCCGAGCTTTACTCGACCAGCGGCGAATACGACCTGCTGCTGAAACTCTATATCCCCGAAACCGAGGATGTGGGGCACTTCATCAACGAAAACCTGCTGGTGATTCCCAATATCGAACGATCCCTGACCACGATGACGTTCAAGGCGTTCTGAACGTTACCCCAGCTCGAACGTCGTGATCCCATAGATACGGTGCAGATCAATTTCCGGCGCGTGGCTGGAATACATGCGGCCGGTTTCGAACACTTTGGTCAACCCCAGTTGTTGCGCCATCGCCATCGCTTGCGTGTTGGGGTTGGGCATGTCGATAAAGACCTCGGCATCCATCTGGTCAGCCGGAAGCGTCATCAGCAGCGACACCAAAAGCGCCTGCGCGATCTCGGGTGTGTCCGCAAACAATGGCCCTACCTTGTACCCGGCCAAACATCGGCGCAGCGTTGCATAGCCTCTGATCCGGCCGCCTTCCTCAAACACCCGCGAGGTATGGTTGGGTGCATCCAGCCAGGCCTGCAGGAACGTGTCGCGCGGGGCAGGAAACAGGCCCCGATCATAAGACTTCAGCTCATCCGTAAGTGTGTCGATCAGTGAAACCTGACCGTGGCCGGAACGGCCCAGGGCGTTGAGGATTTCACCCGCTGTGCCCGAAAATCGGTAGTTGTCATAAGCCAGTTCGAACCCGAACTTCCGGTAATTGTCCTGCTGTTCGACGACCCCGTCCATGCCCATGTTCCGATGTTCGCAATGCGCCTTGACGGCCTCGGCAACCTGCAGCCCGTAGCCCGATCCACGATATTCGGGCAGGACGATGTAAAAACCCAGAAACGAGTAGGTGTCGTCGTAATTCACGGCCGAGGCAGACGCGATCATCTTGCCATCCAGAAATCCGCCCTTGAATCCTTCGGGATCGGAGCTGCGGAAGCACACGGCGTCGTGAAGGCCGGGGTTCCAACCTTCGCGGCCGGCCCAATCAACAGCCGTCTGGACCTCATCCGCTGTCAGAGCGCGAATTACGTATTCTGGCATGGCGCATCTCCGTCGTGATTGCGTGCGACCCGAGAATGCCGCAGCAGACAACAAAGAACCAGAAATTTAAGGGAGGTTGGTATCTGGAGCGGGCGAGGCGATTCGAACGCCCGACCCTAACCTTGGCAAGGTTATGCTCTACCCCTGAGCTACGCCCGCATCAGATACAAATGTTGGTCCAAAGACCTCTCAATGGAGCGGGCGAGGCGATTCGAACGCCCGACCCTAACCTTGGCAAGGTTATGCTCTACCCCTGAGCTACGCCCGCGCCGTTGAGTGAGGCGTGAAGTATAAATTCTGGCGCAAAGCTGCAAGAGGAAAAACGCATCTTCCGCAAAATTTCTTTTCTGGCGACGGAAATCCGGGCCCCATCCGTTCAACTGTCTGAACACGTCAGGAAAGAACGGCGGAAGCGACAGATGAACCCGAAAGAAACCCTGAAACTCTCGGTGCTGGTTGTTTCGATGCTCATGGCGGGCATCGTGGCGCAGGCCGGTGGCGACAAAGGGCAGACCGCCCAACAGATATGGCAGCCTGCATGCCCGGTTGAAGTCGAGGTGCTGGCCGGCTGACCCTAAAGCGCCAGCACGAGGTTGGTGACCGCAGCGACCAGAATGGCGGCAAATGTCAGCAACATTCCCGTCCGGCGCAGAATCACGATCTGAGGTGTGCGCCCGAATCCGTAGGCATGCAGCAATCGTCCGGACAGAATCGCCAAACCCATCAGGTTGACCAGAACGCCCCCCGCACCTTGAATTTCGGCCATGGCGATCAGCAACAGCGTGAACGGCGCGTATTCGACGCAGTTGGAATGCGTGCGGATGGCCTTGATCAGCGCCTTGTTGCCGCCGTCGCCGACCGAGATTTGCCCCATAAACCGCTGCCGGATGACGTTAAGGCTGAGCGCGAGAAACAGGAGGGCAATCAGCGCGGCGTAGATCGGGGTAATGGTCAGCATGGCGTGGCTCCGCAGGGGCATGAAAAAGGGCCGCGCAGTGTCCTGCGCGGCCCGGCTGACATTAACCTGTTTGTCGGCTTATTCCAGTTCGACCAAAAGGTCCTTTGCGTCAATCTGGCCGCCGGGCTGAATGTGAACCGCTTTGACCACCGCATCGCGCTCGGCATGGATGCCGGTTTCCATCTTCATCGCTTCGATGGTCAGCAGCAGGTCGCCTTCCTTGACCTCCTGACCGGCGGTGACTGAAACGGTCGCGACAACGCCCGGCATCGGTGCGCCGATATGGTTGGGATTGCCGGCCTCGGCCTTGGGCCGGGCCTGCGTGGTCGAAGTCACCAGGCGGTTCGGCACCCGGATGACACGGGGCTGACCATTGAGTTCAAAGAAAACTTTGACCTCGCCCTTTTCATCGGTTTCACCAATCGCCTGACAGCGGATTTCAAGCGTTTTGCCCGGATCGATTTCGGCCGTGATTTCTTCGCCCGGCTCCATGCCGTAGAAGAAGGTGCGCGTTGGCAGGGTCCGGACCGGGCCGTAAACCCGGTGGCGGCCCATGTAGTCCAGGAAGACCTTGGGATACATCAGGTATCCGTTCAGATCCTCGTCATCGACCTCCTTGCCTTCCAGTTGCTTGGACAGTTCGGCGCGGGTGGCCTCAAGATCCACGGCGGGAACGTCCTTGCCAGGGCGCTGGGTGTTGGGCGCTTCGTCCTTGAGGACCTTCTTGATGATCGTGTCGGGGAACCCGCCCGGAGGCTGACCCAGATTGCCGCGCATCATGTCGACGACAGAATCCGGGAAGGCCACATCCGTTTCGGGGCTTTCCACGTCGGCACGGGTCAGCCCCTGGCTGACCATCATCAGCGCCATGTCACCGACCACCTTGGAGGACGGCGTCACCTTAACGATGTCCCCGAACATCTGGTTCACGTCGGCATACATCTGCGCCACCTCGTGCCAGCGTTCCTCCAGCCCAAGCGAACGCGCCTGCGCCTTGAGGTTGGTGAACTGGCCGCCGGGCATCTCGTGCAGGTACACCTCGGAGGCGGGGGCCTGCAGGCTGGATTCAAAGGCCGCATATTGGCCGCGCACCGCTTCGAAGTAATCACTGATCTCGCGGATCGCCTTGATATCCAGTCCGGTGTCGCGTTCGGTATGGCGCAGCGCCTCGACAACGGTGCCCAGCGTCGCCTGGCTGGTGTTGCCACTGAAGCTGTCCATCGCGCAATCCACCGCGTCCACGCCCGCCTCGGACGCGGCCAGAATGGTGGCGCTGGCGATTCCGGCAGTGTCATGAGTGTGGAAGTGGATCGGCAAGCCGACCTCTTCTTTCAGAGCGCGGATGAGGATTTTGGCCGAGGCCGGTTTCAGCAGACCCGCCATATCCTTGAGGCCCAGAACATGTGCACCTGCGTCGCGCAGTTCCTTGGCCATGCCGACATAGTATTTCAGGTCATACTTGGCGCGATCGGGATCCAGAATGTCACCGGTATAGCAGACGGTGCCTTCACAGATCTTGCCGTTTTCAACCACTGCATCCATGGCCACGCGCATGTTCTCGACCCAGTTCAGCGAGTCGAATACGCGGAAGACGTCGATATTCTTCGAGGCCTGACGCACGAACTCCTGCACCACGTTGTCGGGGTAGTTGGTATAGCCGACCCCGTTCGCGCCGCGCAGAAGCATCTGTGTCATCAGGTTCGGCATCGCCTCGCGCAGGTCACGCAGACGCTGCCACGGGCATTCCTGAAGAAAGCGATAGGCCACGTCAAAGGTCGCGCCGCCCCAGCATTCAACGCTGAACAGTTGCGGCAGGTTCGCCGCATAGGTCGGCGCCACCTTGATCATGTCGATCGACCGCATCCGGGTCGCCAGCAGGGATTGGTGGCCGTCCCGCATGGTGGTGTCGGTGATCAGCAACTGCCGCTGCGCTTTCATCCAGTCGGCCACGGCCTGCGGGCCCTTCTGCTCCAGCAGGTTGCGGGTGCCCATTTTGGGCTCACCCTTCAGGGCAGGGGGCTTGGCCTCTTTCAGATCGGCGCGCGGTTCGGGACGATCCTTGGTCTCGGGGTGCCCGTTCACGGTAATGTCCGCGATATAGGTCAGAACCTTGGTGCCCCGATCCCGACGGCGTTTGAACTGGAACAGGTCTGGCGTCGTGTCGATGAACTTGGTGGTGTATTCGTTCGACAGGAAGGTCGGGTGCTTCAGCAGGTTGATGACAAAGTCGATATTGGTGCTGACGCCGCGGATGCGGAATTCACGCAGCGCGCGGTCCATCCGATGGATCGCCTTGTCCGGCGTTGGTGCCCAAGCGGTCACCTTGGTCAGCAGCGAGTCGTAGTACCGCGTGATCACTCCGCCCGCATAGGCCGTGCCGCCGTCCAGACGGATGCCCATACCGGTGGCCGAGCGATAGGCGGTGATGCGGCCATAATCGGGGATGAAGTTATTCTGCGGGTCCTCGGTTGTGATCCGGGTTTGCAGGGCGTGGCCGTTCAGTTGAACGTCCGACTGGCTGGTGGCACCGGTCGCTTCGGCCAGCGTCTTGCCCTCGGCGATCAGGATCTGGGCTTGTACGATGTCGATGCCGGTAACTTCCTCGGTGACGGTGTGTTCCACCTGAACGCGCGGGTTGACCTCGATGAAGTAGAATTTGCCGGTTTCCATATCCATCAGGAATTCGACCGTGCCCGCGCATTCATAGTTCACATGGGCACAGATCTTGCGGCCCAGTTCACAGATTTCGGCACGCTGCTCCTCGCTCAGGTAAGGGGCGGGGGCGCGTTCCACGACCTTCTGGTTCCGGCGCTGGACCGAACAGTCGCGTTCGTAGAGATGGTAGATCTCGCCATGCTTGTCGCCCAGAATCTGAACTTCAACATGCCGGGCGCGGGTGATCATCTTTTCCAGATAACCCTCGCCATTGCCGAACGCGGCTTCGGCTTCGCGACGACCTTCCAGGACTTTCTCTTCCAGTTCGTCCTCGGACTCGATCGGGCGCATACCGCGCCCGCCGCCTCCCCAGGACGCCTTGAGCATAAGCGGATAGCCGATCTGGGCGGCTTCCTTGCGGATCGCGTCCATGTCATCGCCCAAAACCTCGGTCGCAGGGATCACCGGAACTCCTGCCTCGATGGCGACGCGACGGGCACTGGCCTTGTCGCCAAGCGCGCGCATGGTCTTGGCCTTGGGACCGATGAAAGTGATGCCGTTCTGCACGCAGGCATCCACGAAATCGGGATTCTCGGACAACAGACCGTAACCGGGGTGGATTGCATCAGCGCCGCATTCTTTGGCAACACGGATGATCTCGTCTATGCTCAGATAAGCGGCAACCGGCCCCATCCCCTCGCCAATGCGATATGCCTCATCCGCTTTAAAGCGATGCAGGCCAAGCTTGTCCTCCTCGGCAAAGACGGCAACGGTGCGTTTGCCCATCTCGTTGGCCGCGCGCATCACGCGAATAGCAATCTCGCCGCGATTGGCGATCAGGATCTTTTTGAAGTCGGTCATGTCAGGTCCCGGTCTTTATGGTGTGGCCGTGTTCATAGGCGGACAATACGCGCACGTATATCAGTCGTTCTGGGTAGAACCGGCATGTTATCGCTCGCAAACGCCGCCTGTTGGCGCAATCTACTTACACATGCTGCGATGCAGCATCAATATTTGTGATTGCAGATGTCACATTTTGTAAACTTGCAAGGCCCAACTGGCCCATATTGGCCTTCAGATCCTGCCGCAGGATGTCGATGACATGAGCGGGGCCGCGTTCGCCTAACGCCGCCAGACCAAAGAGAAACCCACGCCCCAGCATGACAAAATCCGCGCCAAGGGCCAGCGCGCGAAGGATGTCCAGCCCACCTTCAATACCACTGTCAAAGATAATCGGCAGGTCCGTCGCTGCGCGTATGGCCGGTAGCGCGTCAATACTGGCGGGCGCGCCGTCAAACTGACGGCCGCCGTGATTCGACACCCATATGGCGTCAACGCCCGCCTTTTGCAGCGAAACGGCATCTTCCGGCCGCAGGACGCCTTTGACGACAAACGCGCCATCCCAGTTGTCGCGCAGCCAGGACACGTACTCCATGTCCGGCGACGTTCTCAGAAGA
Organism: Ruegeria sp. AB8; assembly: GCF_056542605.1. Lineage (NCBI taxonomy): Bacteria > Pseudomonadati > Pseudomonadota > Alphaproteobacteria > Rhodobacterales > Roseobacteraceae > Ruegeria > Ruegeria sp. AB8. The sequence continues at coordinate 35,302 of NZ_JBQGAB010000010.1, forward strand.
TACCCGATATGTGACGTAGGAGGGAGGTTGAGGCTACTGTCCGAATACTTCTCGAGCGTGCGCATTCTGGGTGGTCCCCTACGCAGCATCCCCCTTGCCCAGGCCGGGCATCGCGCAATCTGTGCCAGCAGGCGCGGTGTCAGCCTTGGCGGATGCGTCAACCCGGACTGCACCTGCCGTTCGCGCCGAGATGCAACCGGTACATCCGCAGTCAGCACCAGCGTCCGGAATCCCGCATCGCGCGCGCGGGCCAGCATATCGGTGCGGATGTCGGGATCTCGAGGCGGATACAATTGAAACCAGGCGTTTTCGCCGATGTGGCCGGCCAGATCTTCGGGCATCTGGCTGGCGACCGTAGACAAGGTGTAAGGTATGTTGGCCGCGGCCGCAGCGCGGGCCAATATGCCTTCGGCATCCGGCCAGACCAACCCCGACATTCCAATGGGGGCGATACCGAACGGCAGGGCGCAGTCGTGATCCAGCAGCTTCTTGCTTGTGTCGAACTCCAGTTCGCCATGCAGGATCGACGGGGTCAGTGTAACCCGGTCCAGCGCTTCGCGGTTGCGCCGGATCAGGGTTTCAGCGCCGGTGCCACTTTCCACAAATTCCCAGACAAAGCGCGGCAACCGACGCCGCGCAAGTCGTTTCAAATCGGCAATGCCGGGATATGCACTGTGCAGGTCCATGAGGATTGATCCGATTTGCCGCGCGATTCGGCAAGTTTTTCAAGCGGCTGTCGAGGAAGACGGTTTGATTTTGACCCCCTTGTTCCGAACCAGGCTGTCCCCGATGTCTGCGCCGCAGGACGCGGAACTGGCGACCTGCACCTGATTTCGGCCCCGGTCCTTGGCGGTATGGAGCGCTTCATCCGCCGCGCGCGGAAGATCCTGCGGCATGGTTTCGTGCGCCGGGTAATGGGCGACCCCCACCGAAATCGTAATGCGGGGCAGGGATTTTTCACTATATCTGACCGCAACGGATTCAACCGCCTGCCGTACTTTTTCTGCGCGGGTCAAGGCATCGACGGACCTGCCAATTATATTCGACGGTGGTATTGAAGATGGGCAGGACACCCTTCGCGCGCGGGTACGGCGTAAATCCCCCAACCGGCAGTTGCCGTTAGGGCGATAAGCATCTGCGAAACGCCTACCATTTTCAGCCGCGAACTTCGCACTGCCCATGTCGCCTGCTTCGTCATATGCTCTCCCACAGCAATGGACCGGGCATCAGAAACAAACTTTTGCAGAAAGGTAAGATCGCCGGATGTACACAAAGGTTTAATCTGGAATCCAGTATATTATCTTCTGCGATTTCTTTGTGAACAAGCCGTGAACAAACCCTTTCCCTCGGGCCGCATCCGGCGTAGTTTGGGGGCATGAGCAGTTTTGACGAAATGGACGCCTTCGAGGGCGCATCGCTGTCCCAAAAGGCAATGGCCGCGCGTGCCGTGCCTTACCTGGATGATCTCAACCCGGCGCAGCGCGATGCGGTTGAACGGCTTGACGGTCCGGTTCTGATGCTGGCCGGGGCAGGGACCGGCAAGACCAAGGCACTCACGACCCGGATCGCGCACCTGCTGAATACCGGTCGCGCGCGCCCCAACGAGATCTTGTCGGTGACATTCACCAACAAGGCTGCGCGTGAAATGAAAGAGCGTGTCGGCCGCCTGCTCGGCCAGCCTGCCGAAGGGATGCCGTGGCTTGGCACGTTCCATTCGATTTGCGTCAAGCTGCTGCGACGCCACGCCGAACTTGCGGGGCTGAAATCGAACTTCACGATTCTGGATGGCGACGACCAGTTGCGCCTGCTCAAGCAACTGGTGCAGGCGGCCAATATCGATGACAAGCGCTGGCCTGCGCGGATGCTGGCGGGAATCATCGATGACTGGAAAAACCGTGCACTGACACCCGACAAGATACCTGCTGCTGATGCCGGAGCCTATAATCACAAGGGCGTCGACCTTTACGCCCAGTACCAGACCCGTCTGCGCGAGCTGAACGCGGTGGATTTCGGTGATCTGCTTTTGCACATGGTCACGATCTTTCAGATACATGCGGATGTGCTGGAACAATACCAGCGGTGGTTCCGTTACATTCTGGTGGACGAGTATCAGGACACCAACATCGCCCAGTACCTGTGGCTGCGGTTGCTGGCGGGCGGTCACAAGAACATCTGTTGCGTGGGCGATGATGACCAGTCGATCTATGGCTGGCGCGGGGCCGAGGTGGGCAACATTCTGCGGTTCGAGAAAGACTTCCCCGGCGCCTATGTCGTCCGGCTTGAACAGAACTACCGCTCGACCCCGCATATCCTCGCCGCCGCGTCGAATGTCATTCGCGGCAATGAAAATCGCCTGGGCAAAGAGCTTTGGACCGACGCGCAGGACGGCGAGAAGGTCCGGCTGATTGGCCATTGGGATGGCGAAGAAGAAGCGCGCTGGATTGGCGAGGAAATCGACGCGATGCAGGGCGGCACCCGTGGCGTGCGGCCGATGAACCTTGATGAAATCGCCATTCTCGTGCGCGCCAGCCACCAGATGCGTGCCTTCGAGGACCGTTTTCTGACCATTGGATTGCCCTACAAGGTCATCGGCGGCCCGCGGTTCTATGAGCGGATGGAGATCCGCGATGCCATGGCCTATTTCCGGCTGGTCATCAGCCCCGAAGACGATCTGGCGTTCGAGCGGATCGTGAATACGCCCAAGCGTGGCCTCGGCGACAAGGCGCAGCAGACGATTCAGGCGACCGCCCGACAGAATGGCGTCTCTCTGGTCGAAGGCGCGCGGGTCGCGGTCGAACTAGGGCTGATCAAGGGCAAGGGCGGCACGGCCTTGCGCCAGCTTGTCGATGGGCTGGCCCGCTGGAACGCAATGACCCGGGGTCCAAGGATCGAGGTTGACGACGATTCCGTCATTGATGATGGCACCGCTCCCATTCGTTTTGGCGAACCGGAACATACTCATATTGAACTGGCGCAGATCATCCTCGACGAATCCGGCTATACGGCGCACTGGCAGAACGACAAGAATCCAGATTCCCCGGGGCGGCTGGAAAACCTCAAGGAACTGGTCAATCAGTTGGACAACTTTGAAAACCTGCAGGGCTTTCTGGAACATGTCAGTCTGGTGATGGATAACGAGCAGGAATCGGATGGCGCGAAAGTGTCGATCATGACCCTGCATGCCGCCAAAGGTCTGGAATTTCCCGCTGTGTTCCTGCCGGGGTGGGAGGACGGGTTGTTCCCCTCGCAACGGTCGATGGACGAAGCTGGCCTCAAGGGCCTCGAGGAGGAACGGCGGCTGGCTTATGTTGGCATCACCCGCGCGGAGGAGGTCTGCACGATTTCCTTTGCCGCCAACAGGCGCGTTTTTGGTCAATGGCAGAATTCGATGCCGTCCCGGTTTATCGATGAGCTGCCCGAAGATCATGTGGAGGTTCTGACGCCTCCGGGTCTCTACGGTGGCGGTCAGACCACGGCCGGGATTGAAGCCCGCGCCGCCGAAGCAAACGTTTACAACTCGCCCGGCTGGAAACGGATGCAGGCGCGGCAGGGCCAGTATGGCATGTCGCAACCGCGCGAAAGCCGCAACACCGTCATCGATGCGACCGCGGTGGCAAGTTTCACGCTGGGCGAACGGGTATTCCACCAGAAATTTGGCTATGGCGCAGTGATCGGTATTGAAGGGGACAAGGTCGAGGTCGATTTTGACAAGGCGGGCATGAAGAAGGTTGTCTCGCGCTTTCTGTCCGCCAAGGATGACGTTCCGTTTTAAAGGCCTTCGACCAGAACCATGTTTGCCGTCGCGGTCGCGTGCCGGATTTTCGCCAGTTCGACGTAGTCGGGATCGTCTTTCCATGCCTTTGCGGCTTCGATCGACGGAAACTCCATAAGGACTATCCCTTCCTCAGCCCAGGTGCCCTCGATCACGTCCACTGGTTTGGATGATACTGTCAGAAGGCGACCTCCGTGCCTGTCAAAGACCGGCATGAACCCTTCAAGGTATTTCTGGTATCCGTCTGGGTCGTGAATTGTGATCTGGGCGATGAAATATGCAGCCATTGGAAACTCCTGAAACTTCGGTTCCGGCTTCACCTTACACACACAAGCACAAACAAAAAACGGCGGTTCCCAGGGAGGAGAAAGGGGAACCGCCGTTCTTTTCAACATCGAGGCAGGGAGGAGGAAGGCCCCGATGTATCCGAACCCGGGTCTGATCCCGGTATGAGGAAGACGCGGCGACACAAGGGAGGAGAATAAGTGTCGCCGCGTGCTTTCAACATCGGGGTAGGGAGGAGGAGAGCCCCGATGTGTCATGTCCCGGCTGTCAGGGCCGGTATTTGGGGCGGCAGCATCAGGGAGGAGGAGAGATGCCGCCGCCGAAATGCAGGTCCAAAGGGAGGAGGACGGACCTGATCTCGTTAATCTGTTGTGCGCTTACTGCGCGGTGTAATCCGCAGCGGCCTGCAGGGCCAGTTGACGGATCATCGAGCGTTGCAGGCCCAGATCGGCCAGTTCGCGGTTCGACAGGCCCGACAGTTCGTTGAGTGTCTGGCGGTACAGGCGATAGCGAACAAAACGTGTTTTTACTGCTTCAAACAGTGCCACCAGCCCGGTTGCCGGTGCATTGCCAAGCGCGGAGTGGTTGGTTGCGACTGCCATTTTCAATGCCTCTGACTTGATCGTTTGCCGAAGTGTTCCGGCGTTTGCTTGAGGATGAAAATAGGCAAATGCTGCAGATGCACAATAGCGGGCGTCGTCAATGCCGCTATGCAGCAAATGCATAGATATCAAATTGTTGGGGCGGTCGCGGCCAAGGGCAGCGGGTGCCGTAGGGTCACCTTTGGGGCTTCGGCGGGTGTGCATTTGGGTGAAGCTGTCCGGCGCATGGGCGTGATGGCGGAATGGAAATGGTGTCCAGGCCGATCGTTCGGCACATGCACATTCACATGTTAAGGGGCCCTTGCATTCCGGATGGGAATTCATGGGCTGCCGGTGTTCTTGCGATGTGTGTGGGGAAACTGCGCCATTCGACACGGTTGATTCGAGGCGGTGTTCGGCAAAATACCGATTTTTTGCCAGCCGATGTAAGGAGGATTCGAATTTTCTGGGAAATCATGGGACAATTTGGGTTGAGCAGATTCTGTGGATATGTTGTGTGCAGTCGGCAAAGAGTATCTATTTATGGTGCCCATTGGTGAAGTTTATGTTGACTTTTCGCGTGTGGATTGCGTTCAGAATGCGTCAGTGCCCAAAAAACTTGTTGATTTCCATGATTTCCCATGTCATCCCTAATACATCCGATGAGGACGAGGCAGATGGGGCACCAAACGACCCCGACCAAAAATAATCAGGTTTCATACAGGCATCTCGCTTTCATCACTTAACAGATCCGGCGCGCGGGCGAGCAGACATCCCCCCAGGTGGCGCGCGCAGCTGGACATCCCCGCACAGCGGGCGAATGCGGCGGGTTGATCAGTGGCAGCAGATCAACCCGCCGTTTTTCATCAGGGGGGGAACGTAAAGATCAAGTGGGGCGCAAGCGAAAGGGACAGTCGTCTTGGCGCGCAGGTTCAGAGGTGAAAGCCACCACAAGGTGGATACGAAGGGCAGGGTATCGATCCCGGCCTCGTTTCGCCGTGTGCTAGAGGCTTCGGACCCCAACTGGCAACCTGGAGATACCCCCGAACTGGTGATTGTCTACGGGGATCACCGCCGCAAGTTCCTTGAATGCTATACAATGCAGGCGATCGACGAGGTCGACGAAAAGATTAATGCACTGCCGCGCGGTTCGATGCAGCGCAAGATGCTGCAGCGTATGTTCCATGGCCAGTCCTTCCCGACAACGGTCGACGAAACCGGGCGTCTGGTCCTGCCGGCCAAGCTGCGCAACAAGATCGGGCTTGAGAACGAGGCCTTCTTTATCGCCGCCGGCGACACGTTCCAGATCTGGAAGCCCGAAACCTACGAGACCGAAGAACTGGCCGCGGCCGAAGACTGGCTGGACGATCAGCCCGAGGACTTCGATCCTCTGGAGTTCCTAGACGGCGTCGGGGACGCGTAACGGCATGGCCGGCGCCGGGTCCCCTTCCGACAAACCCCATATCCCCGTTTTGCTGCGTCCTTTGCTGGCCGCCGTTGCGCCCGTCTCGGGCGTTTGGCTGGACGGAACCTTTGGTGCGGGCGGGTACACGCGTGCGCTGCTCGAGGCTGGCGCCGACAAGGTTATCGGTGTCGATCGCGATCCGCTGGCTTTTGAGATGGCAGCCGGATGGGCGGGTGACTACGGCGACCGGCTGGTGATGCAGCCGGGCGTTTTCTCGCGACTGGATGAATACGCTCAGGATCTGGACGGTGTCGTGCTGGATCTTGGTGTTTCGTCCATGCAACTGGATCAGGCCGAGCGTGGATTTTCGTTCATGAAGGACGGTCCACTGGACATGCGGATGAGTCAGGATGGCGAAAGCGCAGCCGATCTGGTGAATACCGCAACCGAGGCGCAACTGGCCGACATCCTGTTTCACTATGGCGAAGAACGTGCCAGCCGCCGCATCGCCAAAGCGATTGCAAGGGCGCGGACGGATGCTCCGATCACAACGACCCTGCGTCTGGTTGAAATCATCGAATCCTGCCTGCCGCGCCCGAAACCGGGGCAGTCGCACCCGGCGACCCGCAGCTTTCAGGGGCTGCGCATTGCCGTGAACGCCGAATACGAGGAACTGTTTCAGGGCCTCATGGCAGCAGAACGCGCGCTGAAGCCGGGCGGGCAACTGGCGGTGGTGACGTTCCATTCCATCGAGGACCGGATGGTCAAGCGGTTCTTCCAGGCGCGCGCAGGGAAAACGGGCCGCGCCAATCGCTATGCGCCCGAGATGGAACAGGAACAGCCGCAATTCACCCTGAAAACCCGCAAAGCCGTCGGTCCGGATGATCAGGAATTGCAGGAAAACCCGCGCGCACGCTCGGCCAAGCTGCGTGTGGCTGTACGAACCGAGGCGCCTGCAGGGGAAATTGACGCCCGTGCAATCGGCATGCCGCAACTGGGGGGAAGGGCAAGATGAAGAGTGTTCTGTATGTGTTGACTGCTCTGTCCGTGTTCGGACTGGCGTTGTGGGCCTATCAGGAGAATTACCGCACCCAGCAGGTACTGAAGGAGACGCAAGGTCTGCAACGTGAAATTGGCATGGCGCAGGTTCGGCTGGCCGTGCTGAACGCCGAATGGGCCTATCTGAACCGACCCGACCGGCTGCGCGAACTGGCGGATTTGAACTTTGAACGGCTTGGTCTGCTGCCGCTGCGGGCCGAGCAGTTCGGACGCGCCGACCAGATCGCCTATGCCGAAGACCCCGACCTGCCGATCGTAGATCCGATCGAACTGCAGGCCATCACAAGCATTCAGGCGCTGGGCGAGGTACAGTTTCCATGACCCGCACGCCTCTGCGCCCACTGGCCCGCATCCTTGACGCCCGCGCCCGGGGCGAAAATCCCAAGGCCATCGAGCGCGAGAACATTCGCCAACGTCACGAGGGCATGAAAGACCGCGCCCGCGCCCGTGCCGAAGGGCGTCTTCTGGTGCTGGGGCTGTTCTTCTTTTGCGCTTTTTCGGTCGTTGGCGTGCGGATGGGAATGCTTGCCACGTCCGAAGCGCAGGAGCCACTGGCCAGCGCCCCCGGTGCGGCCATCGCCATGCAGCGCGCCAATATTGTCGACCGCGACGGGCGCATTCTGGCGACCAATCTGGACACTTATTCGGTCTATGCCCAGCCCCCGCTGATGATCGACCCGGTTGCCGCCGCCGATCAGCTTGTGGCCATCTTCCCCGATCTCGACAAGGATCGTCTGGTCAAGGATTTCACCGGCAACCGCAAGTTTCTGTGGATCAAGAAACGTATCTCACCCGAGCAAAAGCAGGCGGTGCACGACATTGGCGACCCCGGTATCCTGTTCGGCCCGCGCGAGATGCGGCTGTATCCGAACGGCAGGCTGGCCGCGCATATCCTCGGTGGGTCGGGGTTTGGTCGCGAAGGCGTCAGCGCGGCTGAGGTGATTGGCGTTGCCGGTGTTGAAAAACAGTTTGACGAGTATCTGCGCGATCCGGCCAACGGAAACAAGCCGCTGCAACTGTCGCTGGACCTGACCGTTCAGGCCGCGGTCGAACAGGTGCTTTACGGCGGCATGAAGATCATGAATGCCAAAGGTGCTTCGGCTGTCCTGATGAACGCCCACACGGGTGAGGTGATTTCGGCGGCCTCCCTGCCGTCCTTTGACCCCAATGACCGTCCGCGCCCGCCGACTTCGGGGTTTGATCCCTCGGACAGCCCGCTGTTCAACCGTTATGTTCAGGGTGTCTACGAACTGGGATCGGTCTTCAAGATATTCACCGCCGCACAGGCGGTCCAGCTTGGGCTGGTGAATTCGAACACCATCATCGACACCTCGGGTCCGATGAAGATCGGGCGCTTTCCGATTGGTGAATTCAACGGCAAGAACTACGGCAAGATCAGCGTGGCGGACGTGATCGTCCACAGTTCGAACCGGGGCACCGGGCGTCTGGCCCTGCAAATTGGCGCACAGCGACAACAGGATTTCCTTGAATCGCTGGGCATGTTCGAACCCACCCCGTTCGAAATTGTCGAGGCCGCAGGTGGCGCGCCCCTGAAACCCAAGAAATGGGGCGAATTGAGCACGGTGACCATCTCATACGGCCATGGCCTGTCGACCAGCCCCATGCATCTGGCGGCCGGGTATGCGTCGATCGCCAATGGCGGCCACTATGTCAGCCCCACGATCCTGCGAAAGAACGGTCCGCAATACGGGCCCCGCGTGTTGTCGGAAAATGCGGCGCAGCAGGCCCAGAGGATGTTGCGCAAGGTCGTGACGGACGGGACCGCCAGCTTTGGTGAAGTTGCAGGCTATGATGTCGCGGGCAAAACCGGCACCGCCGACAAGCCAAAACCGCGCGGCGGCTACTATGACGACAAGGTCATCGCCACCTTTGCGACGATCTTCCCGGCCTACGACCCGAAATACGTTCTGATCGTCACGCTCGATGAGCCGTCGATCGTGGCCTATGGCGAAAAACGCCGCACGGCAGGCTGGACGGCCGTCCCGGTGGCTGCCGAACTGATCGGCCGGGTCGCACCTTTGCTGGGCCTCAGACCCCGGCTTGAGCCTCAGGCGCGCGCTGCTATAACGCTGACCTCGAACTAGGCCGTCGGACAAGAGGTGGGTCATGGGCGCAAGGTCAAAGAAACTAAGCCAACTGGCGCTGACCGCACGGGGCGGCGCGAATCCCGACATCACCGGTCTGGCGGTTGACAGCCGCGAGGTCAAAGACGGTTTTCTCTTCGCAGCGCTTCCCGGGACACGCGTTCATGGGGGCGAATTCATCCAGTTCGCTCTGCGCATGGGAGCCGCCGCCATCCTGACCGATGCAAGGGGCGCTGAGATCGCGGCCAGTGAACTGGCTGCATCGGACGCGGCTCTGATTGTTGTCGAAGATCCGCGTCAGGCGCTGGCAGGCGCGGCGGCCCTGTGGTTCGGCGCGCAGCCGCAAACCATCGTGGCCGTCACCGGGACCAACGGCAAAACCTCGGTTGCCACGTTTGTCCGCCAGATCTGGACTGAACTTGGCCACGCCGCCGTGAACCTCGGCACCACCGGTGTCGAAGGCGCATGGACCGCACCGCTGGCCCACACCACGCCGGAACCTATCACCTTGCATCGCTGTCTGGCGGCGGCAGCGGGAAATGGCGTGACCCACGCCGCGATGGAGGCGTCCTCGCACGGGCTGGAGCAGCGCCGCCTGGACGGTGTGCACCTGGCGGCCGCCGGATTCTCGAACTTCACGCAGGATCATCTGGATTACCACGAAACGTTCGAGGCGTATTTCGCCGCCAAAATGGGCCTGTTCGACCGGGTTCTTCCGCAGGATGGAACGGCAGTCGTCAATCTGAGCGATCCCAAGGGCGCCCAGGTGCGCCGAATTGCCGAACAGCGCGGTCAGACGGTCCTGACAGTCGGGCTCGGCGATGCGGACCTTTGCCTGATGAACCAGCGCTTTGACGCGACCGGGCAGGATTTGCGGTTTTCGTGGCAGGGCAAAACGCATCTGACCCGCCTGAACCTGATCGGGGGGTTTCAGGCCGAAAACGTACTGCTGGCCGCCGGGCTGGTCATCGCGGCCGGGGATGAACCCGAGCGTGTGTTCGAAACCCTGCCGTACCTAACAACGGTTCGCGGGCGGATGCAGCTTGCCGCAACCCGCGAAAACGGGGCTGCGGTCTTTGTCGATTACGCCCACACGCCTGACGCGGTCGCCACGGCGCTGAAAGCGATGCGCCCGCATGTCATGGGTCGCCTGATCGCCATCGTCGGCGCGGGCGGGGACCGGGATGCCACCAAGCGCCCGCTGATGGGCAGGGCTGCGGCTGATCACGCTGACATCGTCTTTGTCACCGACGACAATCCGCGCAGCGAAGATCCGGCCACCATCCGTGCCGCCGTTATGGATGGCGCGCCGGAAGCCACCGAAGTGGGTGACCGCGCCGAAGCCATCCTGCGTGGCATCGACGCGCTGCAACCGGGTGACGCGCTGTTGATTGCGGGCAAAGGGCACGAGACGGGCCAGATTGTCGGCGATCAGGTTTTGCCGTTCGACGATGCGGAACAGGCCAGTATCGCCGTGGCCGCACTGGACGGGAGGGTGGCATGACGCTCTGGACAGCGGCTGAGGCTGCCGCGGCAACCGGCGGGCGTGCGACCTCTGACTGGGAAGCAAACGGCGTGTCCATCGACACCCGCACCATCCAGCCGGGCGATCTGTTTGTCGCACTGAAGGCCGCGCGTGACGGGCACGACTTTGTGGCGCAGGCGCTCGAGAAGGGCGCAGGCGCAGCGCTGGTCTCGCGTATTCCGGATGGCGTTCCAGACGACGCGCCATTGCTGATCGTCGACGATGTTCAGGCGGGGCTCGAAGCGCTGGGGCAGGCCGCACGCGCCCGGACAAACGCGAAAGTTGTCGGCGTGACCGGCAGTGTCGGCAAGACCTCGACCAAGGAAATGCTTGCAACGATTCTGGAAACGCAGGGCAGGACCCATGCCAGCGTCGCCAGTTACAACAACCACTGGGGAGTGCCGTTGACGCTGGCCCGGATGCCGCGCGACACCGAGTTTGCGGTGATCGAGATCGGCATGAACCACCCGGGCGAGATTGCGCCGCTGGCGCGGCAGGCAAAGCCGCATGTGGCGCTGGTGACGACTGTGGCGGCGGTTCACCTCGAAGCTTTCGAGTCGGTCGCTGCTATCGCCCGTGAAAAAGCTGCGATTTTCGAGGGACTGACCGAAGGCGGCGCAGCCATCGTCAATGCGGACATCGAACACGCGCACATCCTGCGGGAATGTGCGCAGAAGCTCGGTCTGAAAACAGTCGAATTTGGCCGCGATGGGCAGGATTTCATTCTGGAAGGCGCGGCACAGGAGGTCGATTCGGTTTCCGCAACGGCAATGGTGGGCGGCAAAACGATCCGTTTTGGCGTCAGGTCCGCTGGTCTGCATTTTGCCATGAACGCATTGGGTGCATTGGCAGCTTGTGTCGAAATGGGTGTGGACCTGGATCAGGCGATCGCTGGACTGGGGCAATGGTCGCCGGTCAAAGGGCGTGGTGTGCGCGAGCAGATCACCCTGGCTGATGGCGGCAATATCGAACTGCTCGACGACAGCTATAACGCCAACCCCACCTCGATGGAGGCGGCGCTGAATGTACTGGCCGCGTCGCGCGGCTCCCGCCGGATCGCATTTCTGGGCGATATGAAGGAGTTGGGCGCACAGGAAATCGCCATGCACGCCGGTATGGCTGACCTGCCTGCCATGGGCGAGGTCGATCAGATCCATTGCATCGGCCCGCTGATGCAGTCGTTGCATCAGGCGTTGCCCGCAGAAAAACGGGGATTGTGGTTTGAGACGAGCGCCGATATGGCCGACCGCCTGCCGGAACTGGTCCGGGATGGAGACACCGTTCTGGCCAAGGGCTCGCTAAGCATGGCGCTGGCCCGTATTGTTGACGGTTTGCGCAAAATGGGGCAAGTGGGCGCGCCCGGGTCATGAGCGTTTGCCCCCGTGACCACCGCGTGAGAAAGGTATCGCTATGTTGTATTGGCTGACCGGCCTGTCGGACGGAGGAGATTTCTGGAACCTCTTCCGGTATATCACCTTCCGTGCAGGCGGTGCCTTCATGACGGCGCTGATCTTCGGCTTCCTGTTCGGCAAACCGCTGATCAACGTGCTGCGCCGCAAGCAGGGCAAAGGTCAGCCGATCCGCGATGATGGCCCAGAGGGGCATTTTTCCAAGGCCGGAACGCCCACGATGGGTGGGTTGCTGATCGTTGGGGCGCTGGTGACATCGACGCTGATCTGGGCGCGATGGGACAACCCGTATGTCTGGATGGTGCTGTTCGTAACCCTGGCATATGCGGCCATAGGCTTTGCCGACGATTATGCCAAAGTGTCCAAGCAGAACACACAAGGCGTTTCCGGCCGAATGCGCATGGCGCTGGGCATCATCATTGCAGCCCTGGCGGCGCTTTGGGCGACGTTGAATCACCCCGAAATGCTGCAAAGCCAGCTGGCATTGCCGATCTTCAAGGACACGCTGATCAATCTGGGCATCTTTTATATTCCCTTCTCGATCGTGGTGATTGTCGGGGCCGCCAATGCGGTGAACCTGACCGATGGTCTGGACGGTCTGGCGATCATGCCCGCGATGATTGCGGCTTCGACGCTGGGCATCATCGCTTACGCGGTGGGGCGGGTCGACTTCACCGAATATCTGGACGTGCACTACGTGCCGGGCACAGGTGAGATTTTCATCTTCACCTCGGCGCTCTTTGGCGCGGGGCTTGGGTTCCTGTGGTACAACGCGCCGCCGGCTGCGGTTTTCATGGGTGACACCGGATCCTTGGCCTTGGGCGGGGCGCTGGGCGCAATTGCCGTGGCCACCAAACACGAGCTGGTACTGGCGGTTGTCGGCGGGCTGTTCGTGGTCGAGGCGCTGAGCGTGATCATTCAGGTGCTGTATTTCAAACGCACAGGCCGCCGCGTGTTCCTGATGGCGCCGATCCATCACCATTACGAGAAAAAGGGCTGGGCGGAACCCACCATCGTCATCCGCTTCTGGATCATCTCGCTGATCCTGGCGATGATCGGTCTGGCGACGCTCAAGGTCCGCTAACGCTCCCGCCAGGTTCGGCGGACCTGCGGTCCGCCTGGTCACCTGTTGGGCCCGGCTCGCGCTGCCGCGCGAGCCTTTCCGGACCCTTGCCTTCGCTCAGGTCTTCTGCGCAGTGTGGCGGCAAATTGAAGGTCGAAGGAAGGGTGGCGGCATGATCCCGGTCAAAGGGTTTTCAGGGCAGAAAGTTGCGGTTCTGGGGCTGGGCCGGTCCGGTCTGACCACGGCGCGCGCGCTGCGGGCGGGTGGGGCCGATGCGATCTGCTGGGATGACAATCCGACGGCGCGTGACATAGCGTCAGGCGAAGGGTTCACCTGTGCCGATCTGCGGCGTCATGGGGCCTTCGATGACATCGCCACTCTGATCGTCTCCCCCGGCATTCCGCATCTCTATCCCGAACCCAACCCGGTCGTGGCGGCCGCGCTTGAGGCCGGTGTGCCGGTCGACAACGATATCGGCCTGTTCTTCCGGTCATTCGCGGATCAGACATGGAACAGCTTTGACACCCCGCCACGTGTGATCGCCGTAACCGGGTCGAACGGCAAATCCACCACCGCAGCGCTGATCCACCATATCCTGACAGAGGCCGGTCGCGAGGCGCAGCTGGCCGGGAATATCGGACGCGGAGTGCTGGATATTGATCCCGGCGGTGATGGTTCGGTCGTGGTGCTTGAGCTTTCCAGCTATCAGACCGAACTTGCCCGTGCGCTGACGCCGGATGTGGCTGTGTTCACCAACCTCTCGCCCGACCATCTGGACCGCCATGGCGGTATGGGCGGGTATTTCGCCGCCAAGCGCCGCTTGTTTGCCGAAGGCGGACCGGATCGCGCGGTCATCGGCGTGGATGAGGCCGAAGGCGCGTTTCTGGCCGGTCAGATGTCCGAAGGCCCTGCCGACGACCGCGTCATCCGGGTATCGGTTGCGCGCAAGCTGACCGGGCCGGGCTGGCAGGTTTTTGCCCGCAAGGGGTTCCTGTCGGAGTACCGCAAGGGGCGCCAGGCCGGATCAATCGACCTGCGTGGGATCAAGGGACTGCCAGGGGCGCATAACCACCAGAACGCCTGCGCCGCTTATGCTGCCTGCCGGTCAGTGGGGCTTGCGCCAAAAATGATCGAGCAGGCCCTGCACAGCTATCCCGGCCTGCCGCATCGCAGCCAGATCATCGCCGAAGCGAACGATGTGACCTATGTGAACGATTCCAAGGCGACTAATGTGGACAGCGCGGTAAAAGCGCTGAGCGCGTTCCGCAACATCCGCTGGATCTGTGGGGGGCTGGAAAAGGACGGTGGCCTGTCCGGCCTGAACGAGGTGAAGGATCAGGTCCGCAAAGCCTACGTGATCGGGCGCGAGGCCGCAGGATTCGCCATGCAACTTGAGGTCGAAACCGAAATCTGCACCACGATGGCCACGGCGGTCGAGCGCGCGATGCAGGACGCGCAGCCGGGTGAGACGGTATTGCTGGCTCCGGCAGCGGCCAGTTTCGACCAGTACGACAATTTCGAGCAGCGCGGAGATGACTTCACCGCGCAGGTGCGCCAACGGCTGGATTGAGCCGCGTTTGCAATAGGCCGCCGGTTCGGGCAGGCTTGGACCCTGCCTGCTTGAAGACTGTCCCTGGCGGTATTACCTGCGGGTAAATCAATACGAGGTCACGAAAATGTTCAATCGCAAGTCACTTCTGGTCGTTCCCGCACTTGTTCTGGTGGGCGCCTGCGCCAACTCCGGTGCCAATTACCAACCGGTCATCGATGGACCTGTGGGTCCGAACTACAACTCGGATCTGGCGCAATGCCAGCAGCTGGCGGCGTCGCAGGCCAGCGTTGACGGCTCGACCGCCGGCAACGCGGCGATCGGCGCAGCGGGTGCTGCCGCCACGACCGCCATCATTCAGGACAGCAGCTCTAACCTGGGCAGGGCCGCCGCCGCCGGCGCGGTGATCGGTGCGGGCGCGGATGTCATCGCGAAAAACCAGAACAAGGAAGTTATCGTGCGCAACTGCATGCGCGGACGCGGGTACAACGTCGTCGGCTAACGCCCCGCGATTGCAGTTCCGGCGGCGTAGCCCGAAGACCACGCCCATTGGAAGTTGTAACCGCCCAGCCAGCCGGTGACATCCACCGCTTCGCCAATCGCATAGAGGCCGGGGACATCCCTGGCCTCCATCGTTCTGGACGACAGATCGTCGGTGTGAATTCCGCCAAGCGTGACCTCGGCCGTGCGATAGCCTTCCGTGCCAGAAGGCGTCAGTTGCCAGTCGGACAGGGCCGCGATCAGGTCGTTCAGCGCGGCATCGGACTGATCCGCCAGATTGCCCTGCATCGGGATGTACTGTTTCAGGTAATCCACCAATCGCGCGGGAAGGTGGCGCGCCAGCTCCGTGGTCAGGGCCTTGCGGCCACCGCTTTGCCGCTGGTCCCGCAGCATGTCGAACAGCGGCAGATCCGGGATCAGGTTCACCCTGATCGTCTCACCTTCGCGCCAATAGGACGACAATTGCAGCACCGATGGTCCGCTGAGGCCGCGATGGGTGAACAACAGTGCCTCGTCAAAACTGGTCCGGGCGTTTGACAACCGTGCGGGCAGGGACACGCCCGACAGGTCCCGGAACTTGCCGTCCGAAAAGGTAAAAGGCACCAGCGCCGCCTGCGTTTCCGTCAGCCGCAGACCGAACTGCCGAGCAATGTCATAGGCCAGCCCGGTCGCGCCCATCTTGGGGATCGACTTGCCACCCGTGGCCAGCACCAGATTGGCGCAGGTCAGGCTCAGACGCTTACCTTCACGCTCGACCTCCAGTGCAAAGCCGCCTTCGGTCTTGCGCAGGTCATTCAGTTCGGTTCGGATCCACAATTCGGCCCCCGCACGCTGCATCTCGTCCAGCAGCATCTGGATGATCTGCTTTGACGACCCGTCACAGAACAGCTGACCCAGAGTTTTTTCATGCCAGGCGATGCCGTGGCGGTTTACCAGATCGATAAAATCCCACTGCGTATATCGCGCCAGCGCCGATTTGCAGAAATGGGGGTTTCGCGACAGGAAGTTCTGCGGCCCCGCATACATGTTGGTAAAGTTGCAGCGCCCACCGCCCGAGATGCGGATTTTCTCTCCGGCTGCCTTGGCGTGATCGATCACCAGAACACGCCCGCCACAGTGGGCGGCGCACATCATGCCGGCGGCTCCGGCACCAAGGATGATCGTGTCAAAGGTCATGTGCAAGCGCATGGCCCGGTTTTCCCGCAACCGCAAGGCCGAGATGTTTTCCAACGCCCCAATTTCTTTTGTTTCGGCCTTTCCAACAGGCGATCGACACGACGAGGACTTGCCTGCCGGTCACAACTTCGAAGTTTTCCCGCGGCGGCACTTGACCTGCACGAGCCTCAAATCCTACGAATTCTTCGGTAAAGTGACGATTTGTCTGCGTTAATAAATTTGGTGGAGGGGCCGCATGCCCACGAACGTATATGGTGCCTTTCGGTCTGACAGCACATTGTCCGATGCAGGGGCTTCATCCAGTGTCGTGGGATCCACGTTCCAGATATCGGCCTACAGCCAGATCACGATCCAGGACGGCGCAGACGCCACGATTATCGATGGCGACAACATCTCAAACGAGACCGGCAACGACCCGACCCAGACCCTGAACGGAGAGATCATCTTCTGGGATTTCACCGTTTCGGTGACGGACGGCACGAATACTTACCAGATCGGCCTTTTCGACTATGACCTCGACGGGGATGGAAATTCGATCGGGGTCGACAGCGAGGACGGTTATTTTCTGGGCTTTATCGGCGGGACCATACCGCCCCTGAACACGACGCTGACCATCACCGCCATTATAGACAATGGCCCGGACATCGATGTCGACACTGTTGTCCCTTGCTTTGTGGAAGGGACAAGCATCCAGACGCCTGATGGTCCACGCCTGATCGAGACCTTGCAGCCGGGCGATGTGGTTACGACCCTGGACAATGGGCCGCAGTTAATCCGCTGGATCGGTTCGCGCGAACTGGACAGCATTGATTTGCAGGTCAAGCCAAAGCTGCGGCCGGTTCGGATCACAAGGGGCGCGCTTGGGAATGGTCTGCCCAAAGACGACCTGCGAGTGTCCAGGCAGCATCGGATGCTGGTCCGATCCCCGATCGCGGCCAGAATGTTTTCCAAGCACGAGGTTCTGGTGCCTGCGCACGAGCTGGTTGGGATGCCTGGTATTTCCATCGTAGAAGACGACCAGCAGGTGACGTATTTTCACATGCTGTTTGATCGGCATGAGGTGATTTTTGCCGAAGGGGCGCCGTCGGAAAGCCTGTTCACCGGACCACAGGCCCTCAAAAGCATAGGTGAAGAGGCCACCGCCGAAATCGCAGAACTGTTTCCCGAGATCATGTCCGAAACCTATGCGCCCGAAATGGCGCGGCTCATCCCGCGAACCGGAGGGCAAACGCGGACACTGGTCAAGCGTCATCTGAAAAACAGCAAGCCGCTGGTTTCTGAGGCCTGAGGTCCACCCGTACCACAGTCGTGGGGGCACGGAGCCCCTGGCATTCTCGCGATGGGAATTCCGCTGACCGCCCTCATTCCACTGGCCCAAACGCAAAAATCGCGTTAGACTCTCAATCAGATCCCGAAAACGGGACGTGAACGAGGCAGAAAGTGGCGGTATCTCATGACTGAGATGGTGTATGGCGCGGTCCAGGACCAGCGCGGCGAACCGATTCTACCAAAGTGGTGGCGCACGATTGATCGCTGGTCGATGTCCTGCGTTCTGATCCTGTTTGTCATCGGGCTTTTGCTGGGGCTTGCCTCATCACCGCCACTGGCGGGGCGCAACGGGTTCGACCCGTTCCACTATGTCGAACGTCAGGCGTTTTTCGGCGGATTGGCGTTGATCGCAATGCTGCTGACCTCGATGATGTCGCCGACATTGGTGCGACGCCTGGCGGTGCTGGGTTTTCTGGCTTCATTTGTGGCTCTGGCCTTTCTGCCCGTCTTCGGCACCGATTTCGGCAAAGGCGCGGTGCGCTGGTATTCGCTGGGGTTTGCCTCGCTGCAGCCGTCCGAGTTTCTGAAACCCGGGTTTGTTGTCGTGGCTGCATGGCTTCTTGCCGCATCACAGGAAATCAACGGCCCGCCGGGGCGGTTGTGGTCTTTCGCGCTGTGCATGGCGATTGTCGGAATGCTGGTGATGCAACCCGATTTCGGGCAGGCGTGCCTGATCCTGTTTGGTTGGGGTGTTATGTACTTTGTGGCAGGCGCACCTATGCTGTTGCTGGTCGGCATGGCTGCATTTGTGGTTCTGGGCGGCATGTTCGCCTATTCGAACTCGGAACACTTCGCCCGCCGTATTGACGGTTTCCTCAACCAGGAGGTCGATCCGACCACCCAGTTGGGCTATGCCACCAACGCCATCCGCGAGGGTGGGCTGTTCGGTGTCGGCGTCGGTGAAGGGCAGGTGAAATGGTCGCTGCCCGACGCGCATACGGATTTCATCATCGCCGTGGCGGCCGAGGAGTATGGCCTGATCCTGGTTCTGATCATCATCGCGCTATACTCACTGATCGTCGTGCGGTCGCTGCTGCGCCTGATGCGCGAGCGAGACATGTTCATCCGTCTGGCCGGAACCGGTCTGGCCTGCATGTTCGGTGTTCAGGCGATGATCAACATGGGCGTTGCCGTGCGCTTGTTGCCGGCCAAGGGCATGACGCTGCCGTTCGTCAGCTACGGCGGCTCATCGCTGATTGCAGGCGGCATTGCGGTCGGCATGCTTTTGGCGTTTACCCGCACCCGCCCACAGGGCGAACTGGGTGATATTCTGCGCGGACGAGGTTGATGAGCAAACCCTACCTTCTGATTGCGGCGGGCGGCACCGGGGGCCACATGTTCCCGGCGCAGGCGCTGGCCGAGGCGATGCTGCAAAAAGGATGGCGCGTGCGCCTGTCCACCGATGCACGTGGTGCCCGGTACACCGGCGCCTTCCCTGACGCGACCGAGATTGTCGAGGCATCTTCGGCCACTTTCGCACGTGGTGGCTTGGCGGCCAAGGCGATGGTCGGGCCCCGGATCGCCGCCGGTGTGACGGGGATGGCGTTTCAGATGATGCGCGACCGCCCGGATGTGGTCGTGGGCTTTGGCGGCTATCCTTCGATTCCGGCGTTGGGCGCGGCGACGATGCTGAAAATCCCCCGCATGATCCATGAGCAGAACGGGGTACTGGGCCGTGTGAACCAATTGTTCGCCACCCGTGTTGCACAAGTGGCCTGCGGCGTCTGGCCCACCGATCTGCCCGAAGGTGCACATGGCATCCATACCGGCAACCCGGTTCGCGCCGCTGTTCTGGATCGGGCCGCCGCAGGGTATATCCCGCCGGGTGATTACCCGATGTCGATCCTTGTGATGGGTGGCTCGCAGGGCGCACGCATCCTCAGCGATATGGTGCCCGGAGCCATCGCCGCACTGCCCGAAGATATCCGCAACCATATCCGCGTCTCTCATCAGGCGCGCGACGAAGATGGCGAACGGGTCACTGCGTTCTACGGCGACCACGGCATTCGCGCCGATGTTCGGCCCTTTTTCGACGATGTGCCCCGCCGCATGTCAGATGCCCAACTGGTCATCAGCCGTTCGGGCGCATCCAGCGTCGCCGATATCTCGGTGATCGGCCGCCCCTCGATCCTGATCCCCTTTGCTGCCGCGGCAGGGGACCACCAGACCGCCAATGCGCGCGGACTGGTTCAGGCGGGCGGGGCGATCATGATCCCCGAAAATGCACTTGACGTTGCCTCGCTGACACAGCAAATCACCACGGTTCTGACCAACCCCGAAGCCGCACAGAAAATGGCCCGTGCCGCCTTGTCCGCGGGGGCGCCGGACGCAACCGAGCGACTGACAGCCCTTGTCGAACATCTGGCGCAGAAGGAGACCGCATGACCCCAGCAACCAAACTGCCGCAGGACGTAGGCCCGATCCATTTCGTCGGGATCGGAGGGATCGGGATGTCTGGCATCGCCGAGGTGTTGCTGAACCTTGGCTATCGGGTTCAGGGCTCTGACCTGAAAGCGTCCAAGATCACGGATCGTCTGGCCGGTCTGGGGGCCGAGATATTCGTGGGTCAGCGCGCCGAAAACCTGAAGAACGCTGCTGTGGTCGTTGTCTCGACCGCGATCAAGCCGGGCAATCCCGAACTGGACGAAGCCCGTGCGCAGGGTCTTCCGGTCGTCCGCCGCGCCGACATGCTGGCCGAGCTTATGCGCCTGAAATCCAACGTCGCCATCGCCGGAACCCACGGCAAGACCACAACAACCACCATGATGGCCGAACTTATGGTGGCGGGCGATTTCGACCCCACCGTGATCAATGGCGGCATCATCCACGCCTATGGCTCCAACGCGCGCATGGGGCAGGGCGAATGGATGGTGGTCGAGGCCGACGAATCCGACGGCTCGTTCAACCGCCTTCCCGCGACCATCGCCATCGTAACCAATATTGACCCCGAGCATATGGAGCATTGGGGCGATTTCGACACCCTGCGCGACGGGTTCTATGAATTCGTCACGAATCTGCCGTTCTACGGTCTGGCCGTTTGCTGCACGGACCATGCCGAAGTGCAGGCGCTGGTGGGCCGCATCACCGATCGCCGCGTCCGCACTTACGGTTTCAACGCGCAGGCGGATGTGCGGGCAGTGAACCTGACCTACAAGGGCGGTGTGGCGCATTTCGACATCCACCTGCAATACGAAGACAAAGTGATCGAAGGTTGCACCCTGCCGATGCCGGGCGACCACAACGTCTCGAACGCCTTGTCCGCCGTGGCCGTCGCCCGTCATCTGGGCATGAAGGCGTCGGAAATCCGCGAGGCGCTGGCGAATTTCGGCGGTGTCAACCGCCGCTTCACCAAGGTTGGGGAAGTCGACGGCGTCACCATCATCGACGACTACGGCCACCACCCGGTTGAAATCGCTGCCGTGCTAAAGGCGGCCCGTCAGGCCACCGACGGCCGTGTCATCGCCGTGCACCAACCGCACCGTTATTCCCGCCTGTCGAACCTGTTTGATGACTTCTGCACCTGCTTCAACGACGCCGACGTGGTCGCCATCGCCGAGGTGTTCGCGGCCGGGGAAGACCCGATCGAAGGCGCCTCGCGCGATGCTCTGGTGCAAGGCCTGATCCGCCATGGCCACCGCCATTCCCGCGCAATCCTGAGTGAGGACGATCTGGAACGCCTTGTTCGGGAACAGGCCCGTCCGGGCGACATGGTTGTCTGCCTCGGCGCTGGTACAATCAGCGCTTGGGCCAATGGATTGCCCGAAAGATTGCAGCGAAAACAAGCTGTTTGACCCTCGCGCTCATTTGGCGCACAACCCAAATGTATGATATGCTGCGGGCGGCTTCCGCGCGTCCTTGGAGGGGCGAATGGATTATTCGATGATCTTCTCAGCGCTCTGGGTGATCTGCGCTACTATCGTGGCGTTGCTTCCGATGCGGCTGCAATTCCCTCCGGGTATCATTTTGCTGATCTGTGCGCCGGTGCTGATCGTTTGGCTGGGCTACGTACATGGCTGGCTTTGGTCGCTGCTGGCTTTGGGCGGCTTTGTCTCGATGTTCCGCAATCCGATCCGCTATTACTGGCGCAAATGGGTGCGCGGGGAGGTCGTGGAATGAACTGGTCCATTGCTCTCGCCGCTCTCTGGGGGGTTGCCGCGAATGTGCTGGCGATGATCCCCAGCAAGGACAATCACTGGACTCGCGCCTATGTCCTGATCGCGTTGGGTATCCCGATCCTGGGATTTGTGACCTATCAGAATGGCCCATGGGTCGGTCTGATCGTACTGGCCGCTGGCATGTCGGTGCTGCGCTGGCCGGTGATTTATCTGACCCGTTGGACAAAGGCGAAAATGCAGGGCATGAAGGCGGCTGACGAATAACCGGCCAACTTCACGAGGTCCGCCATGGCGACGATCACCACATTTGCCTATCTGCCGCTCATTTCCCTTGTTCTTGGTGCCGCCGCAGGGTTCACGGCGGGTCGCTGGATCGGCCTGCGTGGTCTTTTGTGGCTGATTGGGCTGGCGTCTGCTGCCGGGCTGGTGCTGATCGTGATGCTGGCCAGCGTTGGAACGGGCGAAGAAGAGCAGGCATTCGGTCCGCTCGTCTGGCTGACCGCCGGTGTGCTTCCGTTTCTATTCGCCGCGATCATGGGCGGGGTCGGCGGGCGCAGCCTGGCTGCGCGTGCAGCCGAATGACAACCCTCCCCGCGACCCGAGGCCGCCTGTCCGAGGCCCGTCCGCTGGCCGACCTCACATGGCTTCGTGTCGGAGGACCGGCGGATTATCTGTTCCAGCCAGCCGACCTTGAAGATCTGCAATCGTTCCTGCGCGACCTGCCGGCGGATGTTCCGGTGTTCCCGATGGGCGTCGGTTCGAACCTGATTGTCCGCGACGGCGGCTTGCGGGCCATGGTGATCCGGCTGGGGCGCGGCTTCAACGGCATCTCGGTCAAGGGAAACACTGTTACCGCAGGCGCGGCGGCACTGGACGCGCATGTGGCGCGCAAGGCGGCGGACGCGGGGGTCGACCTGACCTTCCTGCGAACCATCCCCGGCTCCATCGGTGGTGCGGTGCGAATGAACGCAGGCTGTTACGGCAACTACACGGCGGATGTACTGCGCAAGGCCACCATCGTGACTCGGCAGGGCAGTGTTGTGGACCTGTCGCCCGACCAACTGAACTTCCGCTACCGCCAGACAGATCTGCCCGAAGGCGCGGTTCTGGTCTCGGCCACGTTCGAAGGCCCTCCGGGCGATCCCGAGGACCTTCATGCGCGCATGGCGGCGCAGTTGCAAAAGCGCGACGAGACACAGCCCACCAAGGATCGCAGCGCCGGTTCCACTTTCCGCAACCCTGCCGGTTTCTCCTCCACAGGCCGGGCCGATGACGTCCATGACCTGAAGGCGTGGAAAGTGATCGATGATGCGGGCATGCGCGGCGCGACACGCGGCGGAGCGCAGATGAGTCCAAAGCACTCGAACTTCCTGATCAACACCGGCACCGCCACCGCCGCCGACCTCGAAGGGCTGGGCGAGGAGGTGCGAAAAAAGGTTTACGAAACAAGCGGCATCACGCTAGAGTGGGAAATCATGCGGGTCGGTGATCCGCTGACAGAATAAAGCCCCATCCGTCAGACCATAGCAGGCAAATTCAGGCGGCGGATCAAAGGCATAAACAAGATACGGACCACCACATAAGGTCCGGGGACATTGAGGCGCACGAAGTGGGTAAGTCGAGCAGGACAAACCCCAAAGTGGCGGTATTGATGGGCGGCCCCTCGAAGGAACGCGAGGTCTCGCTCAGCAGCGGGCGCGAATGCGCAGCCGCCCTTAGGGAAGAAGGCTTTGAGGTGGTCGAACTGGACGCTGGTCCCGACCTTTACGCGCGTCTTCTGGATATCAAGCCTGATGTGGTTTTCAACGCCCTGCATGGCCGCTGGGGCGAGGATGGCTGTGTGCAGGGGATGCTCGAATGGATGCGTATCCCGTATACGCATTCCGGCGTTCTGGCTTCGGCCCTGGCCATGGACAAGCAGCGCAGCAAGGAAGCGTTCCGCGTCGAAGGCCTGCCCATCGCAGAAAGCATCATCGCCCCAAAGGATGAGGTCGAAGCCGACCACGTCATGCCTGCGCCTTATGTGGTCAAACCCAACAACGAAGGCTCCAGCGTCGGTATCTATCTGGTGCACGAAGGCACCAACGGTCCCCCGAAACTGTCCGACGACATGCCGGATCAGGTAATGGTCGAGCAATATGTGGCGGGGCGCGAACTGACCGTGACCGTGATGGGCGACCGTGCCCTGACCGTAACCGAGATCATGACCGAAGGCTGGTACGACTACGACGCCAAGTACAAGCCCGGTGGCTCGTCGCACGAACTGCCTGCCAAGATTCCGGCTGACATTTTCGACATGTGCATGGACTATGCCGTGCGCGCTCATAAGGTGTTGGGGTGCAAGGGCGTCAGCCGCACCGACTTCCGCTGGGACGATGCACGGGGCGCGGATGGTCTGTTCCTGCTGGAAACCAATACCCAGCCCGGCATGACGCCGACCTCGCTGGCGCCAGAACAGGGCGCGCATCTGGGCATGAGTTTCGGCCAGTTTTGCGCCTGGATGGTGGAGGACGCCTCATGCGACCGTTGACCGCCACCCGCGCACCCGTGATCCATCGCAGCAAGCCTCTGGCCGGGCCGGATGCCGATTTCGCCACTGCCGAGCCGACCCCTCAGGCCAAGCCGAAACTGCAACTGCGCGGCGCCCGGTTTTTTGGTCGCAACGCCCGCCGCTCCGATCCCGCGCCGTCGCGGCTCAGCTACCGGTTCCAGCGCTGGATGCTGACACCGGGCATCCGGCTGAGCGTTCGTCTGGGCCTGCCGGTTTGCGTTGTTGCGGCGGCGGTCGGGCTCTATTTCGCGTCCGAAGACCGGCGCGAAGCGCTCAGCGCCTATATCGCCGACATCAAGACCTCGGTTCAGGAGCGCCCCGAATTCATGGTCAACCTGATGGCCATCGATGGTGCGGGGCCGGGCCTGTCCGACGACATCCGCGAAGTCGTGCCGTTGGACTTCCCGATCAGTTCCTGGGATCTGGATGTCGAACAGATGCGCGACACCATAACCGGACTGGACCCGGTGAAATCGGCCACCGTCCGCATTCGCCCGGGCGGCATTCTTCAGGTCGATGTGGTCGAGCGTCAGCCGGTCATCGTCTGGCGCACGCGCGACGGGATCGAGTTGTTGGACGAAACCGGTGCCCATGTGGATCAGGTCGCCTCGCGCAAGGATCATGCGGATCTGCCGCTGATCGCGGGTCAGGGGGCGGATCAGCATGTCGGCGAAGCGCTGCGGATCCTGACCACAGCGCGCAGCCTTGGTGACCGCGTGCGCGGACTGGTACGCATCGGTGAACGCCGCTGGGACCTGGTCCTCGATCGTGGCCAGCGCATCATGCTGCCAACCGACCGCCCTGTTCGCGCGCTCGAGCGGGTATTGGCGGTAAACGAGGTACAGGACCTTCTGGAACGCGATGTGGCCGTGGTCGACATGCGCCTCGGTCAGCGTCCGACCATCCGAATGACCAAAGCCGCCAGCGAAGACTGGTGGAATACAAAAGTGACAACGAGTAGCGGGCAGTAGCGACAATGATGACCGATCTTTACCAGTCCCAGCGGGCCATGCGGCAGATGCGCAGGCAAGCCGTGCAAAGGGGCGTCATCGCCATTCTGGACGTGGGCAGTTCCAAGATCGCCTGTCTGGTGCTGCGATTTGACGGTACCGGCCGGCTGAGCGATGACAACAGCATCGGTTCATTGGCCGGGCAGACCGGGTTCCGTGTCATCGGCGCCGCGACGACCCGCTCGCGCGGAGTGCAGTTCGGCGAAGTCACTGCCATGCAGGAAACCGAACGCGCCATCCGCACTGCCTTGCAGGCGGCACAGAAGATGGCGGACATTCGCGTTGATCACGTCATCGCCAGTTTCTCGGGCGCGAACCCGCGCTCCTACGGTCTGGACGCTCAGGTCGATCTGGAAGGTCAGCTTGTGACCGAAGCCGAGGTCGGACGTGTGCTGAACGCCTGCGACGTGCCCGATTACGGGGCCGGGCGCGAGGTTCTGCATGCCCAGCCGGTGAACTTCGCGCTGGACAACCGGTCCGGCCTGATCGACCCGCGGGGACAAATGGGGCAGAGCCTTGCGGTCGATATGCACATGCTGACCGTTGATGCGGTGGCGATTCAGAACATCGTGCGGTGCATCAAACGTTGCGACCTGGAATTGGCGGGGATAGCGAATTCAGCCTATGTCTCGGGCATCTCGGCGCTGGTCGAGGACGAGCAGGAACTGGGCGCGGCCTGTATCGACATGGGCGGCGGCACCACCAGCGTGTCGATCTTCATGAAGAAACACATGATCTATGCCGATTGCGTGCGCATGGGTGGTGATCACGTGACCTCGGACATTTCCATGGGCCTCGGCGTTCCAGCGGCAGTGGCAGAGCGGATCAAGACTTTCAATGGCGGCGTGCATGCCACAGGGGCCGATGATCGCGATCTGATCGATATCGGTGGCGATACCGGCGACTGGGAACATGACCGTCGCACCGTCAGCCGTGCCGAACTGATCGGAATCATGCGCCCAAGGGTCGAGGAAATTCTCGAAGAGGTCCGCGTGCGACTGGACGCAGCCGGGTTCGAACACATGCCCAGCCAGCAGATCGTCCTGACCGGAGGCGGCAGCCAGATCATGGGGCTGGACGGCCTCGCCACCCGTATCCTGGGTCAGCGCGTCCGCCTTGGTCGCCCCTTGCGCGTTCACGGCCTGCCGCAATCGGCCACAGGGCCAAGTTTTTCATCTGCTGTCGGCCTCAGCCTGTTCGCCGCCCATCCGCAGGACGAATGGTGGGATTTCGAGATCCCGGTCGACACCTACGCGGCGCGCCCCTTCAAACGCGCCGTGCGCTGGTTCCGTGACAATTGGTAGATGGCTGCTTCGGGGGCTGATCGCCCCGTTGCTGTTGCCCGCCGGCGCGGTCGCTCAGACCGCCATCTCTCCCGACGCGTTTCTGGATGCGGTCATCGGCAAGACGGTCACGTTCTATGAGATCCGCAGCGGTCAGCTGGTCGGAACAGAGCAGTTTTTAAGTCGCAACACCTCGGTCTGGCGCGAGAATGGCCTGGGCTGCGTCTATGGTCAGATCACCACGCCAAACGGGCAGATCTGCTTCCTCTATGACAATGACACGGACGGGGTGCCAGTCTGTTGGTGGCCGTTTCTGCACCACGACCGGCTGCTGGTGCGCCTGGCCACCTTCATCGGCGGTGAAATTCAGGAGGTCCGCCGAATAAGCGAGGATAGCCTCAACTGTCCAAGTGTCCCTGTCAGTTGAAAAATCGGCTTGCGGTGCCCGAGAATATCCCTCAAGATATCCACAAGGCCCGACAGAGGCCCGGCGGCAGGACCCGAGCAGGTACCCGCAAAACAAGAACTGACCCCTCTGTGACGCATCTTCTGGCTGGCGGCACGAATTGCGTATGCCTTGTGGCGCCTTGCGTTCGCTCCGCAACATCTGGCGGATCGCGCGAAATACCGCCTCTGGCTGCCTTATTTCCTCCATATTTTGTGGATTCCTGCGATTTTTGACGTGACGTTTGTGGATATGACCGGTAGAATTAAAGGCGGATAGGTAAGAAAAACACCGCTTTGGCGGGTTATAAGAACAGGCGGACAGAGCATGACATTGAATCTTTCGATGCCCGGGCACGACGAACTGAAGCCTCGGATCACAGTATTTGGCGTGGGCGGTGCAGGCGGCAATGCCGTCAATAACATGATTGAAAAACAGCTGGACGGCGTCGATTTCGTGGTCGCCAACACAGACGCGCAGGCGCTGCAGCAAAGCCAGTCCTCGGCACGGGTGCAGCTGGGTGTGAAAGTCACCGAAGGCCTGGGCGCTGGGGCGCGTCCGACTGTTGGCGCAGCCGCCGCCGAAGAAAGCATCGAACAGATCGTCGATCATCTGGCTGGCGCGCATATGTGCTTCATCACTGCTGGAATGGGCGGTGGCACCGGGACAGGCGCGGCTCCGATCATCGCGCAGGCCGCGCGCGAGCTGGGTGTGCTGACCGTCGGTGTCGTAACCAAACCCTTCCAGTTCGAAGGTGCCAAGCGGATGCGTCAGGCCGAAGACGGTGTTGAGGCGCTGCAGAAGGTTGTCGATACGCTGATCATCATCCCGAACCAGAACCTGTTCCGTCTGGCCAATGAAAAGACGACCTTTACCGAGGCGTTCTCGATGGCTGACGACGTTCTGTATCAGGGGGTCAAAGGCGTGACCGACCTGATGGTCCGTCCGGGCCTGATCAACCTCGACTTTGCCGATGTTCGCGCCGTCATGGACGAGATGGGCAAAGCGATGATGGGGACCGGCGAGGCAACCGGTGAAGATCGCGCGGTACAGGCGGCCGAAAAGGCGATTGCCAACCCGCTGCTGGACGAAATCAGCCTCAAGGGTGCCAAGGGCGTGCTGATCAACATCACCGGTTCGCACGACCTGACCCTGTTCGAACTGGACGAAGCCGCCAACCGCATCCGCGAGGAAGTGGACCCCGAAGCCAACATCATCGTCGGGTCGACCCTCGATACCGCGATGGAAGGCGGCATGCGCGTGTCCGT
The DNA here is from genome assembly GCF_056542605.1 of Ruegeria sp. AB8. Classification (NCBI taxonomy): domain Bacteria; kingdom Pseudomonadati; phylum Pseudomonadota; class Alphaproteobacteria; order Rhodobacterales; family Roseobacteraceae; genus Ruegeria; species Ruegeria sp. AB8. The sequence continues at coordinate 63,733 of NZ_JBQGAB010000010.1, forward strand.
CGTGGCCACCGGGATCGATGCAACCGACAAACAGGCCGAAATTCCGGTTGCGCGTCGTTCGATGTCGGCACCGCTGACCCGCACCGTTTCCGCGGAAGAGCAGGCGCAGGAAGAAGCGCAGACCGTTGCCGCAGAACAGCAGGCACCTACTGAGGTAAACCCCGAACCATCGCTGTTCGAAGCGGCTGACGAGCCGGTGCAGTCCCAGCCTCAGTTCCAGCCGCAGGCGGAACAGGATGATGATGACCTGCCGCCGCCCGCCTATCAGCCGCGCGTGGCCGAGTTTGAGCCGCAGCCCGAGGTTGCGGAACCTGCGCCGGAAAGCTTTGTCGCACCGCGCGCCGCTGCTGCCGGCACTCCGTCCCCCGAGGCCCTGCAGCGACTGCAGGCGGCGGTTCAGAATGTGCCATCGGCAAAACAGCGCATGGCGGCAAGCCGCGCGGACGTCGAAGAAGCAGCCCCCGCACAGCAGGCGGAAGCTCATGACCGGCCCCGTTTCGGCTTCAACAGGCTGATCGACCGCATGACCGGTCATGCGGCCGATACACCCGCTCAACCGGCCCGCCAACAGCCGGTCATGCGCCAGGCTGACGCCACGGCACCTGCCCATGAAGAGGCAGATCCGGATCAGGAACGTATCGAAATTCCGGCCTTCCTGCGCCGTCAGGCCAACTGATCGCGGTAACAAAATGATGACAAGGGGTCGCCATTTGGCGGCCCTTTTTCGTTTAAAATAAAGTGCTTATTGTAATGTAAGCAGGGTTTTGCCGATCTGTAACATCCATGTTTCAATCGGTTGCAAAGAGTGAATTGAGCCTTATCGCCGGCTTCCTTAACTGAGTGTCCAACACAGCCCAAGCAGGCTGGACATCACTCACTGAGGTCAGTTTTGCAACACACGCTCAAATCATCGGTCACGTTTACAGGCACAGGGCTGCACAGCGGCAAGCCTGCGACGATGGTCCTGAAGCCGGCAGCCGCCGGTCACGGCATCTGGTTCAAACGGACGGATATCGAATTGGGCAATGCGCTGATCCCGGCGATCTACGACATGGTGGACCGGACCCCGCTCTGCACCCGTCTGGTGAACGAGGCCGGAGTTTCCGTTTCAACCGTTGAACACATCATGGCGGCCCTTGCCGGTTGCGGCGTGCACAACGCGCTGGTCGAGATTGATGGCCCCGAAGTTCCGATCATGGACGGCTCGTCCATCGAATTCGTGCGCGGCATCATGGCCAAGGGCGTGCGCCGTCAGGCCAGCCCTGTTCTGGCCTACGAAGTGCTCAAACCGGTCACCGTCTCTCGCGAGGGCGCAAGCGCCTCGATCGCTCCGGCAAATGGGCTGATCATCGACTTCCACATCGATTTCGAAGATGACGCGATCGGCAACCAGACCAAGACGCTGGATATGCGCAACGGCTCGTTCGCGCGCGAACTCAGCGATTGCCGCACGTTCTGCCGCCGCACTGATGTCGAAGCCATGCGCGAAAACGGTCTGGCGCTGGGTGGTACGCTGGACAACGCAGTTGTTGTTCAAGGCACCGACGTTCTGACACCCGGCGGGTTCCGCCGCGCGGATGAGGCCGTGCGCCACAAGATGCTGGATGCCCTGGGCGACCTGTATCTGGCAGGCGGTCCGATTCTGGGCCACTTCACCGGCGACAAGTCCGGTCATTCGATGACCAACACGCTGCTGCGCAAGCTGTTCGAGACGCCCGGCGCCGTGCGCCCCGTGCTGTGCACCCCCGAACAGGCGGCCCGACTGCCCGGTCAGGGTCTGATCTGGGCGGAAATCCCCGAAGTCGCCTGATCTGGGCGGTCTGCGAGATGCCGCGGATCAACACTGGCGACATTTCCGACAGAGAGCGTTAAAGACGTTTTGCACCGGAATTTTCTATGCTAGACCATGGCACAATCCGGGTCAGAACCCGTTAAGCAAGACGACAAGGATGAGCGGAATGGTGGGCAGCAAAGCGGCAGTCAGGTTCGCAGGGGCGATTCTTCTGGCAGCAACTTTAGCAGCGTGCGGCAATGGCGGACTTTTCGGAAGAAGGGGCGCGGACCGCGACCAGAACCTGGAAGGCTTCACGCCGGAACAGATTTACACGCGCGGTGAATACGAACTGTCGCAGAACCGTTCTGACGATGCGGCGTGGTATTTCTCGGAAGTCGAGCGGCTCTATCCCTATTCTGACTGGGCCAAACGGTCGCTGATCATGCAGGCGTTCGCGTTCCATACCGACGAGAACTATGAAGAAAGCCGGGCCGCAGCTCAGCGGTATATCGATTTCTACCCCACGGACGAAGATGCCGCCTATGCCCAGTATCTGCTGGCGTTAAGCTACTATGACCAGATCGACGAAGTGGGCCGCGATCAGGGTCTGACCTTTCAGGCGCTGCAGGCGCTGCGCACGGTGATCGAGGTCTATCCGGACAGTGAATACGCCACCTCTGCGGTGCTGAAATTCGATCTCGCCTTCGACCATCTGGCTGGAAAAGAGATGGAGATCGGACGCTATTACCTGCGTCAGGATCATTTCGCCGCCGCCATCAACCGCTTCCGCGTCGTGGTCGAGGATTTTCAGACCACCTCGCACACCGCCGAAGCGCTGTATCGTCTGGTCGAGGCGTACCTGTCGCTGGGCCTGGTGGATGAGGCGCAGTCGGCCGGTGCGATCCTGGGCTACAACTACCAGTCTTCGGAATGGTACGACAGCGCTTATACCCTGCTGACTTCGCGCGGCCTCAAACTCAAGAGCCGTGGCAACAACTGGCTCAGCCAGGTTTACCGTCAATCGATCAAAGGGCAGTGGTTGTAATCGCCATGACCATAGGGTTGGGACAGTAGGACCCGATGCTACGCGCCCTTGATATTCGCGACATGCTGATCATCGACCGGCTGGAACTGACCTTCCAGCCGGGTCTCAATGCGCTGACCGGTGAAACCGGTGCGGGCAAGTCGATCCTGCTGGATTCGCTGGGCTTTGTTCTGGGCTGGCGCGGTCGCGCCGAACTGGTGCGGCAGGGGGCAGCACAGGGCGAAGTGCTGGCCGAATTCGAACTGTCCGCCGATCATCCCGCCCATGCAGTTTTGGCCGAAGCCGGGCTGCCCGCCGGCGAAGAACTGATCCTTCGCCGCGTCAACACGGCCGAGGGCCGCAAAACCGCCTGGGTCAATGACCGCCGCTGCTCGGGCGAGGTGCTGCGTGCGCTGTCCGAGACATTGATCGAACTGCACGGCCAGCACGATGACCGCGGCCTGCTGAACCCGCGCGGTCATCGTGTTCTGCTGGACGACTATGCCGGGGCAGGGAACCAGCTTAGCGCCGTTCGAGCGGCCTGGTCACAGATGTCCCGCGCCCGCAAGGCGCTGACCGAGACCGAAGGCACGCTGGCCGCAATGCGCGCCGAAGAAGAGTTTCTGCGCCATGCTGTGTCGGAACTGGATCAGCTTGATCCTCAGCCGGGTGAAGATGCCGAACTCGACGCCCGCCGCCGCATGATGCAGGGGGCCGAACGGATCCGCGACGACGTGGCCCGTGCCTTTGCCCTGTTGGGGGGCGAGAGCGCCGAAGGCGCTTTGGCCGACGCGGTGCGCTGGCTTGAAGGTGTGTCGGACCATGCCGGCGGCCAGCTTGAAGAGCCCATCGCCGCCCTCGGCCGCGCCATGATTGAACTGGGCGAAGCGCAGGATGGCGTCAACGCCTGCCTTCAGGCGCTGGATTTCGACCCGGCAGAACTGGAACAGACTGAAGAACGCCTGTTCGCCATCCGCGCGCTGGCCCGCAAACACGACGTCGCGCCGGACGATCTGGGCGCTTTCGCCGAAACCCTGCGTGAGCGTCTGAACCGGCTGGACGCCGGAGATGCCGACCTTGCCGACAGGCGTGCCGCTGTCGAGGCCGCGCAGGTCGCCTACGATGCCGCTGCAGCCCAGCTCAGCACCATGCGTCAGAATGCGGCCGGGCAACTCGACGCCGCCGTGATGGCCGAACTTGCACCGCTTAAAATGGAACGCGCGGTGTTTCGAACCGAAATCACACCAGCCGATCCCGGCCCCGAAGGCACCGATGCGGTGGCCTTCACCGTCGCCACCAATCCCGGCGCGCCCTCGGGACCGCTGAACAAGATCGCATCCGGCGGTGAACTCAGCCGCTTCCTGCTGGCGCTCAAGGTTTGCCTCAGCGGTGATGACAGCGCCCGCACAATGATCTTCGATGAAATCGACCGGGGTGTCGGCGGTGCCACTGCCGATGCGGTTGGCCGCCGTCTGGCCGCTCTGGCGCAGGGGGGGCAGGTGTTGGTCGTGACGCATTCGCCGCAGGTGGCCGCGCGGGCCGCGCATCACTGGCGTGTGCAGAAACAGGTTGCGGACGGGCAAACCCTGTCCACCGTCATCCCGCTGGCCGACCCGGATCGGGTGGATGAGATTGCCCGCATGGTCGCAGGCGACACCATAACGGACGAAGCCCGCGCCGCCGCACGCGCTTTGCTGCAGGCCTGAGACATATCTGCCGCTTTCCGGTTCTCAAACCGTCGCTATCCCACTTTTATAAGGACGCCCCGTGGCTTACTAATGAGGGAACGATGACCTCCGAGGGCAAATGACCCAGTCGACCCGCACCGTTCTGCGCAATCAGCTCAATCAGGCACTGGCCGCGATCAAGGATGCATGGCGGGTGATGCTCCGCCGGGGACCCAGCCAGATTCAGTTCTGGTTCATTGCCCTGGCCATCGGTATCGCGGCGGGTTTCATGGCGCTGGGATTCCGCAAGGCCATCGCCGCACTTCAGGCGTATATCTACAACACCGAAGATATCCTTCTGCTGCACAGCCATGTGGAAAAGCTGCCCTGGGTCCTGATCCTGATCACGCCGATCATCGGTGGCCTGGTTGTCGGTATCATCCTGCACATTTTCACCGATGACGGGCGTGTCCGGTCCGTAGCGGACGTGATGGAAGGTTCTGCCGTCACTGATGGGAGGGTCGAGATCAAGGCAGGGATCGCGTCTTTCCTCGCCTCGCTCATAACGCTCAGCTCTGGCGGCTCGACGGGCCGTGAAGGGCCGGTGGTTCACATGGCGGGCGTCATTTCAACATGGGTCAGCAACCGCATCCACGCGGACGGCATCACCGGTCGCGACCTGCTGGGCTGTGCCGTGGCCGCCGCCGTCTCAGCCAGCTTCAACGCCCCGATCGCAGGTGCGCTTTTTGCGCTCGAAGTGGTTCTGCGCCATTTCGCGGTCCATGCCTTCGCCCCTATCGTAATTGCCTCGGTCGCGGGGACAGTTATCAACCGTCTGGCCTATGGTGACGTCACCGAGTTTGTCCTGGAGACCCCCGGATCGCTGCAATTCTATGTGGAGTTGCCCGCGTTCCTGATCCTCGGGCTGATCTGTGGGTTCGTCTCTCTGCTGCTGATGCGCTCGATCTTCTTTGCCGAGGATATCGGCAACCACATTCAGACCCGCCTGTCTCTGCCGCGCTGGCTGCGGCCGGCGGTATCGGGGGCGATGCTGGGGCTGATGGCGATCTGGTTCCCGCATATCATCGGTGTCGGGTACGAGACCACGATCCGCGCCCTGACCGGCGACCTGCTGCTGACCACCGCAATCCTGTTTGCCGTTCTCAAGACCGTTGCGGTCGCCATTACCATGGGCGGCCGCATGGGTGGCGGTGTGTTCTCACCGTCGCTGATGATCGGCGCGCTGACCGGGCTGGCCTTTGGCCTGATCGCCACCGGCCTGCTGCCGGACGTATCGGGGACCCACACGCTCTATGCTTTTGCCGGAATGGGTGCCGTGGCCGCCGCAGTTCTGGGGGCACCCATCTCGACCACGCTGATCGTGTTCGAACTGACCGGAGACTGGCAGATCGGCCTTGCGGTGATGGTCTCGGTTTCGATGTCCACCGCGCTGGCTTCGCGCCTGGTGGACCGGTCCTTCTTCCTGACACAACTGGAGCGCCGCAATGTGCATCTGGCCGCGGGGCCGCAGGCCTACCTGCTGGCCATGTTGCGCGCTGGTGCCGTGATGCGCCCGCTCGGAGATCCGCGCTCGATCACCAGGGACGAGGCGCAGGAGTTGATTGAACAGGGCTTCTGCATTCAGGCCAGCGCCACGCTTGAGGCTGCGATGCCCTATTTCGACCGCGATGACATCCCCTGCATTCCGGTGGTTCTGATCGAAGAAAACGGTGTCGAAACCCCGGTCGGCGCGCTTTATCACATAGATGCGCTCAAGGCGTATAACCGCGCGCTGGCGGCGACAGCGGCCGAGGAGCATTCGTAGCGAGGCGGAAGCCGGTACGTTGCGCTGCGTCTTCTGAAACGGGAGCCGCTTAGCCGGTTGGCGCTTTCTTCGCTTCTTCCTTGATCACAGACCGGACCCAACGTGCCAGTTTCGACCGGTCGGTTGCAGCGGTCCAGTACATATGCTCTGCCATGCCCGTGTCAAAATCGAAAGGCCGCAGAGCAAGCCTGTCCCTGAAACGGTTGGCCATCCGTGAAGGCAACGCAGCCAGCAGGTCGGTGCCCACGATGATTTCGCCAAAGGATATCGCATCACTGCTGACGATCGAACGCCGCAGGCTGATGCCCTGTTCGGCGGCATAGCGAACCGTCGCCTGCTGCCAGCCGGGGCGCGGTTCGAAATGGACGAAATTCATCTCCTTGATGTCGTCCAGCCCCAGGACCTCTTTCTTTGCCAGCGGGTGTGACGGATCCATCATGCAGACATGCTGCTCGCAGTTCAGGTATTCTTCGCCGTAAATCCCGCTGTCCGACACTTTCTGCGGCCCGAGGTAGATATCGGCGCTGCCACTCAGCAACAAGTCGCTGGCAAGGCCGTAGTTATAGTTCAGGATCAGCCGGATCGCAGGTGCTTCGCGCCGGAGCCGCCGAACAACTTGCGGCAAAACAAGCAACGTTTCGTAACTGGTGATGTTGATCCGGATCTCTCCCTCGGACTGCTTCGGATCGAATGCCTCATCGTCGCGAAACTGCTCGGCTTCTTCCAACATGTGCTCCACCCGGTCCATGAGCCGGTGACAATGGTGCGTGGGTGCTATCCCCCCGCCTTGTTTGACGAACAGGGGATCCTGCGCTGCCTTTCTTACACGTTCGATCGTGTAACTGACCGAAGACGGGTTCATGCCCAACTCGGCTGCGGCCTTTGCGAATGAGCGGTGCGTGTACACCAGCTTCAGCGTACGAAGCGCCGCGAAATCGAGCGAGAGTATTTCTGGCGCTGTGGACATCGGAACCCTGTCTGAGTGTAATTGAAAATTTCAATGTATTGAAACGAATTGATCTGATTGTTCAATCTGACACATCCGGACATCCTTAGGCAAGCAGACCCGTCACGGGATGCATTGCAATTGACCGGAGGATGAACATGACTTTGAAAGTGATCGGAGCCGGATTTGGACGGACAGGAACGGAAAGCCTCAAGCGGGCGCTTGAAGCCCTTGGGCTCGGACCGACGCACCACATGTACGAGGTCATGGACAGCGAAACGCAGCGGGAACGCTGGCTCGCTTTCGCAAACGGGGCAACACCGGACTGGCCCTCGCTGTTTGAAGGATACAACAGCGCCGTGGACTGGCCATCAGCCGCCTACTGGCGCGAAACGATGGCCTTCTACCCGGATGCCAAAGTGGTGCTGACCCACCGGCCCGCCGAAGACTGGTGGAACAGTTTCACCAATACGATTCAGACAGCGCTGCTAACGGGCACGGATGTCGGCGGTCTGGGAACCAGCGTGATAACCGAAGGGGTTTTCGGCGGAAACATCCAGGACAAGGCACATGTTCTGTCTGTTTACGAGGACACGATCGCCAGTGTCCGAAACGAAGTGCCTGCGGAACGGCTTATCGAGCTGCCGCTTGGCTCCGGTTGGGATCCTTTGTGCAGGGGGCTGGGCTTGCCGGCACCCGACATCGACTATCCCAAAGGCAACACAAAGGCAGGGTTCCGGGCGGTCGCATAGCCCTCCCGAATAACCCAGGCCTTGGGAACCGGCGTACCCTTGACGCGAAATTGCTGATTTTCCGCAGACCCTGCGAAGACTTGGCCACAATACTCGCTTCTTGCCCTTGTGCCCCACCTGATGCAAACTTGGTCGCAGAGGAGGGATGTCTGTTTCTCCGTTTGGTCTGTTTGAAAGCGGACCAGAACGGTGCAGCTGCTTTGGGAGGAGTGTCATGACATCCAAGACTGCGGGTTCCACGCCACCGGACAATCTGACGCCGCCGCCGCAGGCCATGCCCAGGATCAACAAGGTCACTGCGGATGATATCACGGCGTCCCTGAAGGCCGGCTTTTCCGATTTTCTGGCCCGCCCCTTCATGAGTGGCTTTTTTGGCCTGTTCTATGCAGTCTTCGGCATCCTGTTTGTCTGGAGCCTGGTCTGGCTTGGCAAGATCTGGATGATCATTCCAGCGGTTGTTGGCTTCCCCCTGGTCGCGCCATTTGCTGCCGCCGGGCTGTATGAGATGTCCCGCCGGATGCAGAACGACGAGAGTTTCGGCTGGTCTGAAATCCTCACCGTCATGGCCAACCAGCGCAAGCGCGAAATGGGCTGGATGGCCTTTGTCACCCTGTTCATTTTCTGGGTGTGGATTTATCAGGTCCGGCTTTGGCTGGCGATCATCCTACAGAATGCATCTTTCTCGGATTTCGACGGGTTTCTGAACACCGTGTTCTTCACACCGCAGGGCTGGACTTTCCTGGCCGTTGGCACCTGCGTCGGCGCATTTCTGTCGGCTGCCTTGTTCTCGGTGACCGTCATCGCCATGCCCATGCTGCTTGACCGGGAAACCAATTTCGTCTCTGCCATGATCACGTCCATTCGCGTCGTCACGAAAAATCCGTTGGTCATGCTTGGCTGGGCGGCGATCATCTCGGTCACTATGCTGTTGTCGCTTGTCCCGGCGTTTCTGGGACTGATCTTCACCCTGCCGATCCTTGGCCACACAACATGGCATCTCTATCAGCGGGCCATGCAACCCGCCGAGGGGTGATCCGGCCTGCCATCACTTGGCGCAACTGTCGGCTTCGACTGACTTCTCAACACCGGATGGTTCTACAACTGTTCGACCTTCACCGAATCCAGCGGATAGAACGCCAGATAGCCTTTGATTTCGGCCACCGCCGGGATCGGGTCTTCATAGCTCCACGCGGCGTTTTCGGTTGTCGAGGATTTGTTGACGATCGAGAAATGCGTGGCGTCGCCTTTGTGCGGGCAGTGGGTGACTTTATCCGTCTGGTCCAGAAAGGCCATCGCGACATCTGAGCGTGGGAAATAGATCACCGGATCCAGATTGCCTTCAAGCAACTCCAGCGCACCCGTGGTTTCGCCCAGAATCGCGCCACCTGACCGGACGCTCCATTTTCCGGGCGCCTTGCGGATTGTTATGTGGTCGGTCATGTCTGCTCCTTCTATTGTCGCGTCAGGGCCTTTCCTCTGCCCAGTCTATGTAACAGCCGGATGTCACACCGGCGCGGTTGCGGCATCCAACCACAGTTGCGCGTCATGGCCCAGCCTTGGCCTGATTTTTTCCGCAACTTCGCGGTGATACTCGTTCAGCCATGCCCGTTCCTGCGGGGACAACATGTCGGCGACGATCAACCGGCGGTCAATGGGCACAAAGGTCAGCGTACGCCAGTTCAGCATCGCCCGTTCGGTATCACCACCGGGCAGCGAGGGGGCTTTGTCCACAACCACCAGATTCTCGATCCGGATACCAAAGGCACCTTCCCGGTAGTACCCCGGCTCATTTGACAGGATCATACCGGGTTCCAGCGCAACATGGCTGACCTTCGACAGGCGCTGCGGGCCTTCGTGCACGCTCAGATAGGCACCGACGCCGTGGCCCACGCCGTGGTTGAAATCCTGCCCCGCGGACCACAGCGGCGCGCGCGCCACACATTCGATGTCGCGCCCGGACAGCCCGACGGGCCAGCGCAGCATGGACATGGCAATCATGCCTTTCAACACGCGCGTGAAGCAGGCGCTTTCCTCGTCACCGGCGGTGCCGATCGCAACGGTTCGGGTGATGTCCGTGGTGCCGTCCAGATATTGCCCTCCGCTGTCCAGAACCAGAATATGGCCATCCTTCAACAGGCTGTCTGTCTCGGTCGTCACCCGGTAATGCATGATTGCGCCGTTTGGCCCGGTGCCCGCAATGGTGTCGAACGAGATATCCCGCAGTGCCGCGTCCTGCCGTCGGTTTTCCTCCAGCCGGGTGACGACCTGTGTTTCGGTCAGGCTGCCTGGGGGCTGCGCGTCCAGCCAGCACAGCGTTTCGATCACCGCGACTGCATCGCGCAGATGCGCCTCGGCGCTGCCCGCGATTTCCGCAGCGTTCTTGCACGCTTTGGGCAGGGCGCAGGGGTCGCCCCCCTCGGCCATCCTGTCGCCCAGAGCGTCCGCAACAATCTGCGGCAATGTCGCCGGATCGACCTGCACCGAACCAGCCAGCCCGCTTATGGCCTGCAAAAACGCATCCGGTTCGTGCTGGCGCACCCGAGGCCCCAAATGATCGGCAACACCGGACAGCTTTTTGGCGGCCATGAACAGGTCCACTCCGCCATCGGCATGCAGAATCGCAAACCCGTGCGCCACCGGGTTGTACCCGATATCCGATCCCCGGATGTTCAGCAGCCACATGATGGAGTCCGGCAGCGTGATCACCGCAGCCGCATGTCCTGCTTTTTTCAGCGCTTCGGCCAGGCGGCTGATCTTGCTTTCGGCGGATTCACCCGCGAATTCAATCGGGTGCGCGCTAACCGGGTTCATCGGTGGCGCAGGCTGGTCCGCCCAGATCCGGTCCACCAGGTTCGGACAGCGGACCAGTTCGATACCGCTGCCCTGCAGATCCTTCTGGGAGCTCGTGATCTGACCCACAGCATGCAGCCAGGGGTCAAACCCGACCTTGCCGCCCTGTGGCAGCTGTTCTTTCAGCCAGGCGGCCAACCCGATATCGGGCCAGGGAACCGGAGTATACACATCCGCGACCTGCGCCTTGACCTGCGTGCGATAGCGCCCGTCGATGAATACACCCGCCACGTCTGTCAGCGCGGCACAAAACCCGGCCGATCCGGTGAACCCGGTCAACCAGGCCAGACGCTCATCGCGCGGCGCTACATATTCCCCCTGATGCGCATCTGCGCGGGGAACCAGAAATCCGTCCAGCCCTTCCTGAGCCATCTCACTGCGCAAGGCCGCCAGCCTGGGCGGCCCCTGTTCCGGGCGGGCGGTCACTTCGAATGTCTGGAACATGGGGGCCTCTTGCTTATGTCTTGGTGCGGCGAAAAGTGGGGCGCGCGGCGGCAAATGTCCAGCACATCGCGACGACACTATTCGGTTGCGCCCAGAAAGCCTTTCAGCGTCTCGATATAAGAGTCGTAAACGTCGTTTCCGGGCAGAGGAATGTGATTGGCGGTTTCCAGAATGACAAGCGAAGCGTCGGGAATACCGGCTGCCAGTTTTCGCGCCTCGGACAAGGGGTGGACGGCGCTGTTGCGCCCATGCAGGACCAACGTCGGGCATTGCACTTGCGGCAAAAGATGCAGAACCGAGGCGGTGTTTCCGCTGTCGCGCTGATACAGTTTCTGCTCGACGGAATAGAGCGTCTGCATCTCGTTCACAATTTCGCGCACGGTTTCCAAAGGTCCCTCGGGAAAGTAGCTCAGTAGCGAGCCAACCGCATAACCGCTCCCGGGGTCTTTCCAGCCTTCGATGATCAGGTTGCGGATCGAATCCGGCCCCGCCACACCTTCACGATGATCGCGCCCTTCTGCCCAGCCGCCAACAATCGCCAGCCTGCTGACGCGCTCGGGATATTTCGTGGCGAATTGCAGGGCCGAGAATACGCCGCCGAATTCCGAGACAATGGCAAACCGGTCAAATCCTGCGGCCTGCGTCACCGCCAGAATGTCTTCGGCAACCCCTTCGTAATTGGCCCGGCAGGGGTCGCCCCAATGGGACTGGTGGCTTTTGTTGTAACGCAACATCGTGAACTCAGCGTCCATCGCTTCAAGGTAGGTCCGCTCAGAAGCCAGCCGCCCCTCTGCCTCCAGATCATAAACGATGGAACCGACCCTCAGAACCGGAGGGCCTTCTCCGGACATGGCAAAGGCAATCGCCTGACCGTCATGTCCCCGGGCATATCTTAGCCGCTGGGTTCGATGTTCGCCGTTTTGTGCAGGCTGTGAATCACGGCTGACTTCAGCCGCCATCTGCAGGCCACGCCGCACAATTGTCCGGATGATCCGTTGCGTCTTGCCATCATCGCCTACTGCCTTGCGTGCTGCAGCGATGCGGGCGCTTATGGTCGATTCCGAGACAAACCGACCATGCCAGACCCGCTCGATAATCTCTTCGCGTGCAACCAGCTTGCCGGGGCTTTCAACCAGTAACTCCAGCAGATCAAAGACCTGAGGTTCAACCGGAACCGCTTCGCCCCCGCGCAACAGCACGTGGCGGTCAACGTCCAGAATACAATCTGCAAACTCATAGCGCATGGGCTGAATACACTCCGTTTCGATTGGGGCCACAAGGTTCAATGGCCTTCCCAAAGGTTTCTCGGGGGTTTCTCAGGATTGTCTTCAAGCGAGAGGGCAGCGCCGTTGCCAAATTAGAGGCAACAAACAGGAGCTTCAGATGATGCCACCCTTCGATATCGCGTTATTGCACCACAAGGCCGTTCGCCACAGGCACAATAATACCCAGCCCCGAATTGCTCCGACTACCGGATCGTCAATCTGGGGCTGGTTGCTTAGGATGCTATGCCGCCCGGCAGGGCGACGTCAACGGATCTAGCTGGCCCGCTTCATTCCCATGACCCGCGCCCGCGCCCGCGGGTCGCTGTCGAACAGAGCTGCCAACTGCTCGGTCATCGCACCCGCCAGTTGCTCGACATCGGTGATCGTGACCGCACGGTCGTAATAGCGGGTCACGTCGTGACCGATACCGATCGCCAGCAGTTCGACCATCTTGCGCTTTTCGACCATCGCGATCACGTCGCGCAGGTGTTTTTCCAGATAATTCGCAGGGTTAACGCTCAGAGTTGAATCATCAACCGGCGCACCATCCGAGATCACCATCAAAATCTTGCGCTGCTCTCGCCGCGCCAGCATCCGGCGATGCGCCCATTCCAGCGCCTCGCCGTCGATGTTTTCTTTCAACAGACCTTCTTTCATCATCAGACCCAGATTGGGCCGCGCGCGACGCCACGGGGCATCCGCACCCTTGTAGATGATATGGCGAAGATCGTTCAGGCGCCCCGGCTGCTGCGGGCGTCCATCGTTCAGCCACGCCTCACGCGCCTGACCGCCTTTCCATGCCCGTGTGGTAAAGCCCAGAATCTCGACCTTGACGTTGCAGCGCTCCAGCGTCCGCGCCAGAACATCCGCACAGATCGCCGCGATCGAGATCGGACGCCCGCGCATCGAGCCCGAGTTGTCCAAAAGCAGCGTCACCACGGTGTCGCGGAACTCGGTATCCTTCTCGACCTTGAAGCTCAGCGGTGTTGTTGGGTTCGCCACGACACGTGCCAGACGGCCTGCGTCCAGAATGCCTTCCTCGCGGTCAAACTCCCAGGACCGGTTCTGCTGCGCCTGCAACCGACGCTGCAGCTTGTTGGCCAGACGCGATACCGCCCCTTTCAACGGCTCCAGCTGCTGATCCAGATAGGCCCGCAGCCGCTCCAGTTCGGCGGGTTCCGCCAGATCCTCGGCGGCGATCTCCTCGTCATGGGTGCTCAGGTAAACCTTGTAGTCGGGATCCGCTTCAGACGCGGGCGGCGGGGCAGGCGGCTCCAGCGGGGCCTCGCCATCGGGCATCTCGGCCTCTTCGCCCATCTCATCCTCGGCCATCTCGTCCATCGAGACCTGCGCCTGAGACTGATCCTGCTGCTCTTCCTGCGTCTGTTCGGGGGTGGCGTCGGCGTCCTGCTCGTCCTGATCGTCCTGCCCGGTGCTGTCGGGGTCGGGCTGTTCCTCGGCGTCGTCTTCGGCCTGATCTTCCTGCTCGTCGTCCAGCTCGTCCGGGTCCTCGCCCAGCTGGTCGCCATAGCCCAGATCCTTGATCATCTGACGGGCAAACCTTGCGAATTCCGCCTGGTCCGACAGAACCTCTTCAAGGTTCTCCAGCACGCCACCCGCCTGTTCCTCGATGAACCCGCGCCACAGGTTCATGATGTTCTCGGCTGCCGGCGGCAGATCCCGCCCGGTCGCCAGATGCCGGATCAGATAGCCCGCGGCCACCGCAAGCGGCGCATCTGCAGGCTGTTTGCACTGGTCATATCCGCGCCGGATCGCCTCGTGGCTGATCTTGACATCGATATTGCTGGCAGTCCCGGGCATGTCCCGTGCGCCCATCGCTTCACAACGGGCAACTTCCATCGCCTCATAAAGATCCCGCGCCATATCACCCGGAGGGGCATAACGCGCATGGGTCGCATCGTCATGATACCGCCGCTGCAGCGCCAGAGCATCCGCCGTGCCGCGTGCCAGCAACACCTCCTCGCGAGTCATGCGGCGAGAGACCTGCGGCAACCGCATCGATTCACCGGACAGGCCCGACGGGTCGACCGTATAGCTCACCGAAAGCTCGGGATCGTCGGCCATCACCTTGGTGGCCTCGGCCAAGGCCTTCTTGAAAGGATCGGCGGGGTTATCGTTCTTCTGTGCCATGTCCTTAAGCCCTCATCAAAGTGACCAGCCCGGCCTGGAAAACATTAACGGATCCGCCTTCATCTGGCCAAAAATATCCCCGCCGGAGGCATTGCGCCCGAAACGGGCGCAATTCAGGTGCTTACCCCAGGCTCGCACTCGCCGCGCTCTCGGGCAGTTCCTCGTCGAAACAGCGCTGATAGAACTCGGCCACGGTCTGGCGCTCCAACTCATCGCACTTGTTCAGAAACGACAGGCGGAAGGCGTAACCCACATTGCGGAAAATCTCTGCGTTCTGGGCCCAATTGATCACGGTCCGCGGGCTCATCACCGTGGACAGATCGCCATTCATGAAGGCCGTCCGGGTAAGGTCAGCAACGGTCACCATCTGGCTGACGGTCTTGCGGCCCTCGGCGGTGTTGTAGTGCGGTGCCTTTGATAGCACGATCATCGTTTCGGCATCATGGCTCAGGTAGTTCAGAGTCGAAACCAGCGACCAGCGGTCCATTTGCGCCTGGTTGATCTGTTGCGTGCCGTGATAAAGGCCGGTGGTATCGCCCAGACCCACGGTGTTGGCGGTCGCGAACAGGCGGAAGTTCGGGTTCGGCGTGATGATCTCGTTCTGGTCCAGCAGGGTCAGCTTGCCGTCATGCTCCAGCACACGCTGGATCACGAACATCACGTCGGCACGGCCCGCATCATATTCGTCGAACACGATGGCAACAGGGTTGCGCAGGGCCCAGGGCAGGATACCTTCGTGGAATTCGGTCACCTGTTTGCCGTCGCGCAGCTTGATCGCGTCCTTGCCGATCAGGTCGATCCGGCTGATGTGGCTGTCCAGGTTCACACGTACGGCAGGCCAGTTCAGACGCGCGGCGACCTGTTCGATATGGGTCGATTTCCCGGTGCCGTGATAACCTTGGATCATCACGCGGCGATTGTGCGAAAAGCCCGCCAGGATTGCCAGCGTGGTTTCGGGGTCGAACTTGTAGGTCGGGTCGATCACCGGAACGCGGTCGCTGCGCTCGGCGAACCCCTTGACCGCCATGTTGCTGTCAATTCCAAATACGTCACGGACCGAGATGTCTTCGGTTGGTTTTGCGTTGATATCGATCGATCCGTCAGCCATGCGCCTTGTCCTTATCCTTTGCCCCGCTCTCCGGGTTTGAACCCGTGTGTGGTGCAACATATTGCGGACAAGGGCAAGGGAAAGCCGACCGTTCATTTGGCTGGCCGGATGTTTCTTTGAAACTGACCATAAATCGTGGGTATCACAATCCGGTGGCCCGTAGCCGGCGGGCCTTTCAACCTATTACAGGTGCAGGCGAGGCTCGAACAGGTTTCGTTCGACAAGTTGGAAAATGACCACATCGGGCTGCAGGCGAGCGATCTGTTCCGCCATGTCTCGATCTAAAAGATCCTGCCATTGTACCTTGTGAACGATCCGGAACGTGCTGCGATAAAGCGCGATGTTCGCCTCGCAGAATGAATCGCAGATTAGCAATGCGGTGCCGGGATTTATGGCGGCAGGCGCAAATGTCGTCTCAAAACCCCCTCCGTCGCCCGCTTCTGCCGTACAGATGTCAGGTACGTTTCCGATGAACGGAGTTGCACCTGCGCAGACCACCAAATTCTCAAATCCGATTGCATAATCCGTTTCATGGCGGTGGCCCAGCAAATCCCGAACTTTAAGCAGATTGGCCAGATCACCTGATGTATATTCCAGTACCTCTGCCGCGTAGACAATCGGATCATAGTCGGGCCCAAGTGCCTCCAAAGTCGCTTCATATCCTCGTGCGGCCCCCAAGTTTGTCCAATGGGTATCGGTTTTCAGGTAGGCCTGAGCGGTGGCCTTCAGTCCCGTCATCAGGGTGCGCAAATCCAGCAGCGGCAGATTTTGTTCACGCGCGGCCTCAATAAACATGTCCGTGCCGTTAATGTCCGCTGGTGCCACTTCGGGCGGCAGAAATTCCGGATAGATCGTATGCTTGTTCGGCGCGATCACAAGCAGGAAATCCGAACCCCGCGCCTGCAGCCAGTCCGAGAACTGCCGCAGATGATCCGCCCAGCCCGCAACATCCCTGGCATCGGGCATCTTCCGGCCCGACGTTCTGTCGAGCACACGATTGTGACCGTTGCCCAGAAACAGATAGCCCGACTGCCCGATCACCACCTGATCGGTGTCCAGTGAGACGCCGCAGCAGGACCACAACCCCAGCGCCAGCATGCCTTCGGCATTGTTCACGGACCATAATGCGCGCGGGTCTTCCGGCACAATCGGCCCGTCCTGCACCTGCAGGCGCGCCAGCAGAGTGGTGACGGGCAGAAACAGGAACACAACCGCCGCGATGGCGCTGACCAGAAGGAAACGATTGCGGTACATCATCCGGCCTGTTCCTCAGAAGTTGAAATAAAGGAAAACGTCGCTGCGCGTGGCCAGCATCGCCGTGCAGGCGGTGCCAAAGGCCATCCCGGCGAAAACGGTTTTCCATTGCGGTTTGAGGTTGCGCACAAACTGGTTCGTGTTGGGCAGGGCCAGCGCCACGTAGAACGCGGCAAGAATGGCAACCGCCGCAGTGTCACTGTCGATGATCACCACATGGCTGCTGCCGGAGTTCGATGCACCCCGGCCAAACATGGTTCGAAGAACGCTGTTGGCCTGCGCCACGCTGTCGGCCCGGAAATAGACCCAGGCGCAATGAACGATCAAAAAGGTGATTGCCCAACGGGCCGGTTTCGGCAGGCTGACCTTCAGCCGGGCCAGATAGCGCTCGGCCACCAGAACAGCGCCGTGAATGGCACCCCAGATCACAAAGGTCCAGCCTGCACCGTGCCAGATACCGCCAAGCAGAAAGGTTGTGAACAGGTTTGCCGACACCCGCGCGGGCGACCGGCGGCCGCCGCCCAGCGGGATATAGACATAGTCGCGCAGAAAACGCGACAGCGTCATGTGCCACCTGCGCCAGAAATCCTGAACCGACAGGGATTTGTAGGGCGAGTTGAAGTTCTGCGGCAGGCGGATGCCGAACATTCGCGCCGCGCCGATGGCCATATCCGTATAACCGCTGAAGTCGAAATACAGCTGGAACGTGTAGGACAATGTCGCAACCCAGGCGTCCAGAACGGTCAGGTTGGCATAATCGGCAAAACCCTGATCCGCATAGACCGCCAGTTGATCTGCGATGACCAGTTTCTTGAACAGCCCGATGCCAAAGATCACTATCCCGACATACAGGTTTTTCCATCGCAAAATCCCGATCGAAGGCGATTTGAACTGCGGCATCATCTCATGGTGATGCACGATGGGTCCCGCGATGAGCTGCGGGAAGAAGGTGACAAAAACCAGATAGTTCAGAAACCGCGTCGGCCGCGCGATCCGCTTGTAGCTGTCCACCAGAAATGCGATTTGCTGAAAAGTGAAAAAGGAGATCGCCAGCGGCAACGCGATGCTCAGCGGCTGGATGAAGGACCCCGTGACGTCATTCAGGATACCGACGGCAAATCCAAGGTATTTGAAGAACCCAAGCAGACCAAGGTTGAACAGTATGCCCGCGACAAGCAGCCCCCGCGCCGCGCCGTTCTGCCCCTGCGCCGCCATCTTGTGCCGAATGGCCCGGGCCACAAGAAAGTTGACGCAGACCGATCCCAAGAGAATTGGCAGGTAATCCAGCCGCCAATAGGCATAGAAAAACAGCGAACAAGCCGCGATCCACAAGAGTTTCACATCCGCATTGCGCAGTCTTGCGGCTGCGTAAAACCCCAGAAGGCTCAGAGGCAGAAAAACAAACACAAACGGAACGGAACTGAATAGCATCTCAGTCTTTCAAACGCGGCGGGTCACGACCTACTGCCTCAGTCCCGAAGCGCTTTCAAGCGAGGAGTTGCCCCACACCCGGTTTGCCCAAGCCCGATGCGCCGGAAAACCGAAGCCTCTGGCCGGAACCCTGCGCGTGATCAAGCCACAAGGCTATCACTTCGAAGGCGTCAGAACAGGCGGTGTGTCAAACCCGTTTCGCCACGCGACAAGGCACAGGACCGGCGCGTCCAATGTCTCCATCGCGTGTGGCTGGTTGCTTTGATGCAGTACCGTGTCGCCTTCGCGCAGGGCTTCATCGGGGCATCCCTGCCGCTTGAAAACAGCCGACCCGGACACAACCAAATATGCCTCCTCCCCCGGATGATGGTGCCAGGGATAATACAGCCCGGCTGGCATATGGACGACCCACAGCCACAACTGCCGCGAGGTGAATGGCCCGCCTTTGCCGATGATGGAATAGCATCCGAAATTTTGCAGGAACCGGTCCCCGATATTGGTGCCCTTGTAGGTTTCACGCCAGACAGCCGCCGGACCGGCGGCAATGATGGCATCCTGCAGATCGCCATAGTGTTGGGATGACAAACCGGTTTCGTTGCGCAGAGCTTCACCGCAGGGGCGGTGTAATGGCGTGATTGGCTGCCGCTCGACGTCATCTGGAAACGCCGCAAAGGCCGTCAATTCACGATTGCCGCGATAGGCGTCGCGCGAAAGGCGCAGAAGATTGTCGTACAGGTGATCGTTGCCCATACGGTGATCAGACGATCGAATCGGACCATTAGGCTTGTCCACCTGCGACATCGGGCAGGTATTTCGCTGCGGGCACTTGCTTCATTTGAAATGATTAAGGCGGATGCAGCTGTTGGTTTCGGCCACCATCGGCATGCGGCGGATATCCATCAGGACCGTATCCAGACGCTGATGCGAGGAGGTGCGCAATTCCAGAACCAGATCGAACACACCGTTCACGGAGCCAAGCGACTGAACTTCGGGAATTCTCCTGAGTTGGTCGATGATCCGTCTGCTGTCCCCCGGTGCCAGCTTCAAAAGCACAAGTGCATCGACCAGCGCATTTTCAACCAAGCCCCCAAGTTCCACCGTAAACCGCGCGATTGTGCCGTTCGCCTTCAGCTTGTCGATCCTGTTCTGGATCGTGGCCCGCGACACGCCCAGTTCACGCGCCAGTTCGGCGGCCGAACAACGGGCATCCCCGCTCAGAAGGCGCAGCAGTTCCCGATCGATATTGTCCATGCCTTGTGTTCGCTTTCGTCAAAATGGCTGTCAAATCGTTAAAGGTCTATCGAAACGATACCATTCCTTGACTGTTACGCCAATACACGCGCAGTCATGCTGATCCGCATTACCAACCATGTCCAAGGACCGCAGCCGTGAAAGTCACCGTTTGCCAACTCGACCCGCGCCCATCACAACTGGACCAGTACCTGTCGGGTCTGGCCGATCATGTCCAAGCTGCCGGAACAGATTTTTTGCTGCTGCCCGAGATGTGTTTTTTCGACTGGCTGGCGCATGACGCAACGCCGGATGCCGGGCGCTGGGCTGCCTCCGTTGCGGCGCATGACGACAGGATTTCGCAGCTTTCGAAACTGGGCGTTCGCGGCGCGATGGGAACCCGCCCGATTGTCAACGCCGCCGGCAGCCGCCGCAATCAGGCCTATGTCTGGACCGCTGAAACCGACAACGCAGCGCCGGTGCATGAGAAATACTATTTGCCGGATGAACCGGGTTATCATGAGCACAGCTGGTATGATCGCGGACCCAAGAGCTTTGATCTGGCCCGTGTTCTGGGGATGCGCGTCGGCGTCCAGATCTGTACCGAGATGTGGTTCTTTGAATGGGCCCGCCACTATGCGGCCTCGCGTGCCGACCTGTTATGCGTCCCGCGTGCGACGCCGCACGGCTCTGTCGAAAAATGGCTGGCCGGCGGTCAGGCCTCGGCCGTGTGTTCCGGTGCTTATTGCCTGTCGTCCAACCTGTGGGCCCCTGTCGGAGATGCCCCCGACGCAGGCGGTCTGGCTTGGGTGATCGACCCCGAAGGAAACGTGCTGGCCACCACCGACCCTGACAATCCCTTTGCCACGGTCGAGATCGATCTGGACTTTGCCGCGCAAAGCAAATCGACCTATCCGCGCTACGTTCCGGAATGATTGTTTGACGCGCCAGATCCGTTCTGGTCCTGCTGTCATTGTTTGCGGCAGGGCCAACCGGATGCCGGACTATTTGAAGTTCCGGCTGTCCTTGATCTGATCCCAGGCCCAGACAACCTCCTGCAGTTGCTCTTCCTGACTGCGGTCGCCGCCGTTCATATCCGGGTGAAGCACCTTGATCAGCTTTTTGTAGGCCTTGCGCACCTCGGCCTTTGACCAGCTGTCATTGGCTTCCAGAATCTCGATCGCACGGCGCTCGGTCGGGGGCAGGCGACGCCCGCCGCCACCTGATGTACGGCCCTTGTTCTGTGTACCGTTGGCGCCCAGCACCTGGTGGGGATCCTCGATGCCCAGCCGGGCCCAGGCGCGCGCCTCGGGGTCGCCCATGGGTTTGGTCTCACGCTCCCACACCTTGTCCTTGGACCGCTGCGCGTTCAGTTCGGCCTCGGTGGTGCCGTCGAAGAAATTCCACTTCTGATTATACTCGCGCACATGCTGCTGGCAGAACCAGAAGAAGTCATCCAGAACGTCCGGCGCTTTTGGCGCCCGAAACTTGCCCGCCTCTTCACAGCCCTCGTGATCGCAGATTCGCATCGAGGTCTCAGACGCACCCGACATGCCCCGACGCCCGCGCGGGTTCTTTTTCTTGGCGCTGGAAACGGACATATCGAATCCGAATGGGTCTGATTTCGTCATGCTCTGATCCTTACGAACACATCTTTTCGACTCGGAGGCAGCAGTTTAGTCTAAGCAGCCGAAAGTAGAAGAGGGGGGCGGCAAAAATTTTGCCGATGAGCATAAAAATGAGCGTGACCGAAGAAATCCGATCCCGCCTGCAGGCCGCGTTTGACCCGCGCGAGCTTGAAGTGGTCGATGACAGCGAAAGCCACCGGGGCCATGCCGGATACCAGGACGGGGGCGAGAGCCACTTCAACGTCCGCATCCGCGCCTCAGCCTTCGCAGGCCAATCCCGCGTTGCCCGCCACCGTGCCGTGCACAAGGCGCTGGGCGATGTGGTTCCACGCATCCATGCGCTGGCTTTGGATATCGGTGTCTGATCGCGCTTAGAACCGCAGCCGGAAGGCGAGACCGACCAGAGGGGCCGTGTCATAGTTCTGACGGCTGATTTCGTTACCGTTCTTGTCCTCCAGCGTCAGTCGGCCATCGAACTCGGCCCCTGCAAAGACGGTTACTGACACGCCGGGATTCGGGTCATAGCTGAGGGACGCAACCACCGGGATGCTCTGATCTTCACCAATCCCGCTGGGAGCCAGCCCGTTGTCGTCTAGCCGGAAGCGGATTTTCTCGGAACGTGCCGAAAGCGAGAGGCTGAAATCTTCATTCACCGCATAGCTCAATGTCAGCCCCGGCCCTCGCGTAGCTCCGATTCCGGATCCGGTGTTCAAGTTCCAGCGATCATTGATGTCCCAATCCACCAACAACGCGGGAAAGACATCCACACCGCTATCTTCCAGTTGCGAAAAAGCCCCAAATGCCGGGCCGATTGTCAAGCTTTGGCTCATCCGCCATGCGACACCCGCAAAAACACCATATGTGCGCCCATCCGAAGGTGCGGCACCTCTGTGGTAGTCCCATCTGATCTGAGGCGATACGAACACGCTGCCCCTTTGCCTGGCCTGAAACCGAAGCGGGGTCGAAACTCGGATGTCGCGGATATCGTTCCACGGCTGGTTGTCCGCTGCGCTGAAATCGTAATCCAGTTGCCCGTAGCTTACCGAAACACCGAGCGAAGTATCGCTGTCAAAACTATATAGCCCCGTAGCCCGCAGAAACGACCGCGTCGCGCTGAAGTCGCCGCCTTGATCCAGATCGGCGCTGCCCTGATAGGCGGCCAGCCCGTCGATCTGGCTGACCCAGCCTAATCGTTGTTGTGCGACGGCGGGCAACGCGAACTGGCATGCGATGGCGGCAAAAAGACAAAGATTAGCTTTGCGGGGTTTCATCGCAGTAGGGGGTCCTTCTGGGGGGCAAAAAATATCTCTTAACGATACGACCGGAACCCTGAAACGGATGACCGTCTCAGTCCTGCTGGTCAAATCCGTGCCATCAAAACCACACCTTCGAACCGTCTGGTCTTGATGCTTGTTACTTGGAATCTTCGTCGGCTTTTTCGCCGGGTTGCAAAGTCAGGGGAGGCTCATCCACCTCGGCTGAAATAGGTCCCGGGGCCAGAACCGCATCCGGCTCGGGCGCCTTCACCGTATCCGGTCCCGGGATCGGGTGGGCCAGCGGAACGCCTTCGGGCGTTTCTGTCGGGCTCGGGACGGGAACCGGGGCGACCTCAGCCTCGACCGAGCGGCGGAACACCAGCACATTGCGCCAGTGGGTCGTCGATCCGGTCAGGCCCGAGCGTTCCTCGCTGGGCAGCAACTCGGCGCGCTGGTATTCCCAGCCGTCCTGACCCATCTGGTTCAGCAATTGTTCGACCGAATTGGCAAACCGCCCCTCGGGCGTTTTCACGCCCTTGGCCTTGGTGCCTTTTTGCGGGGCGGGGACAACCTTGTATTCGTAGCGCTGCATCAACCGTTCCTGAAATGCCTGTGGCGGACAGGTTATCACGTTGACCGCCGGGCGAAAGAGACGTCGACCCGATGTCGGATTTTAGCCGCCACTGTTGCCCGGTTTCTGCGCTGCCCTGGTCGCCACGGACAGGCACAACTCGGTCGCGACGGCCATGTCCTGCACCGAAATCCATTCCAGCGGGCCGTGAATGCACTGCATCCCGGTAAAGATATTGGGGCAGGGGGTGCCGAACTCGGTCAGGCGCGACCCGTCGGTGCCGCCCCGGATCGGAACAGATACAGGCTCGATCCCCATGTCGCGGCAGGCGTCGCGGGCCAGATCAACCGGGGTCATGTCCTTTTCCAGCCAATAGCGCATGTTGCGGTATTGATGGTAAATCTCACAGGTGATTACCGCCCGCGGCTCTGTGGCCTGTACAGTGGCACAAACCTGCCGCACCAGATCACCCTGCGCCTCCAACGCTTCCATTTCGAAATCGCGCAGGATCAGCTTGATTTCCATTTCGGAGGAACCGCCATTCATGTCGGTGATATGGATGAACCCCTCGTGCCCGTCCGTGACTTCGGGGGTCATCGTCGCCTGCGGAAGAGTTTGAACGATCTTAGCTGCCAGATGGGCTGCGTTGACCATTTTTCCCTTCGCAAGCCCGGGGTGGATCGAGACGCCCTCGATCCGGATCACGGCACGGTCGGCCGAAAAGCTCTCATATTCGATTTCGCCGACTTCCTGACCATCCAGAGTGTATGCGAAATCAGCGCCCAGATCCTTGGGTAGTTGTTCGGTAACACCGCGCCCGATCTCTTCATCGGGGGTAAAGGCGATGCGGATCGGCCCGTGCGGAATATCAGGATTATTAATCAGATGCCGCGCCATGGTCATCAGGATCGAGACACCCGCCTTGTCATCCGCACCCAGCAAGGTGGTGCCTGATGCAGTAATCAGATCGTGCCCGATCTTTTCGGCGAGATAGGGGTGCTCCTCCGGCGACAGGACCAGATCGGGGTCGTCGGGAAAGGTGATCTCGCCACCATTGTACCCCTTGATCACGCGCGGCTTGACGCCGGCGGCATTGAACTGCGGGGCGGTGTCGACATGGGCCAGAAACCCGATTGTTGGGCCGGGAACAGTTCCGGGGATAGTGGCGACAACAACGCTGTCACCGGTCAATTCAACATCCTGCGCGCCGATTTCGGTCAGTTCCTGGCGCAGCAGGTTCAGCATGTTCAGCTGGATGTCCGAACTTGGGGTCGAGGGCGACGTCTCATCGCTCTGACTGTCGATCGCAGCATACCGGACCAGCCGGTCCTCGAGTTCCTGATCAAATCTTTTCTGCATGTTACCTCACCTCAATTTTCGGGGATGAAAGGGTGCAATCCGGCGGGGAGTCAAGCAGATGCTCAGCCCGAAATCGGGGCTGAGCGGTTAACTTTTTGTTATGTACAAAATGCACACCGTGGGCCGTGCGCGACGTGCAAACCCGAAGATTTACGAACCCAGCTTTTTGCTGACCAATTCGTTGACGGCCTTCGGGTTGGCCTTGCCACCGGTCGCCTTCATCACCTGACCGACAAACCATCCGGCCAGTTTCGGGTTCACTTTCGCCTTCTCGACCTGCGCCGGGTTGGCGGCGATGATCTCGTCCAAAGCCGTTTCAATCGCGCCGGTATCCGTCACCTGTTTCATGCCGCGTTCTTCGACAATCTGTGCCGGGTCCCCGCCTTCGGTATAGACGATTTCAAACAGATCCTTGGCGATTTTGCCCGAGATGGCGTCCGACGAAATCAGATCGATGATACTTCCCAGCTGCGCTGGCGAAACCGGCGACTCAGTGATGTCGTGATCTTCTTTCTTCAACCGGCCGAACAGCTCGTTGATGACCCAGTTCGCGGCCAGTTTACCGCTGCGTCCCTTGGCGACTTCTTCGAAATACGCTGCCGATTCCACCTCGGCAGTCAGCACCGAGGCGTCATAATCAGTCAGCCCGAACTCGCTGATAAAGCGCGCTTTTTTGCCGTCCGGCAGTTCCGGCAGATTGGCGGCGATATCGTCCACCCACGCCTGCTCGATCTCAAGCGGCAGCAGGTCGGGATCCGGGAAATAGCGGTAATCATGCGCTTCTTCCTTGGACCGCATGGACCGCGTCTCGCCCTTGTCCGGATCGTACAGGCGGGTTTCCTGATCGATCTTGCCGCCAGCTTCGACGATGGCGATCTGACGGCGGGCTTCCACTTCGATGGCCTGCTGGATGAAACGCATCGAGTTCATGTTCTTAATCTCGCACCGTGTGCCCAGATGCGAGAAGTCCTGCGTTTCCTGATACTTCTCATACGCGCCCGGCAAGCAGATCGAGACGTTTACGTCCGCCCGCAGGTTGCCGTTCTGCATGTTGCCGTCGCAGGTACCCAGATAGCGCATGATCTGGCGCAGCTTGGCGATATAGGCGGCGGCTTCTTCGGGGCCACGGATGTCGGGACGCGACACGATTTCCATCAGGCAAACGCCGGTCCGGTTCAGATCGACGAAGGACATATGCGGGTCCATGTCGTGGATCGATTTGCCCGCGTCCTGCTCCATGTGGATACGTTCGATCCGCACCTTGCGTGCGGTGCCGTCACCCATCTCGACCAGCACTTCGCCCTCACCCACAATCGGATGATAAAGCTGGGAAATCTGGTATCCCTGCGGCAGATCGGGGTAGAAATAGTTCTTGCGGTCAAAGGCCGATTTCAGATTGATGTCTGCCTTCAGGCCCAGCCCGGTCCGCACCGCCTGTTCCACGCAATACTCGTTGATCACCGGCAGCATGCCCGGCATTGCCGCGTCCACGAAAGCAACGTTTGCGTTCGGTTCAGCCCCGAATTTTGTCGACGCGCCCGAAAACAGTTTGGCATTGGACGAGACCTGCGCATGCACTTCCATCCCGATTACCAGTTCCCAGTCGTGCTTGGCCCCGGCAATGGTCTTGGGTTTGGGCATTTCGTATGTCAGGTCGAGCATGGCGCGCCTCATATCCGCAGAAAGTCTAGGCCAGCGTATTAGGCCCGGCACGTCAGAGGAGCAAGGGGGAATGGCTGTGATTTCCAGTCTTTTGCCGGTTCAGTTCCGTGAAAGTTGCAGGCCCGACGAGGTAAATGTCACGTCCTTGCCGCTGTTGAGTTCCTCGCGAAACAGATCGGCGATGGCCCGCAATGCGTCCCGGTGCCCGCGCGCGGCGAACCGCTCGGGCGAAGGTACGCGGACCGAATTGTTGAACCCGGCGGCCGCATGCGCCCAGATCAGCGGATGCAGTTCGGTCAGATGATCGCGGATCAGCCAGTTTGCCGCCTCGCGCAGTTGCGAGCGGACAAGATCGGCTTTTTCGTTCAGGCCCACGCCGTTTTGCACGGTAATGGCGCAATAGGCCGACAGCATGTTGATGGTCTGCTGGTCCGGACGACGCTCCAAGATGTCGTGCAGCCCCTCCAGGAAGAACTCGATATCGACCCGAGCGCAGGCTTCCTCATCCAGGGCAATCGCATCGAATTGGACCCAGGTATATCCCCCGGCGCCCCATATTTTTTGCGTTCTGGCGGCGTTGCGCAGGGCCTGAACCTCAAGCTCTTCATAGCTGCCAAACCAGCGCGGCAGCAGATGGCTGCCCATGGCGCGCATGTGACGCTGGTTTTCGGGGTCCAGCGCGATCAGCCGCTCGTACTCGTCTGCTACCCGAACCGACGTGCGGCGTTGACCGGCCAGCAGGGCGCAGCCTGCAGCAGCAACCAACGGGCTGTCTGGCAACGCGGCGTTGCACTTGGGCAGAATAGCCGCCGCCCGGTCAAAATGCGCTGCGCAGCGCGACCGGTGCAGCGGTGGCAAGGTCGCATCCAGCGCCGTTCCCCGCCATGCCCAGGCAAGATCAATATGTGCAAGTGCAACGATCAGGGCTATCATCGGGTTGCCGAGGTGTTCCTGCATCACGTCTTCCAGATCGGCGACGCCTCCTAGCAGATCATAGTCTGACAGGGCCTTGCCATCCGACAATGCATGTTCAGCGGCCAGAACCACATCCGAGCGTGCACCGAATGCCAGCAAATCAGCAATCGGCAACCCGTCGGGCGCGGTGTCGCGCGCTGCATCAGCTGCCCGCATTTCCGCGGACAGATCTTCCCACCGGTCCTGCCGGGCCAGGTGACGGCCGCGTTCAATAGTGGTGCGTCCCACGAAGTCGCCAGCGTTTAGTTGTGCAACGGGAATGTTAAGCTGACCCTGATCAGGCAGAACGGCGGCGACAGCATCTGCTGCCACCTTGTTTGGCGGCGCAATTTGCCGGGAAGGATTTGTGAAACGGGCAAGATGAGCCCTGAATGACCTGAACATGGCGAAACTCGGAACTGTAACAAAAAACGTAACTTACAGCGGAAGTCTGGCTGTAAATCAGCGTCAGTTCAAGTAAATTGCCTGAAACACTTCAGAATCCCGCGCCAATCCGGCCTGTGGTGGCGCATCGTTTCAAAAAACTGTAAAATGATGACGCTCAACCCGAAAACCGGCGTTTTCCAAAGTGTTTTCGAAGGCCCGGTGCGGCGGAACCGACTCATCCGGCAGCCGGATACGCTTGCCTGATCTCAACATTAAAGAGACGCGAACCGAGAAGTCCCAACGTGTGTCGAAGCGGAAAAAATCGATCTCGTTCAGGTCGATTTCACCTTCGCGCCCGCCCGAATGCCACCTGAGGCAATCCCGGTCCAGCGTCAGCCCGGCGCTGGTGTCTTTCACGATGTCCCAGATGGCCGGCAGCGTGGCAAGCGCCAGCACCCCGACCAGCCATAGTGCGGCGTTGAAAAAGATCACGAGCGATATCAGCCCCGCAAAGACGCCGATCAGGATCAGTACAGCGCGGGGCGCGCGGTTTTGCCGGGTGAAGGTAAAGGGCGTCATGCGTCGAGTATGCGTGACACCATTTCCCCGGTGTCCCGCGACAGGTTTGGGGTATCCTGGATGCGTGTCAGTTGTGCGCGCATCAGGGTCTGACGGTCACCGTCATACCGCTTCCATGTCTGGAAGGCCGAGCACATGCGCGCGGTGGTCTGCGGGTTGACCGGGTCAAGCCGGATCAGCCAGTCCGCCAGCAGGGCATAACCTGCGCCGTCGGCCTGATGGAACCCGGCGTGGTTCATTGCCAGCGCGCCCATTACTGCGCGGAACCTGTTGGGATTCTTCCAGTTGAAATCGGCATGTTCGGTCAGATTGTGCGCGGTATCTGGCACCGCATCGGGCGCGGCCATCGCGACCTGCAGGCCGACCCATTTGTCCACGACCAGCCGGTCGTGCTGCCACTGCGTGTAAAATCCGGCCAGTTCCGTCTCACCTTTTCCGGCCCGCAAAAGACAGGCCAGGGCCGAGAGTTGAAGGGTCATGTTGTTGGCTGCGCCATACTCTTCTACTGCCTTGGCACCGCCGTCCAGGCGCGAAGTCAGCGACAGAGCGGCGCTGCCCAGTGCGCGTTTGCCGGATTGCTCCGCGTCGGGGCTGTAGGGGGTCTGAACCAGGGCTTCGCTGTGCAGGCGGGGCAGCAGGTCCTGCACATGTTGCGCTGTGGCTTGCCGCAATGTCTCGACCGCACTCCAGATCGCCATTGGATCTGGTGTTTCACCACGGTCGAACAAGGCGGTAGCGAGTTCCGATTGCGTTGGCAGTCCCAGCATCAGGGCGCGGTAAGCCGGATCAAGATCCCGGTTGCGCAGCACGGCCAGCAACCCGTCCAGATAATCGGAGTCCGGGGTGGCGTCTTCGGATATCATGCGCAGCAGTGTGTCCTGCGCCAGTGAGCGTCCCGCCTGCCAGCGGTTGAACGGGTCGGTGTCATGGGCCAGCAGGAACGCGCGTTCGGCATTGGTCTGATCGTGTTCCAGGATCACTGGCGCCGAGAAATCACGCAGGATCGATGGCGTTGGTTTGGCGGCCAGACCGGTAAAGGCAAAGCTCTGTTCCGCTTCCGTCAATTCCAGCATTTCAGTTGTGCGCACCTCGTCGCCGTTCGGCCCCAAAAGGCCAACAGCAACGGGGATCACCTGCGGCAACTTCTCGGTCTGACCCGGTGTGGGTTCTGTCCGCTGGCTGAGGGTCAGCGTATAGGTGCCATCGGCCCAGTCCTCTGTTACCGCTACACGTGGGGTTCCTGACTGGCTGTACCAGCGCTTGAACTGGCTCAGGTCGCGGCTGGCGGTATCCTCAAACACCTGGATCCAGTCCTCGATGGTGCAGGCCTGCCCGTCATGGCGGTCAAAATAAAGGTCAAGCGCCCTGGAATAGGCCTCATCCCCCACCAGCCGTTTCAGCATGCCGATTACCTCGGCGCCTTTTTCGTAGACGGTCGCGGTGTAGAAGTTGTTGATCTCCTGGAAGCTTTCGGGCCGAACGGGGTGCGATAGCGGCCCGTTATCCTCGGGGAATTGCCGTGCGCGCAGGTCTATGGCGTCGTGGATGCGCTTGACCGGGGCCGAGCGCATGTCGGACGTAAACTGCGCATCGCGGAAGACGGTCAGACCCTCTTTCAGGCACAATTGGAACCAGTCGCGGCAGGTGATCCGGTTGCCGGTCCAGTTGTGGAAGTACTCATGCGCGATGATCGCTTCGATCCGTTCGAAATTGGCGTCGGTCGAAGTTTCGGGGCTGGCCAGCACGGCGGAGGAGTTGAAGATGTTCAGCCCCTTGTTCTCCATCGCGCCCATGTTGAAATCATCGACGGCCACGATGTTGAACACATCCAGATCGTATTCGCGGCCATAGACATCTTCGTCCCATTTCATCGACTTCTTCAGCGCTTCCATGCCAAAGGCGCATTTGCCCTCGTCGCCCGGACGAACCCAAAGCTTCAGGTCCACGTCCCGGCCCGACATGGTAGTGAACCGGTCGGGATGGGCGATCAGGTCGCCCGCGACCAGTGCAAACAGATAAGCGGGTTTGGGCCATGGGTCGGTCCATTCGGCCCAGCCTTCGCCTTTGGCCGTGGGGTTGCCATTGGACAGAAGCACGGGCAGGTCGCCATTTATCCGCACGGTGAAGGTCGACATCACATCCGGGCGGTCGGGGTAGAAAGTGATCTTGCGGAACCCCTCGGCCTCGCACTGCGTGCAGTACATGCCGTTCGACATGTAAAGCCCCTCAAGCGCGGTGTTGTTGCCCGGGTCAATCTCGACTTCGGCCTCCCACACGAACGGCGCATCCGGTGCATCCGCAGTCAGGCCCTTGTCGGTGACCTGTGGCGCGATGTCCGCGCCATCAATGGCGGCGCGGATCAGTTTCAGATCCTCGCCGTGCAGGAAAAAGGTTCGGTCCGTTGCTTGGGGATTGGGGTGGAATGCGATGCGCGATGTGACGCGCGTGGCGTGTTCGGCCAGATCAAAGGTCAGATGCACACTGTCCACCAGATAGCCGAAGGGCGTGTAGTCTTTCAGATAGATTGTGGTGGGGGCGGCGTCGCGCATCGGGGGCCTCGCATCGGTTCATGTCTGGCGCGACGTTATGGGTTGCGGCGATGCGCTGCAAGCGGTGCCGGGCACGTAAATCCGGCGTGCTGACGCCACGCCAATCCGGCAGGTCCGCCGAAAAGCGATGGCGAATATGTTGCCTATCGGAAACTTCCGCTCTAATTGAAGCCGGCATACAGTGGCGTACAATTGCGGGAGATGTCGAATATGAGCAGTAGAGAAGCCCGGAACGGTTTGCAGATCGCCGTTGAACTGGCAGATTTCATCGAAAACCGGGCGCTGCCCGGAACGGGCCTTTCATCCGAGGATTTTTGGTCGGGTCTGTCCCGGATGGTTCAGGAGCTGGGGCCGAAGAACAAAGCGTTGCTGGCAAAACGGGCCGAGATCCAAGGCCGGGTCGACGGCTGGCATCTGGCCCGAACGGGGCAGGATCATGATGCCGCCGCGTATCAGGCTTTCCTGCGAGAGATTGGATACCTTGTCGAGGAAGGTGCCGATTTTCAGATCGAAACCGCCAAGGTCGATCCGGAGATCGCTCTGACGCCCGGACCTCAGCTGGTGGTGCCAATCACCAACGCCCGCTTTGCGCTGAACGCCGCCAACGCGCGGTGGGGCAGCCTGTATGATGCGCTTTATGGCACTGACGCGATGGGCGATCTGCCCGAGGGTAAAGGATACGATACCGCACGGGGTGCCCGCGTGATCGCATGGGCCAAGGCGTTTCTGGATGACGCAGTACCGCTGGAAAATAGTTCGTGGTCCGACGTTTCGGACCTGAGCGTCGAAGGCGGTGCGCTGGTGCCCGCGCTGGCCGATCCCGCAGGTTTCGTTGGCTTTGGCGGTTCCGCTGACAAGCCTGAGTTCGTGGTACTGAAGAATAACGGTCTTCACGTGCAGATCATGATCGACCCGTCCAGCAATATTGGTGCCTCCGACCCCGCAGGCATCGCTGATGTGCGCCTGGAATCGGCGCTGTCCACTATCATGGACTGCGAGGATTCGGTGGCTTGCGTGGATGCCGCCGACAAGGTTGTGGCCTACAGCAACTGGCTGGGTCTGATGAAGGGCGACCTGACCGAAGAGGTTTCGAAAGGTGGCCGGACATTCACCCGAAAGCTGGCTGGCGACGTTGAATACACCGCCGTTGGCGGCGAAACCGCGGCGCTGAAGGGCCGCTCGCTGATGTTGATCCGAAACGTCGGCCATCTGATGACCAACTCCGCCGTTCTGGATGGCGAGGGTAATGAGATCGGCGAGGGGTTGATGGATGCGCTTTGCACCACGCTGATCGCGATGCACGATCTGCGGCGCGAGGGGGGCAACTCGGTCGAAGGGTCGGTTTACGTGGTCAAGCCCAAGATGCACGGGCCGGAAGAAGTGGCGTTCTCGGTCGAAATTTTCGACATGGTCGAGGATATTCTGGGCTTGCCGCGCAACACAGTGAAACTGGGCATCATGGATGAGGAGCGCCGTACGTCGGTCAATCTAAAGGAATGTATCCGCGCTGCAAAATCGCGGGTGGCCTTTATCAACACCGGCTTTCTGGACCGCACCGGGGATGAGATTCACACCTCGATGGAGGCCGGCCCGATGCTGCCGAAAGGCGACATCAAGAACACGCCCTGGATTGCGTCCTATGAGGATCGCAACGTTGATATCGGTCTGGCCTGCGGCCTGAAGGGCAAGGCTCAGATCGGAAAGGGCATGTGGGCGATGCCCGACCGGATGGGCGACATGCTGGACCAAAAGATCGGCCACCCGAAATCCGGCGCGACCTGTGCCTGGGTGCCTTCGCCAACCGCCGCTACACTGCATGCGACCCACTATCACAAGGTTGATGTTCTGGCCCGTCAGGACGAACTGGCGGCCGGCGGCGCGCGCGGCACGCTTGAGGATCTGCTGACCGTGCCCCTGCTGGGCGGGCGCAACCTGAGCGAAGAGGAAATCACTCGTGAGGTCGAGAACAACGCGCAAGGCATTCTGGGTTATGTGGTGCGATGGGTCGATCAGGGTGTCGGATGCTCGAAAGTGCCGGACATTCATGACATTGGCCTGATGGAGGACCGCGCGACCTGCCGGATTTCTTCGCAAGCGCTGGCCAACTGGCTGCATCATGATGTGATTGACGAAGGCCAGGTGATGGCCGCAATGCGCAAGATGGCCGCCGTCGTCGATCGCCAGAATGCGGATGATCCGGAATATTCTCCCATTGCGCCCGGTTTTGATGGTATCGCCTTTCAGGCGGCTTGCGATCTGGTTTTCAAGGGGCGGGTGCAGCCCTCGGGCTATACCGAGCCGGTTTTGCATGCACGGCGGCTGGAAAAGAAAGCCAGTTTGGGTTGAGTTGCACGGGCGGGAACGAGGGGGCTGTCTGCCCCCTCGCGCTCCCCCGAGGATATTTTGGGCCAGATGAAAGGGATCAGGGATGGCTATTTCCTTGCGCAAGGCGCGCACCATCATTCGAAAGTCGTTGGAAAAAGCGCATGAGATGGAGTTGAAGCCACTCTCGGTGGTTGTGTTGGATGCCGGCGGTCACGTCATCGCATTCGAGCGTGAGGACGGCGCGGCCCCGGGGCGCTTTGGAATAGCGCACGGCAAGGCCTATGGGGCGGTCATGTTGGGCATGGCGGGTACTGCGCAGATGCAGCGCGCCGAGGCTCAGGCCTATTTCATGGCGGCGGTAAATGGCGTTTATGGCGGTCAGGTCGTGCCTGTTCCGGGTGGCGTCCTGCTGCGCGACAAAAAGGGTGCCGTAATTGGTGCGGTTGGGGTGACCGGCGATACGTCGGACAACGACGCGGCGGCGGCCCTGGCTGGCATCGAAGCCGCGGGTCTGACGGGCGAGATCTGACACGCAACGTTATGTCGTGGCCGGTGTGGAGGCTGAAGAACCGCCATTAGGAACTTATTCCCTCTATTGGTGACATTGCTGGAACAGTTTCCTGAATATTGATCGAAAATTGGAAAAAATTGTGCAGTTGTGAACAGGAGCTTGCGCTGAGATGCAGGGTGTGTGCTATTGCACGTCTCATCTGCTGCCGATAGTTTTCAGCTAGATCTGGAAACGTTTTGGAAAACAACAATGTCACGACCCGTGGTTGGTATCATCGGTAACTCGTATCTGATGAACGATCAATACCCGACGCATGCCGGCGGTACGATGAATTCCGATGCGGTGGCGAATGTTTCGGGTTGCCTGCCGATGCTGATCCCGGCAGACCCCAGATATGTAGCCGTCGATGAACTGCTTGAGGTCTGCGACGGCTTCCTGCTGACAGGTGGGCGCCCCAATGTTCACCCGGAGGAGTATGGCGAACTGGCCACTGAAGCGCATGGGGAATTCGACCGGGCGCGCGATGCGATAACTTTGCCACTGGTCCGGGCCTGTGTTGAGCGAGGTCAGCCGTTTTTTGGAATTTGCCGTGGGTTTCAGGAAGTCAACGTGGCATTGGGTGGGACGCTATACCCCGAAATCCGTGATCTGCCCGGGCGCATGAACCACCGGATGCCGCCCGACGGCACGCTGGAAGAGAAATTCGCCCTGCGCCATGTCGTGACACTGGCCGAGGGTGGTGTGTTCCACCGCCTGATGGGCGCGACCGAGGTGATGACCAATACGTTGCACGGGCAGGGGATCAAGACAGTCGGCCACAGGATCGAAATCGACGGCCATGCACCGGACGGCACACCCGAGGCGATCTATGTCAAAGACGCCCCGGGGTTCACCCTGTCCGTGCAGTGGCATCCGGAATGGGATGCTGTGAATGATCCTGTGTCACGGCCATTGTTCGAAGCATTTGGAGCGGCGGTGCGGGCCTGGGCGACTGGATCGGAAGCTGGACTGTTTCAACAAACCGCGTGACTTGCGCTGGCCCCGCAAAACGGGACCGGTCGGGTTGCATCAAACCAGCAGATTGAACTGATTAATCAGTGGCAGAGACCGAGCGCGTTCTCCGGTTAGGTCAAACAGCGCGTTGCCCAGTGCCGGCATTGATGGCGGCGTGCCGGGTTCTCCTGCGCCGCCCAGGTGACGGTTGGTTTCCAGTACGCGCACTTCGACTTCCGGGGCCGTGTGCATACGAACGGCGTCATAGTCGGGGAAGTTGAACTGTTCGACCTCGCCATCGGCAAAGGTTATTTCACCAAAGCAGGCCGCTGACAGGCCGTACATCATGCCGCCGAACATCTGCGCCTTGACGTTATCGGGGTCCAGCGCAATGCCCATATCGCAGGCAATCCAAGCCTTGCTGATGCGGATGCTGCCGTCTTCGTCAACGACTTCGATCACTTGCGCTACCGGAGTGCCGAAGCTGTAGGTGAAGGCGACCCCACGGCCAACTCCGTCCGGGGTCTGGCCGGTCCAGCCCGACATGTCGCGCACCGCTTCCAGACACCCGGCCGATGGCGCGTGTTCGCTCTTCATCAGCTCCAGCCGGAATTCCAGTGGATCGCGGCCGGCGGCATGGGCCATTTCATCCACGAAAGTTTCGTGGAAGAACCCGTTGTGACTGTTGCCGACCGAACGCCAGAAGCCGACGGGAATATCCAGATCGGCGATGTGGCCGCTGATGCGATAGTTCGGCACGGCATATGGCTGGTTGAACAGCCCTTCGACAAGTACCTTGTCGGGGCCGCCGCCGGCGAACCCGGTCACGCGAGACACGGCCTGATGTGTGCAGGATTGCGAGGCGACCCGACCGTCAATCAGAACCGCCTGACCGTCTTTGACCGCACCGCGCATCCGGGCCATTGCGCCGGGACGATAGAAGTCGTGGCGCATGTCCTCTTCCCGGCTCCAGGTCGTCAGAACCGGAGTGTTCGGCATGGCCAAGGCGATTTTTGTGGCGATGACCCCAAAGTCAAACTCCAGCCGACGGCCATAGCCCCCGCCCAGATAGGTGGTATGAACCTCAACCGCATCGGTCTCGAGATTGGCCGCTTCGCCAATTTTGATCTGCATGAAGGTCGGGGCCTGGTTGCCGCCCCAGAATTCCAGCTTGTTGCCGGAAAACAGCGCGGCAGCCGTCATCGGTTCCATTGTCGCGTGGGCCAGGTAGGGCACGATGTATTCTGCGGAAATCTCGGTGGCGCCTTCCGGCAGAGTGCTGACGTCGCCGTCATCGCGCATGGTCGAGTTCGGGTCGTTCTCGAACGCCTCGCTGATCCTGGCAAAGATTGCCTCTGTCCCGGGCGGATAGGGCGCGTCGCCCCAATCCACGTCAATGGCTTCGACTGCCTGATTGGCCAGCCATGTATTGGTGGCAATGACAGCAACGCCGGTGCCCAGGTCGACGATTTTCTCGACCCCAGGCATTGACTTCGCGGCGGTGTCGTCAAAGCCGTTCATCTGGCCACCCAGTTTCGGGTTCATGCGGACCGAGGCGAACTTCATTCCGGGCAGGCGTACATCGATTGCGAATTCGGCGGTGCCGGTTGCCTTTTCGGCCATGTCCAGACGCGGTTGGGGCCGGCCAAGGTAACGCCATTCCGAGGGGTCACGCAGCGGTGCCTCGATCGGGTCGAGCTTAGCCACATCCCCGGCCAGTTCGGTGTAGGGTATCTTGTCGCCATTCGGGGCAACCACATGGCCCGAGGCCGTTTTCAGGGCACTGCGGTCCACGCCCAGACGGTCGGCGGCAGCCTGTTTCAGCGTTTCGCGGGCCGAGGCACCGGCTTCCCGCATCCGCTCGAACCCGTCCTTCATCGAGGTCGAGCCGCCAGTCACATGCAGGCTGAGCACTTTGCCGATCCCGCCCAAAGCTTCACCCAGATTGTGCTGGAAATCAGAGATGTCGTAGCCCTTGTTCGGCAAGCCTTCACCGATCATGGCCGTGTTGTAATACGCTTGCGCCGCCGGGCCGTGCAGGACGGTGATCTGGTCCAGATCCACGTCCAGTTCTTCCGCGATCAGTGCGGCCCAGGTGGTTTTCACGCTCTGCCCCATCTCGGCGCGGGGTGCAAAGAGGGTAACGCCGTTCTGGTCGATCAGAACGAACGGGTTCAGCGCCGCCTCGCCTTTGCCAGGTTTGAGCGGATTGGCGACCGGGCGGCTGACATAGTAGGCGCCGAACGCCACGCCGCCGACAATTGCGGCTGAACCGATCAGGAACGTGCGGCGGAGGATTTTACCAACAGATGCCATAATTTACGCCTCGTTTATCTTGGACGCCGCATCGTGAATCGCGGCGCGAATGCGGGGATAGGTGCCACAGCGGCACAGGTTGCCCTGCATCGCCTCGTCGATATCGCTGTCGCTTGGGACGGGGTTTTCCGCCAGCAGCGCAGCGGCCTGCATGATCTGGCCTGACTGGCAATAACCGCATTGCGCGACCTGATGATCGACCCAGGCCTGCTGTATGGTCGCCATCGCGTCCGGGGTGCCGATACCTTCTATTGTGGTCACGTCACCCCAAACGTCCGATAGCGCAACCTGGCACGAGCGTACCGCCTCGCCATCAATATGGACGGTGCAGGCCCCACAGGCTGCCACGCCGCAGCCGAATTTGGTCCCGGTCAGGCCGACCTCATCCCGCAAGACCCAAAGCAGGGGGACGTCATCGGGCAGGTCAATCTGATGCTGCTTTCCATTGATCTTAAGGGCGGTCGCCATGGCGCACCTCTCGTAGCTGTCGCGGTTTATGACACAATTGTTGAAAAGTGTCAGGATGTCAATTGACAAAATAAACAAAAAATGTCACGAATTTGAGCATGACAGAAGCAGTTGGCGATATACGGCAAAAAGCGATCCTGGACTCGGCCTTTCAGGCATTTGCAACGTACGGATTTCGCAAGACATCAATGGACGACATAGCGCGGGGCGCGGGGATGTCCCGACCGGCCGTGTATCTGCACTACAAGAACAAAGAAGCGATCGTCAGAAAGCTGACCGAACTCTACTATGCGGAAAAAAGCGCAGCGGTTGCTGCCGCGCTGGCGTCGCCCGGTTCCGTGCCGGACGTGTTGAAGCGAGCAATACGGGCGCAGACCGAAGGAATGGCAGCCATTCTGGCGCTGCCGCACGGGCTTGAACTGCTGGATAACACCAAGTCCATGTCTTCCGAGATCATCTCGGAGGGTGAGGCCATGCTGGCGGGGCTTTACGCAGACTGGCTGTCACACCAACAACAAGCTGGGCGCGTTCGGTTGTTCGCGGACGCGGTCGAAACCGGCCGGACCATTTCAGCGACGCTCAAGGGGCTGAAACTGACCGGAGCGGGTGCCGAGGTTTACGAACAACAGGTTGGCCAGGTGGCCGACCTGTTTGGCGCCGGGCTCGAGGTCAGGTGACGCGCTGGCGAATTTTGTATTCCGGCGCATCCCACAATCTGTTCTGCATGATATCTGCAAGGATTTCGACCGCGCGTTCGACATCCTGTTCATCGATGTAGAGCGGCGTGAAGCCAAAGCGCATTATGTCCGGGGCCCGGAAATCTCCGATCACGCCGCGCGCGATCAGGGCCTGCATCGCGGCATAGCCCTCGGTGAAATGGAATGAGACCTGACTGCCGCGCAGGTTCGGATCTCGCGGGCTGGCCAGATGCAGACCAGGGCAGGTGGCTTCGACGCGCGCAACGAAAAGCTCGGTCAGTTCGATGGACTTGGCGCGCACGTCGTTCATGTCTGCCAGATCCCAGACATCCATTGCTGATGCAAGCGCGCTCATCTGAATGACCGGGGGGGTGCCGACCCGCATTCTTTCGATCCCGCTGCCCGGACGGTAATCCAGATCAAAGGCAAATGGCGCTTCGTGACCCAGCCAGCCGGACAGTGCCGGCCTGACGCTGTCAGTCAGACGTGGTGCGACATAGATAAAGGCTGGTGCGCCGGGACCACCGTTGAGGTACTTGTATGTACAGCCCACTGCAAAATCTGCGTTGCAGCCCGACAGGTCAACGGGGATTGCGCCCGCGGAATGGGCCAGGTCCCAGACTGTAACTGTGCCGTTCGAATGCGCCTGTTCCGTCAGCGCCTTCATGTCGTGCATGCATCCCGAGCGATAGTCCACTTCCGTCAGCATCAGAACGGCAACGTCTTCGGCAATGTTCGCGGCCACGTCTTCGGGGGCGACCACACGCAACTCATAATCCGGTCCGAGTGAGCGCAGAAGCCCGTCCGCCATGTAAAGGTCCGAGGGGAAGTTTCCGTTGTCCGACAGAACAACCTTGCGGTTGGGGCATAGCTCCAGCGCGGACGCCACGGCCTGATATACCTTGATCGACAATGTGTCGCCGACCACAACGCTGCCGGGTTCGGCCCCGATCAGCCGCCCTATACGATCACCCAGCCCGGTCGGCATTCCCATCCAGCCTGCCTTGTTCCAGCCGGTGATCAGCATTTGCCCCCATTCGTTGGCCATCATGTCCTGCACACGTGCGCCCGCCGCCTTGGGCAAAGGGCCGAGCGAATTGCCATCCAGATAAATCACGCCCTCGGGCAGGTCGAACATGGCTTTGGTTGCGGCAAAATCGGTCATTCAGGGCTCATCTTATTGTGCTTCGGATCAGTGTTTCCCCGGGCCTATCTGATCGGAAACCGCCTGTCCATCGATGCGACATCCTGAGCTTTGCCATTTTGGCCCGAAAGCGGTAGGACGTCGTTCAGAAGCGACATGATCGCGCGTGTCGTCAATCACAGGAAATGTGCGTGCAACGGATTGATGTACCACCCGTCTGGCTTTTGGGATTCGCCGTGCTCGCGTGGCTGCAGGGACGTCATCTGTCGTTGGATCTGTCGCTGGAAAGCGGCCTGACCGATCTTTTGAGTGGCATCCTGATCGGAGGGGGCATTCTTCTGGCCGTGTTGGCCATCGTCGAATTCCGCCGCCACAAAACCACCGTTATTCCGCACGAAACACCAACCGCGATGGTGCGATCGGGCATCTACAAGCGCAGCCGCAATCCGATTTATCTGGGGGATGTTCTGATCCTGGCCGGTCTGATTCTGCGTTTTGATGCAGTGCTTTCGCTGGTTTTGGTGCCGGTCTTTGTCTGGGTCCTGGAACGCCGTTTTATCCTGCCGGAAGAAGACCGTCTGCGCCGGACATTCCGCGCCGATTTTGCCCGCTATGAACGGGAAACACGGCGGTGGATATGAGTGGGTTGCGGCGATGATCCAACGTCAAAAATGCTGCGCTTGCGAAATAATGTTGCGCAGGATACATGTTTGCTTATCAAACAATACCGACCACCTGCTCAGATTGAGTCAAAATTAGGGGGATAGCACCGGTGAAAATAGGCACACCGAAGGAAAGACTGGACGGAGAGAACCGGGTTGCGATGACGCCGGACTCTGCCGTGCAATTGCAGAAGCTGGGCTATGAGTGCCTGATCGAGAAGGGCGCGGGTGCCGCTGCCGGGTTCTCGGATGCGGCCTATGAGGCTGCGGGTGTCGAGGTGGTCAAGACCGCGGCGGCGCTTTGGAAGGCGGCCGATATTGTCGCCAAGGTGCGCCAACCGACCGATGTGGAATTGAAGCGGCTGACCAAGGGCAAGACGCTGATCTCGTTCTTCAACCCTGCGGGCAACGAAGAAGGCATGGAACTGGCCAAATCCAAGGGCGCAAACGTGATCGCCATGGAAATGGTGCCGCGTATTTCGCGCGCGCAGAAGATGGACGCACTATCGTCGATGGCCAATATCGCGGGTTACCGCGCCGTGATCGAGGCGGGCAACAACTTTGGTCGCTTTTTCACCGGTCAGGTGACGGCGGCGGGTAAAGTGCCGCCTGCAAAGGTGCTGATCGTTGGCGCCGGTGTGGCCGGTCTGGCGGCCATCGGGACCTCGACCTCGCTGGGCGCGATCACCTATGCGTTCGACGTGCGCCCGGAAGTGGCCGAGCAGGTCGAGTCCATGGGTGCTGAATTCGTCTATCTGGACTTTGAAGAAGACCAGCAGGACGGCGCGGCCACCGGTGGCTATGCCTCGGTCCAGTCCGAAGAGTTCCGCAACGCGCAGCTGGCCAAGTTCCGCGAACTTGCGCCCGAGATGGACATCGTCATCACCACGGCGCTGATCCCGAACCGCGAAGCGCCCGAGCTTTGGACCAAGGACATGGTTGAAAGCATGAAGCCCGGCTCGGTGATCGTCGATCTGGCGGCGGAAAAGGGCGGCAACTGCAAGCTGACCGTGGCGGACGAGAAGATCGTGACCGACAATGGCGTGACCATCATCGGCTACACCGACTTCCCCAGCCGGATGGCAGCACAGTCCTCGTCTTTGTATGCGACCAACATCCGTCACATGATGACCGACCTGACGCCCGAAAAGGACGGTCAGATTAATCATGACATGGAAGATGACGTGATCCGCGGCTCGACTGTGACATTCGTGGGCGAGATTACCTTCCCGCCGCCGCCGCCCAAAGTGCAGGCGATTGCGGCGCAGAAGAAACCGGAAGTCAAGGAACTGACCCCGGAAGAGAAGAAGGCGCAGGAGATTGCGGCCTTCAAGGCGCAGACCAAGCAGCAGTTTACCCTGCTGGGTGTGGGCGGCGCGCTGATGTTGCTGGTGGGGCTGATCGCTCCGGCCAGTTTCATGCAGCACTTCATCGTCTTTGTGCTGGCGATCTTTGTGGGCTTCCAGGTGATCTGGAACGTTTCGCACAGCCTGCACACCCCGCTGATGGCGATCACCAACGCGATCTCGTCGATCATCATCGTTGGGGCCTTGATGCAGATTGGGTCGGGGTCCTTCCTGGTCATCCTGCTGGCGGCGCTGTCCGTCTTCATGGCCGGGATCAACATCTTCGGTGGCTTCCTCGTAACCCGGCGCATGCTTGCCATGTTCCAGAAATCTTAAGGAGGCCGGGCACATGGAATTTGGCTTCACTACTGCTGCCTATGTTGTTGCGGCTGTTCTGTTCATCCTTTCGCTCGGCGGTCTGTCGAACCAGGAAAGCGCCAAGCGCGCGGTCTGGTATGGCATCGTCGGTATGGCGCTGGCGGTCTTCGCCACGCTGGTTGGTCCCGGTTCGGGACTGTGGCTGCTGTCGCTGCTGCTGATCGCCGGCGGCGGTTTCATCGGCCAATACGTGGCGCAGCGCGTGCAGATGACCGAGATGCCGCAGCTTGTCGCAGCTATGCACTCGCTGGTGGGTCTGGCGGCTGTGTTCGTCGGCTTCAACGCTCATTTCGAAATCGGTAACGTGGCGCAGGTCATGGCGATTGCCGACAGTGCGTCTCAGGCGGATCTTTCCGATCTGGGCGCATTTGCTAAGCTGATCGCCAAGAAGACCGCGGCGGAACTGGCAATCCTGCATGTCGAATTGTACCTCGGCATCTTCATCGGTGCGATTACCTTTACCGGTTCGGTTGTCGCCTATGGCAAGCTGGCGGGTAAGGTGACGAGCGCCGCAACCAAACTGCCCGGCGGTCACGCGCTGAACGCGGCGGCTGCCGGTCTCTCGCTGATCTGCCTGATCTGGTACACCTCGTCGGGTGGCCTGTTCCCGCTGATCCTGATGACGCTGGCGGCGCTGTTTATCGGTTACCACCTGATCATGGGTATCGGAGGCGCTGACATGCCGGTGGTTGTGTCGATGCTGAACAGCTACTCGGGCTGGGCCGCTGCGGCGATCGGCTTCTCGCTGGGCAACGACCTGCTGATCGTGGTCGGCGCGCTGGTGGGCTCGTCCGGTGCGATCCTGTCCTACATCATGTGTAAGGCGATGAACCGTCACTTTGTCAGCGTGATCCTGGGCGGCTTCGGTGGCCCGCAGGGCGAGCAGATGGCGGTCGAGGGCGAGCAGGTGGCGATCGACGCAGATGGAGTTGCGGCCGCGCTGAACGACGCTGACAGCGTGATCATCATCCCGGGCTACGGTATGGCCGTCGCGCAGGCGCAGCAGTCCGTTTCTGAGCTGGTCCGCAAGCTGCGCGCCAAGGGCAAAGAGGTGCGTTTTGCGATCCACCCCGTAGCCGGTCGTCTGCCGGGCCATATGAACGTTCTGCTGGCCGAAGCGAAAGTGCCGTATGACATCGTTCTTGAAATGGATGAGATCAACGAGGACTTCCCCGACACGGATGTCGCCATCGTCATCGGTTCGAACGACATTGTGAACCCTGCGGCGCAGGAAGACCCCAACAGTCCCATTGCCGGCATGCCGGTTCTGGAATGCTGGAAGGCCAAGCAGGTGTTCGTGTCCAAGCGTGGTCAGGGTACTGGCTATTCGGGCATCGAAAACCCGCTGTTCTTCAAGGAAAACACCCGCATGTTCTATGGCGACGCCAAGGCGAGCCTGGACAAGCTGCTGCCCATGATCGACTGATCGGCAGGCTGAACAATATTGCAAAGGGCGCCAGACGGCGCCCTTTTCTTTTTTTGATATGCAGGAGGCTTTGCCTCCTGACCTCCAGGATATTTTTGGCCAGATGAAGCAAGCGGGGCGTGCTAGGCTGGGCAGGACAGGTTGTTGACAGGAGGGCGTTGATGGAAAAGGTGAACGGCATCGGCGGCGTGTTTTTCCGCGCGCGTAATCCGAAAGCGTTGTCCGCCTGGTACGAGACACATCTGGGGGTCAATCACTACGATCCTGTCCCCTGGAAACAGCGCGAGGGGTACACGGTGTTTGCTCCATTCGATCAGGAGACCGAATATTTCGGCCGGTCAGAGCAACAGTGGATGATCAACTTCCGCGTCGATGATCTGGCAGCGTTAATCGCTCAGCTTGAGGCAGCAGGTATCCAGGTCGAAACCCGCGATGAGTGGGACAGTGAGGTCGGGAAGTTCGCTCGTATTTGCGACCCTGAAGGCAATCCGATCGAGCTCTGGCAGCCAAATCAATAGGATAGCGCCACTGTATGCGGTGGTATTCACGTAAGCTTATGAAATAAAACAATAATTGATGTATTTTGAATGCGGGGTATAGTGGCCTGGAGTCAGGGAGCTAACAATGACGCCCATCCAGGATCATCCGCTGCGCTATGCGCTGGCCAATGAATTGCACGCGCGCCCGTTTCCGGTGGCGAAAACGCCCTGTACGGTGGTGTTTCTGGCCATCAAGAAGCCCGTTGCGGCGGCAGCGCGGGATCGTGATGAAGATATTGCGCATCTGACGGATTTGCTGAACCGCCACGGAGCGCCGCATCCGCAGCCCGGGGCCACGCATTATGCCGGGCAGATCGGACGCCACTGGCTCAAATGGGAGCAGCACGCTGAATTCGTAACGTATACGGCCATTGCGCAGAATGTCAGTGACCGCCCGTTCAATCCGGCGGACTTCGAAATTTTTCCGCCCGACTGGCTGATGGCAAGCCCCGGTCAGCGCGTAACCTCGGCGATGCTGCGGGTGGTGGAATGCAAGGATGATGACTCCGTGAAGCC
Source organism: Ruegeria sp. AB8 (assembly GCF_056542605.1). Lineage (NCBI taxonomy): Bacteria > Pseudomonadati > Pseudomonadota > Alphaproteobacteria > Rhodobacterales > Roseobacteraceae > Ruegeria > Ruegeria sp. AB8. The sequence continues at coordinate 107,721 of NZ_JBQGAB010000010.1, forward strand.
GATGCTTGCGGATTGGTTCGAACCGGAAAGCCTGGCGGTGGCCCGCGTTTTGGATGACGCCGCCATTTGCGCCAGCGATTTTCGCATCGACCCGGCGGGGCATATGCGCTTTGCCGTTTTTGTCCGTGACGGGACCAATCAGCGCCGGACTGGCCGTATCATTCAGCGTCTGTGTGAAATCGAGACCTACAAGGCAATGTCCATGCTGGGCTTTGCGCGGGTGAAACAACTGATGCCGCGCATAGGCGAACTGGACGGGAAGCTGACGGAATTGATGAGGCAGATGACCGTCAGTTCGTCCAAGCCGGATGAATTATTGCCGCAACTTTTGTCCACGTCGATCGAACTGGAAACCCTGTCGGCCCAATCCTCTTTCCGCTTTGGAGCGTCGGGCGCCTATGAAGCCATCGTCAACCAGCGGATCGAAATCCTGCGCGAGGAGCGGTTCGAGGGCGGCCAGTCCTTTGCCGATTTCATGATGCGCCGCTATGACCCGGCAATGCGCACCGTGAAGTCGGCCGAGCGCCGCCTGCAAGCCTTGTCGGACCGTGCCATCCGCGCCGGCGACCTGTTGCGGACACGGGTGGATGTGGAACGAAGTGCGCAGAACCAGGCGCTGTTGGAAAGCATGGACCGGCGCGCGGATCTGGCCTTACGACTTCAGCACACGGTAGAAGGTTTGTCGGTTGTTGCAATCAGCTATTATGCGGTGTCTTTGGTCAGCTATCTTTTGTATCCGCTGACGAGCGCGGGCATCAGCAAGGGAATGCTGACGGCCGCCGTGACATTGCCGGTTGTCGCAGGCGTTTGGGTCGGTGTTCGCCATATCCGCAAGCGGCTGTCCTAGATCACGTTTGCGAAAATCCATCAGGCCTGTAGAACGGGGCTGGCAGGTTTGCCCGGCAAGAGGGGTTTTTCGTGATCGGAATAATGGTCGCATGGCGCGCCGTCGCGGCCATGTTCATCCTGAACGGTGCCTTGTTCGGCATCTGGGCATCGCGCATTCCCGCGGTGCGTGACAGGCTGGAGCTGACGCACGAGGCGTTGGGTTATGGCTTGCTGTTCATGGCGGCAGGGGCGGTGTGTTCATTTCCAGTGACGGGGCGTCTGACCGACCGTTTCGGAGCCGTCGTCATCACGCGTGTGATTGCCGTTCTCTACACGCTTTCGCTGATCCTTCTGGCTCTGGCAGGCGGTTTCTGGGCGCTGGCTGTGTTTCTGTTCATCTTTGGGGCATTCCACGGGTCGATGGACGTGGCGATGAACGCCTGGGCGGCCGAGGTAGAGCAGGCTTACGATAAACCCCTCATGTCCTCGTTTCACGCAATGTGGAGCCTTGGGGCCGGGCTGGGGGCGCTCAGCGGTTACATGGCGGTCCAGATGGGGCTGACCGTGATCACTCATTTCCTGCTGGCGGGTGGGATTGTCGTAGGGTTTGCGCTTGCCCTGTCATGGGTGCGCTGGACGTCAAAACTGTCGGAAAGCGCGGGCGGCGCCGTTTTTGCATGGCCGTCCGGTGCTTTGGTTCTTGTTGGAGTTACGGCCCTGTGTGGTGCGTTGGGCGAGGGAGCGGTCGCGGACTGGAGCGCGGTCTACCTGCGAGATGTCACGGAAGCGACCGAAGGTGTTGCAGCGTTGGGTTATGCGGTGTTTTCGGTTGCCATGGTTGCACTCAGGCTGGCAGGTGGTGTGTTCATAGCCCGGTTCGGGCCGGTCAGCATTGCAAGGTTCGGTGGTGTCTGTGCGGCCATCGGGGTGTTTTGCGTGATATCCGCTGCGGCGACCTCGCTGGCTTTGTTCGGCTTTGCTTTGATGGGGATCGGTTATGCCGTCATCATGCCTCTGGCATTCAGTCGCGCCGCGAATGACCCGCTGGTGCCCCCCGGACAGGCAATTGCCAGTGTTGCAACGCTTGGATATGGCGGGTTGCTGATCGGGCCACCATTGATCGGGTTTCTGGCCGAATTGTTTGGCCTGAGAATGGCGTTTTCGGTGCTGATACCGCTGGCGGTACTGATCGTCGTGTTGGCCGGCACGCTGAAACGCGCCGGCTGACTTGGTTCAACGTCCGCGAATACGCGGGTCCAGAGCGTCGCGCAGACCGTCACCCAGATAGTTGACGCTTAGCACTGTCAGCGAGATCGCAAGACCGGGCCAGAACACGCGCTCAGGGTATTGCTGCAGATAGTCGACACCGTCAAACAGCAAACGGCCCCAGGTCGGGAAGTCCGGTGGGAAGCCCAGACCCAGGAAGGACAGTGCGCTTTCGGTGATGATCGCGGTGGCGATGCCCAGCGTGGCGGATACCATGATCGGGGACAGCACATTGGGCAGGATGTGCCGTGTGATGATCTGTCCGTTGCTTGTCCCGATCGAGCGTGCGGCCAGAACGAACTCCCGCTCCTTGATCGCCAAAACATCTCCGCGCACGATCCGTGCGGTCGGCATCCATGACGTGACGCCGATTGCAGCGACGATCAGAATGAAGATCCCGCGCTCCAGCCCGAATGCCGCCGACAGCGGTTCGCGGAACAGCAGCATCATGACCAGAAGCAATGGCAGCAGGGGCAGGGCCAGGAACAGATCGGTCAGGCGCATCAACGGCCCGTCCAGCCGTTTGAAGAACCCGGCCAGAACGCCGATGAAAGATCCCAGGAACAACGCCAGCAACATCGCGGTGATGCCCACAGAGACCGAGGTTTGCCCGCCTGACATCATACGGGCCAGAATGTCACGGCCCAACTGGTCTGTTCCAAACGGGTGCGACCAGCTTGGCCCCTGATTGCGGGACCGGATGTCGATCTGTGTCGGGTCGATGCTCCACAGATAAGGACCAATGTAGACGCCGGCCACGATGAAGATAAACAGGATGGCCCCGATCATCGCGCCCTTGTGGGTCTTGAACTGATCCCAGACATCGCGCCACTGGCTGCGGGGCGGGGTGGCCAGTTCCTCCAGCACGTCTGCCGTTGGCAGGGCGGTCGAGGCCGGGGCAAGCCCTTCGTCCGGAACCAGAGAATCCGTGCGATCATGATCAGTCATAGCGAATCCTCGGGTCCAGAATGCCATACAGGACGTCTGCGATCAGGTTGAACAGCACGATCAGGACGGCGAAGATGAAGGTCAGGGTCTGCACCATCGGCAGGTCATTGGCCTGAATGGCCCCGATCAGCAACTGGCCGATGCCGTTCACCTTGAAGACCTGCTCGGTAATGATGGCGCCGCCGAAGATGGCCGGGATGCCCAGAGCAATCACGGTGACAACCGGAATCATCGAGTTTCGCAGCACGTGGACCATCACGACGGTGTATTCGCTGAGGCCCTTGGCGCGGGCGGTGCGGACGTAGTCCTGGTTGAGGTTATCCAGCATCGAGGCGCGCATGAACCGGCTGAGTTGTGCGGTGATCTGAAGCGCCAGAACCATGACAGGCATGATCATCTGCTTCAGCTGCACGACAAAACTGTCCCAGCTATCGACCACATGTGTTGTGTCATAGATTGACGGGAACCAGCCAAGTTGGACCGAGAAGATCACGATCACCAGCACGCCCGAGAAGAAGGGCGGGACCGAGAAGCCGACCATCGACACGAATGTGCCCATCTGATCGAACCAGGAATACTGGCGGTACGCGGAATAGATTCCGATGGGCAGCGCGATCAGGATGGCGACCACATAGGCGGTGCCGACGACCCACAGGGTCTGCGGGATACGCTGAACGACGATGTCCATGACGGGCGAGCGGGTCTGCCACGAAATCACACGCAGATCGCCTTCGGAGAAGGTCGTGCCGAACATCGAGTCGATCAGCACCTGCGGTTCAATCCAGAAGAACTGCACGATCCATTTCCAGAACCGGATATGCATCGGCTGCCCGAGGCCAAGCGCCTCGCGCATCTTCTCTTTGACTTCGGGGGGGACGGTAAGCGGAACCTGCGCCATGGGATCGCCGGGTGCGAGTTCAAGCAGCAGGAAGATGACGAGACTGATGAACAGGAGCGTCGGAACGGCCAGAATCAGTCGTCTGATGGTGAAGTTGAGCATCAAAAGGCGCCTTTATTGTGCGTCTTCTTGTTGGAGTGGTGTGCAAATGACCGCGCCCCGATACAGATCGGGGCGCAGCTTTGCAACTTGATGTTTAGGATCCGGTCTTGCGGTACCAGTCTGCTGCATTCCACAGCTCGCTGTCCCAAACATTCAGGATCACGCCACCCAGGGTGTTTGCGTGCGCCGACAGACGGCCACGGTGCACCAGCGGGATCATACCGCCGTTTTCAACCATGATGTCGTTCAGACGACGGGCGATTTTCGCACGCTCTTCCGCACCGGCGGTTTCGGCCAGCTGACCATGCAGCTTGTCGAATTCTTCGTTGCAGAAGCGGCTGATGTTTTCACCCTGCCACTGCGATTCCGGCTTGGGAGCCTTGTCGCACAAGCCGTTGCCCAGATAGGACTGCGGGTCGGTGCCGTTGAAGGTGTTGGCGTACATTTCAACGTCCGCATAGAACTTCTGGAAGGTGTCGGGCGAACCCGGGTCACCGCCGAAGAAGACCGACGCGTTGATGTTGCGCAGCTCGGTTTCGATACCGATCTGGCTCCACCATTCCTTGATCAGCGCCTGGAAGTCCTGACGGACGGCGTTGGTCGAGGTCTGGTAGACGATCTTCAGCGGAACGCCGTCTTTTTCACGCACGCCGTCGCCATCAGAGTCTACGATACCCGCGTCATCCAGCAGTTTCTTCGCACCTTCGATGTCCTGCGTGTCACAGGAAAAGGTGTCCGAATTCACGGCAGCCGGGGCCGGAACCCAGTTACAGGTGACCTGACCGGCCTGGCCATAGCCGATTTCCACCAGCAGCGGACGGTCGATTGCCAGAGACATCGCCTTGTAAACCGCAGGATCCTGCAGGAACGGGTGCGGATGCGCAGCAGTCGAACGCTCGCCTTCCGGCAGATCGGGCGACGGGTTGGTCTGGTTCAGCATGATGCGCTCGACCAGCGGGCCGAAGCCTGCGACCGGAGTGCCCTTGCCGCCTTCCTGCATCTGCTGGATCACCTCGGGTGCCAGCTGCAGGTTCCAGGCATAGTCAAACTCGCCGGTTTCCATCACCGCGCGGCCCGCCGCAGTTGCGTCACCGCCACCTTTGAAAGTCAGCGTCGCAAAGGCAGGTTTTGCCGGATCACGGTAGTTGTCGTTGGCCTTCATGGTGATCACGTCGTTCGGCTTGAACTCAGTGACGACAAACGGGCCGGTGCCGATCGGGTTAAAGTTCTGCTCGGTGCATTCGGGGGCTTTCGCGCCCAGGCAGTCGGCAAACTGTGCGGCCTGAATGATCGGGCTTTCGCCGCCGACAAACGGACCATAGGGGAACGGGGTCGGTGCATCGAACGTGACCTTTACGGTCAGGTCGTCCACTGCTTCGACCGATGTGACACCTTCGAATTTGGTCACCTGCGCGCAGCCACCTTCGGGGTGCATGCAGTAGTCAGCGGTGAATTTCACGTCGGCAGAAGTAAACGGACTACCATCCGACCAGGTGATTCCCGGTGCGATTTTCCAGGTGATCGAGGTCAGATCTTCGCTGACACCGCCGTTTTCAACGGTTGGAATTTCGGATGCCAGATAAGGCACCATGTTGCCGTCCTGGTCGTAGCGGGCGAGCGGTTCGATCACCAGCGATGCCGATTCCACATCCTTGGTACCACCCGAAAGGAACGGGTTCAGGATCGACGGTGCCTGCCAGTAAATGATGCTGACATTGCCGTCCGATCCGCGCTCGGCAAAGGCCATCGGGGCCATCGCCGTGCTTGCAATCGCACCAAGCAAAAGGGTTTTGATTTTCATCATACACTCCATGTTGGACACATTCGTGTCTCGATTATCTCCGCAAGGCCTGCGGGTTTGGCGTTGCCGTGTGGGATTGTAAGGCGCTGAAAAGAAACATGTATGCAAGCCACGCTTCGCGAATTCCGCCATCTCCCAAAAACGGTTACGCGGCGTATCGAAACAGAGTTTTGGAAAATTGCAAGCCTTGCCTTAAGGAAAACCTGCAATGGGTTTGACTTTTCCCTTCCTGCCGCCTTAGCGTTTGGCATTCAAAAATAACAAGCCGCCAAGGGGAGCGTGCGCGTGCTGGATCAGCCTATTGCCCAGATCAAGAATCTCAGGGTCGAATTTCAGACCAAGGATGGTCCGGTGGTCGGGGTCGAAGATGTCTCGTTTTCGGTCAATCCCGGCGAAACCGTATGTATCGTTGGTGAATCGGGTTCAGGGAAATCGGTATCGTCTTTGTCGCTGATGCGGCTGGTGGAATTCGGCGGCGGTGAGATCGCGGGTGGGCAACTGCTGTTTGACCGGCGCGACAAGACCGAAATGGACCTGTCTGGGGCCGATCAGAATCTGATGAAACAGATTCGCGGCAACGAGATCGGAATGATCTTTCAAGAGCCGATGACAGCGCTGAACCCCGTTTTTACCGTCGGCCGGCAGTTGACCGAAGGGTTGCGGATCCACAAGAACCTGTCCAAGTCGCAGGCCGAGGACCGCGCGCTGGAACTGCTGCGTCAGGTCCGCATTCCAGAACCCGAACGGCGACTGAAGCAATACCCGCACGAGTTGTCCGGCGGCATGCGCCAGCGGGTGGTGATCGCCATGGCCATGGCCTGCGAGCCGCGCCTGCTGATTGCGGATGAACCCACCACAGCGCTGGATGTGACCATTCAGGCCGAGATTCTTGCGCTGATGGACCGGCTCAAGCGGGAAACCGGCACGGCGGTGATGTTCATCACGCATGACATGGCGGTTGTGGCGCAGATGGCCGACCGCGTCGTGGTCATGTTCCGCGGCAACAAGGTCGAAGAGGGCACGGTCAAGGAGATCTTTGAGAATCCGCAGCACGACTACACCAAGGCGCTGCTGGCCGCTGTTCCGAAACTGGGCGAAATGCAGGGAAAATCGGCCCCGGAACCGATGAAGCTGCTGGGTGTCGAAGGGCAGAACATCGCGCCAATCCCTGGCACTGAAGAAGTTCTGCTGTCCGTCAAGAACCTGACCACCCGGTTCCCCGTCAAGGGTGGGCTGCTGCGCCGCACGATTTCCAATGTGCACGCGGTCGAAGACGTTTCGTTCACCCTGAACAAGGGCCAGACGCTGAGCCTTGTGGGCGAATCAGGGTGCGGCAAATCTTCGGCGGGTCGGTCGATCCTGCGGCTGGTCGAGCCGATGGCAGGTGAGGTCAATCTGGATGGCCTTGATATCATGAAACTGGATTCTGCGGGTCTGCGCAAAGCGCGGCTGGATATGCAGATGATCTTTCAGGACCCGTTCGCCTCGCTCAATCCGCAGATGCAGCTGATCGATCAGGTGGCCGAACCGATGCGCAACTACGGTGTCGCGTCAGGCTCGGAGTTGCAGGACCGTGTGGCGCAACTGTTCGACAAGGTACAGTTGCCGCGCAGCTTCATGCGTCGTTTCCCGCACGAGATGTCGGGTGGTCAGCGGCAGCGGATCGCGATTGCCCGAGCGCTGGCGCTGAACCCCAAACTGATCGTCGCGGACGAGGCGGTATCGGCGCTTGACGTATCGGTCCAGGCGCAGGTTCTGAACCTGATGATGGAGCTTCAGTCGGAACTTGGCCTCAGCTATCTGTTCATCAGCCACGATATGGCCGTGGTCGAGCGGGTCAGCCACCATGTCGGCGTCATGTATCTGGGCCGCATTGTCGAACTTGGCCCGCGTGCCCGGGTGTTCGAGAACCCGCAGCACGCCTATACTCAGGCGCTGATGAAGGCTGTTCCGATTGCCGATCCGAACCAGCGGAAATCGGAAAAGGATCTGAATTTCAAGCCGATCCCGTCGCCAATTCATCCAATCGGCTATAAACCCGAACCTTCGGAATACCGCGAGGTCGAGCCGGGTCACTTCGTCCTAACCACGGATAGCGGTTACTGATCCTCATGCCGCACCGCCTGACGCCGCTTGAGATCATGACGCACCTGATCTCGTTCCCGACGGTGAGCCGTGAGACCAACCTGCCTCTGGTGGACTGGGTCGAAGCCTACCTGGCCAGCCACGGCATCACGTCGCATCGCTGGCCCGATCCGAACCAGCCTCACAAAGCCGCCCTGCTGGCCCATGTTGGCCCCTGGCAGGAAGGGGCGGTTGTCCTGTCCGGCCATACCGATGTCGTGCCCGTTGACGGGCAGCCATGGGACAGCGACCCTTTCACTGTTTTTGAAAGAGACGGCAAATATTTCGGACGCGGAACCTGCGACATGAAGGGCTTTGACGCACTGGCCATCTGGGCATTGGTCGAGGCGCAATACGCGGATCTCAAACGACCTCTGCAACTGGCGCTGAGCTTTGATGAGGAGGTTGGCTGCACCGGAGCCCCGCCGATGATCGAAGCCATGCAGGAGGTTCTGCCCAAAGGATCCGCGGTGATCGTGGGCGAGCCGTCGATGATGCAGGCCGTCACGGGCCACAAGGGCAGCTTCGGGTATGATACACATGTTGTCGGGTTTGAGGTCCACAGCTCGATCATGCATACCGGGGTCAACGCGATCATGTCGGCGGCGCCGCTGATCGATTGGGCCAACGATCGTAATGCCGAGAATATGGCAGCCGAACCGAGTGATGTCGCCGCGATATTCGACCCGCCCTGGACCACCTGCCATGTCGGGATGATCGAAGGGGGCACGGCGCACAATATCACTGCCAAGGACTGCCGGTTCATGATGGATTTCCGAGTGGTGCCCGGTGAACAGGCATCGCACTGGAGAACGGACTATCTGAAGCAGGTGCGGCAGATCGAAGCCCGGATGCAGCAGGTCCACCCGGAAGCGCGCATCGACGTGGCCGAGGATTTTGCAGTACCGGCGCTGGTGCCCGAACCTGATGGAGAGGCCGAGGCCTTGGTGCGATCCCTGACGGGGGACAATGCCTCGCATGTTGTCAGCTACGGGACTGAAGCGGGACAGTTTCAGGAAGCGGGCTATTCAGCGGTTATTTGCGGCCCCGGCGATATTGCACAGGCCCATCAGCCGAACGAGTTCATAACGATTGCACAGTTCAATGAAGGTCACAGATTTATGGAGCGGCTGGTAAACAAGCTCGGGGCCTGAGATTTGTGGCCACTTGGTCGATATTGAAACTCTTGTCACAGGAGGATGAAAATGCCCGTCAAAAACAGGCTAGCCGAAATGCATGGCGAGATCACCAAATGGCGCCGCCACCTGCATGCCAACCCAGAATTGATGTATGACGTCCATGAAACGGCCGCCTTTGTAACAGAGCGCCTGAAAGCGTTTGGCGTGGATGAGATTACGCCCGGTATCGGTAAAACAGGCGTTGTTGGCGTGATCCGGGGGCGGACCGACACGAAGGGTCGTGTCGTGGGTCTGCGCGCCGATATGGATGCGCTGCCCATCGAAGAGGCAACCGGGCTCGACTATGCCTCGACCGTGCCGGGTAAGATGCATGCCTGCGGGCATGACGGCCATACCTCGATGCTGCTGGGGGCGGCACAGTATCTGGCTGAGACCCGGAATTTTGATGGCACCGTTGTTCTGATTTTCCAGCCCGCCGAAGAAGGCGGCGCGGGCGGATTGGCGATGTGTCAGGATGGCCTGATGGAACGATGGGGCATTCAGGAAGTATACGGCATGCACAATATGCCGGGTCTTCCGGTGGGAGAGTTCGCCATTCGACCTGGTGCCTTGCTGGCCTCGTCCGACGAGTTCGAGATTGTTGTGACGGGCAAGGGCGGGCACGCCGCCGCGCCGCATGATGCGGTGGATACAACACTTGTCGCATCTCATATTGTCGTGGCTTTGCAGTCGGTTGTGTCGCGCACCGTCGATCCGATCAAGCGTGTGGTGCTGACGGTCGGCACCTTCGTGACTGATAGCGTTGCGTCGAACGTGATCGCGCATACGGTGCGGTTGCAAGGCACGGTGCGAACGCTGGATCCCGAGTATCGCGCCATCGCGGAAGAGCGGGTGCGCCGGATCGCCGAGGACACGGCCTCGGCCTTTGGTGCAACGGCAAAAGTGATCTGGACGCCGGGGTACCCGGCGACTGTCAATACCGATGCGGAAACAGGCTATGCGGCCGAAGCTGCGGCAGCTGTTGCCGGCAAGGTGAATGATAGCGTCGATCCGATCATGCCGTCGGAAGATTTTGCCTACATGCTTGAAGAACGGCCGGGCGCCTACATCTTTGTTGGCAATGGGGACACCGCCATGTGCCACCATCCTGAATATAACTTTGATGACGAAGCCATACCCGCGGGCTGCAGTTGGTACGCGGAAGTGGTGGAACGACGAATGCCTGTCGCATGACACACAGGGGAGAATGACATGCCTATCAAGAACCGCCTTGCCGAGATGCAGGAAGAAATCACCGCTTGGCGACGGGATCTTCATGAAAATCCGGAAATACTGTTCGAAACGCATCGCACCAGCGCGGTGGTCGCCGACAAGCTGAAGGAATTCGGCTGTGACGAGATTGTAACCGGCATCGGGCGAACCGGCGTTGTCGGCGTAATCAAGGGCAAGTCGGATACCAAAGGCAAGGTCATCGGGCTGCGCGCGGATATGGATGCGCTGCCGATCCATGAGGCGACCGGTCTGGACTATGCATCGAAAACTCCGGGTGCCATGCATGCCTGTGGCCATGACGGGCATACGGCGATGTTGTTGGGGGCCGCAAAATATCTGGCTGAAACCCGCAATTTCGATGGAACGGTTGTGGTCATCTTCCAACCTGCCGAAGAAGGCGGCGGCGGCGGGCGCGAGATGTGCGAAGATGGCATTATGGATCGCTGGAATATTCAGGAAGTCTATGGAATGCACAACTGGCCGGGTAAGCCTGTAGGGTCGTTTGCGATCCGTCCGGGTGCGTTCTTTGCAGCTACTGACCAGTTCGACATCACGTTCGAAGGCCTTGGCGGCCATGCGGCCAAACCACATGAAACTGTTGATACGACCGTCCTGGCCGCCAATGCTGTTTTGGCGCTGCAGACCATCGCTTCGCGTAATGCCGATCCGGTCGATCAGATTGTGGTATCCGTAACCTCGTTCGAAACCTCTTCCAAGGCTTTCAACGTCATCCCTCAGACGGTTCAGATCAAGGGAACCGTGCGCACCATGAGCAATGCTATGCGGGATCTGGCTGAGCGCCGGATCAACGAAATCTGCAACGGCGTTGCCGCGACTTACGGTGGGACCGCTGATGTGACCTATATCCGGGGCTATCCGGTCATGGTGAACAGCGACGAGCAGACCGATTTTGCGGCAGACGTGGCGCGTTCAGTCTCAGGCGCTTGCGAGGAGGCGCCTCTGGTCATGGGCGGCGAGGATTTTGCGTTTATGCTGGAAGAACGTCCGGGTGCCTATATTCTGGTTGGCAACGGCGATACGGCGATGGTGCATCACCCGCAATACAACTTCAATGATGAGGCCATTCCGGCAGGATGCAGTTGGTGGGCCGAGATTGTCGAGCAAAGGATGCCGACCGCCTGACGGCAAAGGCGATGGGGGCTCCGCCCCCGTCGCGCCCATGGCGCGCCTCCCCCGGGATATTTTTAGCCAGATGAAGCGTGGACCCCACGGGCGATCACGTGAGAGAAAGATACTTGCAGAGTGTATCCGTGACGTCGTCCAGCGCCGATTTTTGAGTGTTCACGCAGGTTTTGACGGCGCTTTGGGCTTCCGCTAATGCCACTTTGTCGCTCAGCCAAGTGGTGACGGCGGTGGCAAGGTCTTGTGCTGTCCGCACCTCGATTGTGCCGCCACTTTCGATCAGAGGCGCAAATGTTTCGGCAAAGTTGAAATACCCCGGCCCGGTAATGACGGCCGCGCCGGCCTGTGCCGGTTCAAACGGATTGTGACCGCCGATTTCCTTAAGCGAGCCGCCCAAAAATACGATCGGACACAAGGCATACCATGTTCCGGTTTCGCCTAGGGTATCGGCGACGTAAACCTGCGTGTCTGCCGTGATCGGCATGTCGGCAGAGCGCAGCGACATGGAAAAGCCGGCCTGCTGGATCAATGCACCGACATCTTCGCGCCGTTCAGGATGGCGGGGGATCAGCAGGAGTAGCAGGTCGGGCCAGCTTTCCAGCAATTGCGCGTGGGCCGCCAGCACGATTTCCTCTTCCCCGGCGTGGGTGGAACTGGCGATCCAGACCGGCCGCCCGGCAATCTGGCTGCGGATGCTGGTCAGCGTTTCCTTGTTCACGGGCAGGGGGTCGGACATCGACTTGAGGTTGGTCCCGGGCTTGACCCGATCTGCCGGTGCCCCCATGGCCAGCAGGTTGGCCGCCGCCTTGTCGTTCTGGGTCAAAAACAAGCGAAACTGTTCAAGGATGAAGCGCGCTGTTTGCGGACGCTTTTTCCAGCCAGCGACTGATTTATCCGACAGTCGGGCATTGAGCAGGGCAAGCGGCGTTCCCAGGTGCGAGGCCTCGACAATCAGGTGCGGCCAGATTTCGCTTTCGACGAAGATCCCGGCATCGGGCTTCCAATGGGCGAGAAACTGTCCGACGGGGCCGCCGGTGTCCAGCGGCGGGTACTGGTGGCGCGTTCTGGGCGGAAGGCGCTTTTCGATAAGGGCCGCCGAGGTCGGAGTGCCGGATGTGATCAGGAAATGCGCATCTGGCAACTTTTCCGCAAGCCGATTGATCAGGCTGAGAACGGACAGGCTTTCCCCGACGCTGGCGGCATGAAACCAGATCAGGCGGCCATCTGGACGGGGCTGGCTTGCGTGGCCGAGGCGTTCCTGTTGCCGTGCCTGGGGAACCCCTGCGGCCTGCAGTTTGTTGCGCACGGTACGCCAGACAAGCGGTGCGGCAATTGAGGTCAGGCCGCAATACAATCGATAAAGCAGCGTCTGGCCATTCCGGCGCGGCATGTCAGCCGCCTGTGTGGCTCATGTGGCGGCTCATCTGGCCATCTACCGCCTGACGGGAATAGTCGAAATCATGCCCCTTGGGTTTGAGGTTGATCGCAGCGCGGATCGCGTCTTCGAGCGGTTGTTCCGTATCCGGATGATCCCGCAGCGGATCGCGCAGATCGGCCATGTCTTCCTGGCCCAGGCACATGTACAGCTCGCCCGTGCAGGTCAGCCGCACGCGGTTGCAACTTTCACAGAAATTGTGGCTGAGCGGCGTGATGAAGCCGATCTTCTGCCCCGTTTCCTCGAGCCGGACATAGCGCGCAGGGCCGCCGGTCCGCTCGGCCAGATCGGTGACCCGGTAGTGGTTTTCGTATTCGGCCCGTACATCCTTGAGTGACCAGTACTGATCCAGACGATCTTCGTTGCCGATGTCCCCCATCGGCATGACCTCGATCCAGGTCAGGTCCATGTCACGCTCGGCGCACCATTGGGTGATCAGCGGCAGTTCTTCCTCGTTGAAGCTTTTCAGAGCCACGGCGTTGATCTTGATCCGCAATCCGGCTTTTTGTGCGGCATCAATGCCGTTCAGCACCTGTTTCAGGCGTCCCCAACGGGTGATGCGGGCGAATTTGTCGTCATCCAGCGTGTCCAGCGACACGTTGATCCTGCGCACGCCCGCGGCATACAGGTCCTCGGAAAAACGGTTTAGCTGTGATCCGTTGGTTGTCAGCGTCAGCTCTTTCAGCGCGCCGCTGTCCAGATGCCGGGTCATGGCGTTGAAAAAGCTCATGATGTTACGGCGTACCAGTGGTTCCCCGCCGGTTATGCGCAGCTTTTCGACGCCCAGCCGGACAAATGTCGAACACATGCGATCCAGCTCCTCGAGAGTCAGCAGGTCCTTCTTGGGCAGGAACGTCATGTTTTCGGACATGCAATAGACGCAGCGGAAATCGCAGCGATCCGTGACGGAAACACGGAGGTAGGTGATGGCGCGCGCAAACGGGTCGATAAGTGGAGCTGTCATGCGACATAGGTAAAGCTGCGGCCTGCCCACGACAAGGGTGAAGTTTCCTTTGCGCTGGCATAGATGGGCACAGGTCGATAGGTTGTGGCCATGAGATATGCGGTTTTGGTGTTTTGCGCTTTGTTGGCGGGATGTGACGCGGTTCGGTCAACGACGGACCAGGTCTTTGGCGGTGGCGGTGGCGCTGCCGAACCGGATGCTGCGACTGCCGGGGAAGCGATCGAACCGGAACCTGTTGCCGCCACTGCGGCTGGTTGGATCGGCGCGAGAACGACCGTCGCCGCGCTGGGTGATCCCACGACGCCGGGACGCTGGATGGAAACCCCTTTGGTCGAGACCGAGTTCACGGGGCGCGTTCTGGTCCCAAGTACAGGGGCACAGGCCTATATTGCGCTGGTCCCGGCGCCGGGACCTGAAAGCGGGGGCAGCCGCCTGTCGCTGGATGCAATGCGGGCACTTTTGTTGCCGCTCGACGCTCTGGTCGAACTTGAAGTCTATTCCAACTGATCTTTCAGGTATTTGCCGGCCTCGCGGCGGGCAAAGGGCTTCATCTGGCTGCCATGCGCGGACAGAAACGCAATCACGCGGGACGGATCGTGTTTGGACAGTTCACGCAGCCACCAGGCGACAGATTTCTGAATGAACCAGTCACGATCGGGAACATAACCCGCAGCCCAACCCAGAATACGGTCGCGGCGCTGCAGATCGTCGGGTTTGGGGTGGTTTTGCTTGGTCCAGGGCAGGGTGGCGACCAGCGCAGCCCTGCGCGTCCACATGTGAACTGAGGTGGTCCAGAGTTCCACCTGATCCAGCCGTTCGGGATCTGCTGTAAGGCGCTTTTGCATTGCCATGCAGGCGTGATCGGCCACCGCCCAGGCGTCAAAATCCGGCAACCAGCTATGCAGCAGTTCCCAGACCGCCTGATCTGGCCGGATACGGGCCTGCGTCAGCAGTTTGGCAGCAGCCAGACGGGCCTCGTGAATGTTGCTCTGCCACAGAGCGTCCGCCACTTTTACGCGATCAGAAACATCCAGCTCTTGCCGCCACGACTTGGTGAGGTCGTTCAAAACCGGATTGGCGACCCCCAGATAAGGACGCTCGACCTTGTGATAGGCCGCCATTTGGTCTGCGCGCTCTGGGTCGGCATGAGCCTTGATCTGGTTGAGATAGCTACCCGGCATCGCCGCTCTGATCCAGGGCACGGGTGGGGTGGCCGTCAATCGTGGAGTGGTTCTTGTCGACCCAATAGGCACGGATGTCCTCGTCGGATTTTCCGTCGACCCACTTTTGCATCGTGTCGCGGTCCGATTGGAATTCCATGAACGGGACCGCGTAGCCACAGGACGTCTGCACCATGTCGAGGCTGAGGTCATAGATCTGCCGGGCGCTGCGATGAGTGGGGAACAGGGCGGCCAGTTGGTCCCAGCCATCGTCGCCGACGTGCAGGGTATGTGCAGTGCCATAGGTGCGCAGGATCAGAGGGCGCGTGGTGAAGGAGCACCACATCAGCGTCATGCGATTGGTCTGCAGCAAATGACCGGCGGTTTCGTTGCCACTGCCGGTTAGGTTCAACCAAACGATCCGGTTGGGCCCAAGAACACGCAATGAATCCATGCCCTTGGGCGAGATATTGACGCGACCTTCAGGCCCTGCGGTGCCAACGAAGAACATGTGCTGGTCTTCGATGAACTTGCGTTGGGCGTCGTCCAGTTCCGGGAATTGTTTGGACATGGTTCACTCCACCGTTACGGATTTGGCCAGGTTGCGCGGCTGATCCAC
Organism: Ruegeria sp. AB8; assembly: GCF_056542605.1. NCBI lineage: Bacteria > Pseudomonadati > Pseudomonadota > Alphaproteobacteria > Rhodobacterales > Roseobacteraceae > Ruegeria > Ruegeria sp. AB8. The sequence goes on from NZ_JBQGAB010000010.1 coordinate 123,420, forward strand.
ATCCGTGCCCTTTGCGACAGCGGTGTGATAGGCCAGCAACTGGGCCGGCACCGAATACAGGATTGGCGCCAGGCTTGTATGGACATGCGGCATGCGGATCGTGTTCCAGACGCCGTCTTCCGCGTCGGTAATGCCGTCATCGTCCGAGATGAGAATGACCTTGCCCTTGCGTGCCATGACCTCCTGCATGTTCGAAACCGTCTTGTCGAAAACGGCGTCGCGCGGGGCCATGACAACCACCGGCATATGCTTGTCGATCAGGGCGATGGGCCCGTGTTTCAATTCACCCGAGGCATAACCTTCCGCATGGATATAGCTGATTTCCTTGAGCTTCAGCGCCCCCTCCATGGCCAGTGGATACATCAGCCCCCGGCCCAGAAACAACACGTCGCGCGCCTCGGACAGGCGCTGGGCGGATTTGCGGATGGCGTGGCTTTGATCCAGCGCCGCGTTCAGGATTGTGGGCAGACCGCGCAGAGCTGCGGCGTGATCGGCCAGTTCTTCGTCGCTAAGCGTGCCCCGGTCGGCGGCAGCCTTGAGCGCAAGCATCAGCAACACGCTCAACTGACACGTGAACGCCTTCGTCGATGCCACGCCGATTTCCACGCCGGCGTGGATCGGCAGGGCGATGTCACTTTCGCGGGCAATCGAGCTTTCGGGGACATTGACGACCGAAACGATCTTGTCCGCCTTGCCCTCGCAATAGCGCAGCGCGGCCAATGTGTCCGCCGTTTCGCCCGACTGACTGACGAACAGGGCCAGTGTGCGATCAGTGATCGGTGGCTCGCGGTAGCGGAACTCGCTGGCGATATCGACTTCGACCGGCATTTTGGCCAGTTGTTCGAACCAGTATTTTGCGGTCAGGCAGGCATAGAAGGCTGTGCCGCAGGCCACCATGGTCAACCGATCCAGTTTCGTGAAATCCAGATCCGCATCGGGCAACACGACCCGGTCGCCACCGGTCGGCAGATAGGACCGGATCGCCTCGGCCACCACGATCGGCTGTTCGGCGATTTCCTTGGCCATATAATGTTTGTGCCCGCCCTTGTCGGTTCGGGTGTGATCCAGTTTGATCCGGCGCGTTTCCCGGTTGGCTAGGTCACCCTTTTCATTGCGGATTTCCAGCGACGTGCGGGTCAGGACGGCGCGGTCGCCTTCCTCGAGATATGTGATCCTGTCTGTCAGCGGGGCCAGCGCAATGGCGTCCGAGCCAACGAACATCTCGCCATCGCCATGACCAATCGCCAGCGGAGAGCCTTTGCGGGCTGCAATGATCAGGTCATCCTCTCCGTCGAACAGGAATGCCAGGGCAAAGGCACCTTCCAGCCGGTCGATCGTTTTAAAGGCGGCTTGAACCGCGTTCAGACCGGTTTTCATGTAGTGTTCGGTCATCAGGGCGACGGTTTCAGTATCGGTTTCGGTCTGGAAATCGATCCCGTTTTCTGCCAGCTCAGCACGCAATTCGCGGTAGTTTTCGACGATGCCGTTATGGACAACGGCCACCGGGCCCGCCCTGTGCGGGTGGGCGTTGGTGACCGAAGGCGCGCCATGCGTGGCCCAGCGGGTGTGGCCGATACCCGATTTTCCGGGCAATGGGTCGTGCACCAGCAGATCGCTTAGGTTGACCAGCTTGCCCACGGCCCGCCGACGCCCCAGCGCGCCGTTGTTGACCGTTGCAATTCCCGCACTGTCATAACCGCGATATTCCAGCCGCTTCAGCGCCTCGACCAGAATCGGGGCGGCCTCGTGCTGTCCCAGTACGCCAACAATACCACACATATTTTAGGCTCCTTTGTCGCGGCGAGCCTTCTTCGCCTTTAACATTTCAAACAATTTACGCGCATAACCCGGTTTGTTTTCCTGGCGTGAACGAGCCACGGCCAGTGCGTCGGGATCGACATTCCTAGTGACCACCGTGCCGGTCGCCGTCATTGCGCCGTCGCCCAGCGTGACCGGTGCCACCAACATAGTGTTGGAGCCGATGAAGACATCGTCACCAATCGTTGTTCGGTGCTTCATGACGCCGTCATAGTTGCAGGTGATGGTTCCGGCGCCGATATTGGTTCTGGCCCCGACCGAGGCATCGCCGACATAGCTGAGGTGATTGACCTTGGCACCTTCACCGATTTCGGCATTCTTGATTTCGACGAAATTACCGATCCGCGCATCTTCGGCCAATTCGGTGCCCGGACGCAGGCGGGCATAGGGGCCGACGATGGCACCGCGGCTGACATGGCATCCTTCAAGATGCGAAAAGGCGCGGATCGTTGCGCCGCTTTCCACGGTAACGCCGGGGCCAAAAACCACATTTGGTTCAATCACGGTATCGCGCCCGATCACGGTGTCAGCAGCCAGGTACACGGTCTGCGGGTCCATCAGCGTGACGCCCAGATCCATCAGTTCTGCACGAGCGCGGGTTTGATAAACGGCATCTGCCGCCGCCAGATCGGCGCGGGAATTGACACCCAGTGTCTGGGCCTCATCACAGGCAACAGCGGTGACTTTCAGTCCGCGACTTCCCGCGATTTCAACAACATCGGTTAGGTAGTACTCGCCGGATGCATTGCCATTCCCGACCGCGTCGATCAGTGAGAACAGTGTCTGAGCATCGCAGGCCAAAAGGCCCGAATTGCAGAAGGTGATCGCGCGCTCCTCCTCGGAGGCGTCCTTGAATTCAACGATCCGTTCCAGTGTGTCGCCCTTCATGACTAGTCGGCCATAACGGGCGGGATCGGCCGCCTCGAACCCCAGAATGACAAGATCGTTCTCGGCCCGCGCGGCTACCATCCGTTCCAGAGTGTCCGGTTGCAGAAAGGGTGTGTCGCCATACAGAACCACGATATCGCCGGAAAACCCGTCCAACGCGCCGCGTGCCTGCGCGACCGCGTGGGCGGTGCCCAGTTGCTCCTCCTGCACGGCGATATGCACGTCTTCATCCTCGGCTCGCGCGGCTTTGGCGACCGCCTCGGACCCGTGCCCGGTGACGATGACAGTGCGTTCGGGGGACAGAATTGCGCCTGCGCGCATGGCGTGAACCAGCATCGGGGCCTGCGCGATGGGATGCAGAACTTTTGGTATCTCCGAATTCATCCTGGTGCCTTTTCCGGCGGCGAGGATGACAAGGGCAGTGGTCATGAAATCGTTTTCTCTTTGTGTTTTGTTGTCGTCCGTTTTATCCGCTGGTTTCAAAGGCGCAAGCGGTTCGCCCATCAAACTAGATTGCCGTTTGCAACATCTCATGGCGGGTTTCTGCCGAGCAAGGAGGCAAAATGCGTACGGTGATCTTCGATCTGGACGGCACTTTGGCGGATACTTCAGGCGATTTACTGGCGGCGGCAAATCATTGTTTTCGTGAAATGGGGCACGGCGATGTTCTGACGCGGGAACAGGACGCCGGTGTTGCCTTGCGTGGCGGACGCATGATGCTGAGCCACGGGCTGAAACGGGTCGGAGCGTATGACGAGGCAACAGTGCTGGCGTGTTATCCAATTCTGCTCGAGGCCTATTCGGAAGCCATTGACATCCACACCAAATTCTACCCCGGCGCGCTTGAGGCAGTCGATACGTTGAAAACCACAGGGTACGGTGTGGGTATCTGCACCAACAAACCCGAGGCTCTGGCCGATCTGCTTTTGACGCGTCTTGGGGTGCGGGATCGTTTCGCCTCGCTGGTTGGGGCCGATACGCTGGCGGTGCGAAAGCCCGATCCTGAACCCCTGCGCGAGGCCGCGCGCCGTGCTGGCGGGCACCCCGACCAGTGCGTTCTGATTGGGGACTCGGATACCGACCACAACACGGCACGCGCCGCCGGGGTGCCGTCGGTCCTGGTGACGTTCGGGCCTTCCGGCGAAGATATGGCCGCGTTGGAACCGGACGCCCTGCTGCATCATTTCAATGATCTGCCCGACGTCGTGAATGACCTGATCGGCGTGACGGCGTAAGCTCTTGACCGGAACCTTTTGCAGGATCAGAACTGGCACATGACCGAAACATTCTCTGGCAGCTTCACGCAGCAGGAACCCATCCCCGAAGACGCAATCGAAGCCGCACTGGCCGTCCTCCGGCACGGTCGGCTGCATCGCTATAACGTGGTGCCCGGGGAACTGAGCGAGACTGCGTTGCTGGAACAGGAATTTGCCGCGCAGACCGGCGCGAAATACTGTCTCGCCGTGTCCTCGGGGGGGTATGCGCTGGCGACCGCCTTACGGGCCGTCGGGGTTCAGCCGGGTGATCCGGTTCTGACGAATGCCTTCACGCTGGCTCCGGTGCCGGGGTCAATCGCCTCGGTCGGTGCCCGCCCGGTGTTTGTCGGGGTGACGGAAAGCCTGACGATCGATCTGGACGATCTGGAAGGAAAGTTGGTTCAGGCACGCGTTCTGATGCTAAGCCATATGCGCGGACATCTGTGCGACATGGACCGGCTGATGCAGATGTGTGATGCGGCGGGTGTCACGGTGATCGAGGACTGCGCCCACACGATGGGCGCGGCATGGCGGGGGCAATTGTCGGGCCGTCAGGGCGCCATCGGGTGCTATTCCTGTCAGACCTACAAGCATGTCAATTCCGGTGAAGGCGGGCTGCTGATCACCAATGATGAGGAACTGGCCGCCAAGGCCACGATGCTGTCAGGATCCTACATGCTGTATGAACGGCATCTGGCCGCCCCCGGGCCGGAGGTTTTCGAGCGCATCAAATACACCACGCCTAACGTTTCTGGCCGCATGGATAATCTGCGGGCCGCGATTCTGCGCCCGCAACTGCGGGATCTCGACCGTCAGGTGCAGCGCTGGAACGAACGTTACAGAGAAGTTGAGGCAGGTTTGCGCCAAACGCCCGGGTTGACGATTGTCGAACGCCCGGAGGCCGAGACCTATGTCGGGTCTTCGATCCAGTTTCTGCTGCTGGACTGGCCCCCTGACCGCATCGCAGAGGTCATTGCCCGCTGTGCCGCGCGAGGGGTGGAGTTGAAGTGGTTTGGCGGGGCGGAACCGGCCGGTTTTACCTCGCGCTATGACAGCTGGCGCTATGCGGAAAGCACCCGGATGCCAGCGAGTGACCGTATCCTGGCCGGCATCATGGATATGCGGGTGCCTTTGACGTTTTCGCTTGAAGACTGTCGCGTCATTGCGCGGATTATCCGATCCGAAGTCGGTGCAGTCTATCAGGCGCAATCCGATTGAGTGCGCCTGCGGCGCACGCTTGATTTCTCAAAGAAACCGCCGCCTGCCAACGGGCGGCGGTTTTTTCGTTTTGGCAGATCGTGAAACCGTAACGTTGACCGGCCGGATGCAAGCTGGTATGTCGTTATTGAACAACTGTTCATTAAACCGGCAAGGGAGGCCCCGGATGTTCACCGCAACAATGCAATTTGATCTGGGCGAAGATGTGAATGCCCTGCGCGATATGGTGCATCGCTGGGCGCAGGAGCGGGTCAAACCGATGGCCGCCGAGATCGATTCCTCGAACGCGTTTCCGAATGATCTGTGGACGGAAATGGGGGAACTGGGCCTGCTGGGCATTACCGTACCCGAGGAATACGGCGGAGCCGGAATGTCCTATCTGGCGCACACGGTCGCGGTCGAGGAAATCGCTCGCGCGTCCGCTTCGGTGTCTTTGTCTTACGGCGCCCATTCGAACCTGTGTGTGAACCAGATCAAGCTGAACGGCAACGCCGAGCAGAAACAGAAATACCTGCCACGCCTGATTTCCGGTGAGCATGTCGGCGCGTTGGCGATGTCCGAACCTTCGGCCGGATCCGATGTAGTGTCGATGAAGCTGCGGGCCGAGAAACGGAACGATCATTATCGGCTGAATGGCAACAAATACTGGATCACCAACGGCCCGGATGCCGATACGCTGGTTGTCTACGCCAAGACTGATCCGGACGCAGGGTCCAAGGGCATCACCGCCTTTCTGATCGAAAAGGAGATGACCGGGTTTTCGACCTCACCCCATTTCGACAAGCTGGGGATGCGCGGGTCGAATACCGCCGAACTGATCTTCGAAGATGTCGAAGTGCCCTTCGAGAATGTTCTGGGCGAGGAGGGCAAAGGCGTTTCGGTGCTGATGTCCGGGTTGGATTACGAACGCGTCGTTCTTGCGGGGATTGGAACCGGTATCATGGCGGCCTGTCTGGATGAGGTCATGCCTTATCTGGCCGAGCGCAAGCAGTTTGGCAAACCAATCGGTACCTTTCAGCTGATGCAGGGCAAGATCGCCGATATGTACACCGCGATGAACTCGGCCAGAGCTTATATCTACGAGGTCGCAAAGGCCTGTGACCGGGGCGACGTGACCCGTCAGGACGCGGCGGCTTGCTGCCTCTATGCGTCGGAGCAGGCCATGACGCAGGCTCATCAGGCGGTTCAGGCAATGGGCGGGGCCGGGTTCCTGTCCGACGCTGCGGTCAGTCGCATCTTCCGGGATGCAAAGCTGATGGAGATTGGTGCCGGGACCAGCGAAATCCGTCGGATGCTGATCGGGCGCGAAATGATGAACAAGATGCTCTGAGATAATTCGCCCCGCAGGCCAGTGGACCAGCGGGGCGGGATTGCGAACGGATCAGAAGCGATGGACGTAGGACACACCGACCAGCCACGGATCGATTTCGGCTTTGCCGATTTTGGCGCCGTCCAGCGTGACGTCCGAGTCGATGTCGAACCAGCGCACGTTCAGCCGCACCGAGCCTTGTTCGGTGACCATGTAGTCCAGGCCGGCCTGCAGCGAGACGCCAAGGGAATTGTCGATGTCGAGATCGCCCAAGGCGGACTTTTCGTCAAAGAAGATCGTGTAGTTCAGACCGGCACCAACATAGGGCTTCCAGGCGCTGTTGGTCGGGAAGTGATAGTTCAAGGACAGGGTCGGCGGCAGTTGCTTGGTGCTGGCGGCATCAATGCCACCCAGCGTGATGGTGTGGCTGAACGGGGTTGCGGCCAGAAGTTCGATACCAAGATTGTCGCGGACGAAGTACTCGGCGGTAAAGATCGGGCGGGTGCTGGACCCGACTTCGGCATCCAGCGTGGCCAGAGTGCCATTGTCGGATTTCGGGTCGAGGTAGCCGACACCGATACCCACGGTCCAGTCCCCTTGCGATTGTGCAAAAGCCGGCGCGGCCAGCGCAACCAGTGCAGTAGACAAGGTCAAAGCGGCGAGTTTCTTGGTCATATTCATGCCTTTGGTTATGTTGATAAGGCTGTGGTGCCGGATCAAAGGCTGGCGGACTCTGATCTGAGTCAAATCCGTGTCGAAATGCCAAATGAGGTAGCGGCGGTAAAGCGCAGTAAAACAATGGAAAAAACCCATGCGTCCCACTGAGGTCATACCGGGTTTGCGCGCCGATCACAGCTGGGATTGTCCGGCGCAATTGAACATGGCCCGGCAGTGCTTGGCGCAGGCCCCGGACAAATTGGCGTTGCTGGATCTGACCGGTGAAGAACCCTCATCCGTGACATACGGGGAACTCAGCGCTCTGGCGGATGGTTTGGCACGGGCGCTGTTGCGCAGGGTGCGGACCGGGGACAGGGTTGGTGTGTTGCTGGGGCAGTCTGTCTGGTGCGCTGCGGCACATCTGGCAATCTGGAAAATCGGTGCCATTTCAGTGCCGCTGTTCAAGCTGTTCCGCCGCGATGCTCTGTCTTCGCGAGTCGGGGATTCCGGGGCGCGGATTGTGCTGACCGACGCCGAAGGGGCCGCGCTGCTGGGCGATCTGGCCGAACCTTTGCTGGCACACCAGATCGGAGAACCAGGTGATCCGGTGCCTTTTGCCGACACGGGCCCCGACGACCCTGCGGTTTTGATCTATACGTCTGGTACAACAGGGACTCCGAAAGGGGCTTTGCACGGGCATCGGGTGCTGACCGGCCATCTGCCGGGCGTGTCGATCAGCCACAACCATCTGCGGGACGGTGATTGCCTTTGGACACCTGCGGACTGGGCTTGGATTGGCGGACTGTTCGACGTGTTGATGCCGGGGTTGGCATTGGGAATTCCGGTGGTTGCCGCGCGGCTCGAGAAGTTTTCGCCCGAAGGGTGCGCCGACGTGATTTCGCGGGGTGGAGTACGGAACGTCTTCTTCCCGCCGACCGCGCTGCGGATGCTGAAAGCGGCAGATCAGAGCATTCCCGGCCTGCGCTCTGTCGCCTCGGGAGGAGAGCCTTTGGGCGCGGAAATGTTGGCCTGGGGGGAAAAGGCGTTTGGCCTGACCATCAACGAATTCTACGGTCAGACCGAATGCAACATGGTCGTGTCTTCCTGCGCCGAGGACTATCCGGTGCGTCCCGGATGCATCGGCAAACCGGTGCCGGGGCATGAGGTCGCGGTGATTGACGAGTATGGTGTTCCGACGGACGAGGAAGGCGACGTAGCGATCAGGCAGGGGTCTGCCTCAATGATGCTGGAGTATTGGAACCGGCCCCAGGCCACGACCGAGAAGTTTCGCGGCGATTGGCTGATCACTGGCGACCGCGGCGTGTGGGAGGGGGAATACCTGCGTTTTGTCGGCCGCGAAGATGACGTGATCACTTCGGCTGGCTACCGCATTGGCCCCGCCGAGATCGAAGACTGCCTGCTGACCCATCCGGCGGTAGCGACCGTGGGCGTAGTCGGCAAGCCTGACCCGCTGCGGACCGAGATCGTCAAGGCTTATGTCGTGCTGAAACCCGGCGCCGAGGCGTCGGGGGCCGAGTTGCAGGATTGGGTCAAAGACCGTCTGGCGCATTACTCCTATCCGCGCGAGGTGGCGTTTTTGGAAGAATTGCCAATGACGGTGACGGGGAAGGTTATTCGGAAAGAGTTGAAGCACTTGGCTGCAGAGGAAACAAACAATTGATTGGGCTTTTTCGACGACTGGCTGGCCTAAAGTGCCCGAATTGTTGTGAACCGCTTCCGCTATGGGTGTCTTGGATGCTTGCGGGGAGTGTTGATATTGTTGAAGGCCATATGCCCGCAGGTAAATGCGCGAAATGTAACAGCATTCTAAGAGTTAGGCTTGGTAACGCGCTGAGCTTTTTCTTGGTTTCACTTATCTTGATGTTTGTCCCGATTTTCTTCCTAATTTCGCAGGGAATACTAGACGTGCTAGCAGACAGTATAACGTCAATGGCACCTTTCGTTTCATCGGGCGTCGCCAAATTCATTCCCTTTCTGATTAATGTGTTCCTTGTTGCAATGCCGCTGAGTAATCAAATGCTGAAATTAGAGGTCAAGGTATGAAACTCACATCCAAAGCCATGCCCACCTCCGAGGGCTTCAAACAAAACCGCGCTGCTCATCTCGAGGCATTGGCACAAATCTCCGCTGCTGCGGAAGCGGCCCGTATGGGGGGCGGTGAAAAGTCCCGTGCACGCCATGAATCTCGGGGGAAGATGCTGCCGCGCCGCCGGGTGGCGAACTTGCTCGATCCGGGCTCTCCTTTCCTTGAAATCGGTGCAACGGCGGCCCATGGGATGTACGGAGATGCCGCGCCGTCTGCCGGGGCCATTGCGGGCATTGGCCGGGTGCAGAGGCGCGAGGTCATGGTGGTGTGTAACGACGCCACCGTGAAGGGCGGCACCTACTACCCGATGACGGTCAAGAAACACCTTCGCGCGCAGGAGATCGCCGAGGAAAATCATCTGCCCTGCATCTATCTGGTCGACAGTGGCGGCGCGAACCTGCCCAATCAGGATGAGGTCTTTCCCGACCGCGACCACTTTGGTCGCATCTTCTACAATCAGGCGCGGATGAGCGCGAAGGGGATCCCTCAGATTGCGGTGGTCATGGGGTCGTGCACGGCGGGTGGCGCCTATGTGCCTGCGATGTCGGACGTAACGATCATCGTGAAAGAGCAGGGGACAATCTTTCTGGCCGGACCGCCTCTGGTCAAGGCCGCAACGGGTGAGGTGGTCAGTTCCGAGGATCTGGGCGGTGGTGACGTTCATACCCGCCTGTCCGGCGTAGCCGACTATTTGGCCGAGGATGATGCCCATGCGCTGGCGCTGGCGCGCCGGGCCGTCGCATCGCTGAACCTGCGCAAGCCGCAGACCGTGGATTGGGCGAACCCGGAGGACCCCGCTTATGATCCTGAAGAGATTCTGGGGGTGGTCCCCGCCGATCTGCGCACGCCCTATGACATCCGCGAGGTAATCGCGCGGCTGGTGGATGGCTCGCGCTTTGACGAGTTCAAACCGCGGTTCGGGGAAACGCTGGTGACTGGGTTCGCCCATGTCAAAGGCTGCCCCGTCGGGATCATCGCCAATAACGGCGTGCTGTTTTCAGAGGCAGCCCAGAAGGGTGCGCATTTCGTTGAACTCTGTTCACAACGCAAAATCCCTCTGGTTTTCCTGCAAAACATCACCGGCTTCATGGTCGGGCGGAAATACGAGAACGAAGGCATCGCACGGCACGGGGCCAAGATGGTGACTGCCGTCGCGACGACCTCGGTGCCGAAGATCACGATGCTTGTCGGTGGCTCGTTCGGGGCAGGCAACTATGGCATGGCGGGCCGCGCCTACCAGCCACGCTTCCTTTGGACCTGGCCGAACTCGCGCATCTCGGTCATGGGTGGCGAACAGGCGGCGGGTGTTCTGGCCACGGTCAAGCGCGACGGGATCGAACGGCAGGGCGGCACATGGTCGGCTGAAGAAGAAGCGGAATTCAAGCGGCCCACGCTGGACATGTTCGAGGAGCAGTCGCATCCGCTCTATGCCTCGGCGCGGTTGTGGGACGACGGCATCATCGACCCGCGCAAAAGCCGCGATGTGCTGGCCCTCTCGCTGAGCGCTGCGTTGAATGCCCCGATCGAGGAGACGCGTTTCGGCGTGTTCAGGATGTGATGGCAGAGAAGTTTCTGCGAAAATTCTTGGGAAGAAATCCTTCGTCGAGGGATTTTTGTTCAGAGAGGAACTGGGCTTGTGTTCACTAAAATTCTGATTGCCAACCGGGGTGAGATTGCCTGTCGAGTGATGGAAACCGCGCAAAAGCTGGGGGTTTCTTGCGTTGCCGTCTATTCGGACGCCGATATCGGGTCCAAGCACGTCCAGATGGCCGATGAGGCTGTGCATATCGGTGGCGCGGCCCCTGCTGACAGCTACCTTAAAGGGAACGTGATCATCGAGGCGGCGTTAAAGACCGGCGCGCAAGCGATCCATCCCGGCTATGGGTTCTTGTCCGAAAACCCCGATTTCGTGGATGCAGTCGAAGCTGCCGGTCTGACGTTCATAGGACCGTCCGCCGATGCGATCCGCAAGATGGGATTGAAGGATGCCGCGAAGGTTCTGATGGAGGAGGCCGGTGTGCCGGTTGTTCCCGGCTATCACGGCGAAAACCAGGACCCGGAACACCTTGCCGGGGCTGCGGATACCATTGGCTACCCGGTTCTGATCAAAGCGGTTGCCGGCGGCGGCGGCAAAGGCATGCGGCTGGTCGAAAAGCCGCAGGATTTCGACGCCGCGCTGGACAGCGCGCGCAGCGAGGCGCGGACGGCGTTTGGCAATGACGCGGTTCTGGTCGAGAAATTCGTCGCCAAACCCCGCCATATCGAAGTGCAGGTGTTCGGTGACGGAACCCATGCCGTGCATTTGTTCGAAAGGGACTGCTCGTTACAGCGGCGCCATCAGAAGGTCATCGAGGAAGCGCCAGCGCCGGGGATGACGTCCGAGATGCGCGAGGCGATGGGGCTGGCAGGTGTCCGGGCCGCCGAGGCGATCGGCTACAAGGGCGCAGGGACCGTTGAGTTCATTGTAGATGCCTCGGAGGGGCTGCGCCCGGACCGGTTCTGGTTCATGGAAATGAACACACGGTTGCAGGTTGAACATCCCGTGACAGAAGCGATCACTGGCGTTGATCTGGTCGAATGGCAATTGCGGGTCGCGTCCGGGGAAAAGCTGCCCGCCGGTCAAGAAGATCTGTCGATCAGCGGGCATGCCTTCGAGGCGCGGCTTTACGCCGAAGACGTACCAAAAGGGTTTCTGCCCGCGACCGGACAGCTTTCTCATCTTCGGTTTCCAGATGATTGCCGCGCCGACAGTGGTGTGCGTGCCGGTGACATAATCAGCCCGTGGTACGATCCGATGATTGCCAAGGTCATCGTACATGGACCAACCCGATCGGCGGCGCTGGAGCAATTGCACCGTGCGTTGCAGCAAACCGAGGTCGCTGGAACGGTCACGAACCTTGCATTTCTGGGCGCGCTGACACGGCATGCAGGATTTGCAGCAGGAGACGTCGATACGGGGTTGATTGGCCGGGAGTTGCCGGGGCTGACTTCGGAAACAGAACCCTCTGCCGGACATTCCGTGGCCGCCGCTATGGCGGCCCTGGGCCTTGTAAACACGGATCACGAGACCGGTTTCACGCTGTGGGAGCCGCTGCGTCGTGCGGTTCACCTGCTGCACCGGGGCGATGTTATCGATCTGGACGTGCAGGTCGATGGGCGTGACCGGCAACTGTGGTATGTAAACCAGAAACAGATCGAGGCACGGCGGCGCGATGGCCTCTGGCGTCTGGACGGTCAGCCCATGCCTCGCGTTGCCATCAACGGAGCCGTTATCACGGTTTTTGACGATTACGGCCACGCGTTTGAACTGATCGATCCGCTGGATCGCGATACCACAGCATCCGGCAACACAAACGTGATCGAGGCGCCCATGCCCGGTCTGGTCAAGGCCGTGTTCGCCGAGGCTGGTCAGTCCGTATCGGAGGGCGACCGCTTGGCCATTCTGGAAGCGATGAAAATGGAGCACGCCTTGCTGGCCGCACGTGACGGCATCGTTGCCGAAGTTCTGGCCGCTCCCGGATCGCAGGTCGAAGCCGGCGCCGCGCTTGTTCGGCTGGAAGAGGAGTAGCCTATCCCTGTGATGCATCGCATGTCATTGTCGGGGCAGGTTCAGCCGTTGATCGGAACAACACAGGAGAGGCGCAGGAATGGGTGACAGAGTCGAAATCTTTGAGGTCGGGCCCCGGGACGGTCTGCAGAATGAACAGCGTCAGATCCCCGTGGCCGAGAAAGTGGCGCTGGTGAATCGCCTGAGCGATGCCGGCTTCAATCGCATCGAAGTTGCGAGTTTTGTATCACCGAAATGGGTGCCGCAAATGGCAGACAGTGCAGCGGTTTTGGCAGGCATTACCCGCGCGGCTGGCGTCCGCTACGCTGCCTTGACGCCGAATATGCGCGGCTATGAGGATGCTATTGCCGCACATGCTGACGAAATCGCCATATTCGCGTCGGCATCCGAAGGGTTTTCGAAGGCAAACATCAATGCGTCTATTGCGGAATCCATCGCGCGGTTCGAACCGATTCTGGAGGAAGCGCGCCATATCGACCTGCCGGTGCGCGGGTATATTTCCTGCGTGACCGACTGCCCCTATGACGGACCGACAGCGCCGGAGAAAGTCGCCGAAGTGGCAGATGTGCTGTTTTCGCACGGCTGCTATGAGATTTCATTGGGCGATACCATCGGGCAGGGCACGCCCGACAAGATCGCGCGCATGATCCTTGCTGTTCGCGAGCAGGTGCCGGTCACAAGATTGGCGGGGCATTTTCATGACACGAATGGCCGGGCGATGGATAATATCGATGCCGCTCTGGCACTCGGGGTGCGTGTCTTCGATACGGCGGTCGGCGGTTTGGGCGGCTGCCCATACGCGCCGGAGGCGGCGGGGAACGTGGCGACCGAGGCGGTTGCGGCGCATCTTGAACGGTTGGGCTATGACACGGGTCTGGACGCCGCGATCCTGCAAGAAGCGGCAGAGATGGCCCGTTCGATGCGGGGCACCTGAGTGCCGGTTTTGATGTGTCTGTCAGGTTTGCCGGGTGTTGGCAAAACGACAATTGCCCGAATGGTTGCGGAGCGGACAGGCGCGTTGTGGCTTTGGATTGATCAGATCGAAACCGCCATGCAGTCGTCGCATATGAAGGTCGATGATCTTGCAGATGGCGGCTATGCCGCAGCACAAGCCGTTGCCACTGGTGCCTTGCAGCAGGGGTTTGATGTGATAGCCGATTGTGTGAACCCGATCAGCCTGACGCGAAACGCTTGGCGCAGTGTTTCGGAGAGAGCCCGGGCGCGGCATCTTGATGTGGAATTCTGGTGCTCAGACAAGACCGAACATCGAAAACGTGTCGAAAAGCGCGTGGTCGAGTTGCGCAATTGGTCACCGCCGACCTGGCAGGCTGTTGAGATGCGCAGATACGACCCGTTTCCAAATCCCGATATCAGGATCGACACAGCGCAGACAGATCCGGCCGAGGCGGCGACCTTGTTGGCGGCTGCGATCCGTGAAGACCCACAGGAGAAAAACGATGTTTGAAACGATCGATATTGCAGTTGATCAGCGTGGTGTCGCCAGGTTGACCCTGAACCGACCCGAAAAGCACAACGCCATGTCGGCGCAAATGATTTCGGAACTGACCAACGCGGCAGCGGCGCTGGGCAAGGATGAAAACGTGCGCGTGGTTGTTCTGACCGGGGCAGGAAAGAGCTTTTGCGCCGGGGGCGACCTTGGTTGGATGCAGGACCAGATGGCAGCGGATCCCGCCACACGGTTCACCGAAGCACGCAAGCTGGCCGAAATGCTGAACGCCCTGAATACCCTGCCCAAGCCGTTGATTGGCGCCTTGCAAGGCAACGCGTTCGGGGGCGGTGTGGGCATGGCGGCCGTCTGCGACATTGCGATCGGTGTGAACAGCCTGAAGATGGGCCTGACGGAAACCCGCCTAGGTCTGATCCCGGCAACGATCGGGCCATACGTCGTTGCTCGCATGGGCGAAGCGCGAGCGCGCCGTGTCTTTATGTCCGCGCGCCTTTTTGATGCGAGCGAGGCGGTGGAGCTTGGGCTGCTGGCTGAGACTGTGCCCGCCGAAGGTTTGGAGGACGCGGTGGAAGCCCATGTGGAACCTTATCTGTCCTGCGCGCCCGGGGCCGTATCGTCCGCCAAAAGCCTTGTTCAGGCGTTGGGCCCGAAAATCGACGATGCCGTGATTGATCAAACGATCAACGCCCTGGTCCAAAGGTGGGAAACACAAGAGGCGCAAGAGGGAATCAGTGCGTTCTTCGAGAAACGAAAACCTGCATGGAATAGTAAGGTTTAGCAGCATCTTCCCGTTTGTTGGATAAAGCGAAATCCGGGCGGTGTATCGGGGTCAGGCATGCAGATTAATACGGCATTCGCCGCCTGTGCTTGGTTGACCCTCTGACCCCGCGCGGATAGAGAATGTCCAGTCAACACGCCAATTGACGGCGCGCCCGGGACCGGACGCGCAGGAAAGGAGCCACTCGTGGAAGAGCTGTTGCGGGAGTATCTCCCGATCCTGGTGTTTCTGGCCGTCGCCGTAGGCCTTGGAATAGTCCTTATTCTTGCGGCTGTGGTGCTTGCTGTTCGCAATCCTGATCCTGAAAAAGTCAGCGCATATGAATGTGGCTTCAATGCCTTCGACGATGCGCGGATGAAATTCGACGTCCGATTCTACCTGGTCTCGATTCTCTTCATCATCTTCGATCTGGAAATCGCCTTCCTGTTCCCCTGGGCCGTGGGCTTCCGCGACATTAGCGATGTGGGTTTCTGGTCCATGATGGTATTCTTGGCGGTGCTGACGATCGGCTTTGCCTATGAATGGAAGAAGGGGGCCCTGGAATGGGAGTGATGACGGGCTCAAACACCGCTGGCGTCGACAAGGAAGTCGCCACCCAGGCCCTGAATGCCGAGCTGCAGGACAAGGGCTTCCTGCTGACCTCGAGCGAAGACATCATCAACTGGGCGCGTACCGGGTCGCTGCACTGGATGACATTCGGTCTGGCCTGCTGCGCGGTTGAGATGATGCACACCTCGATGCCGCGCTACGATGCCGAACGGTTTGGCATTGCTCCGCGCGCCTCTCCGCGTCAGTCCGACGTGATGATCGTCGCGGGGACGCTGACCAACAAGATGGCACCGGCGCTGCGCAAGGTGTATGACCAGATGCCGGAACCGCGTTACGTTATCTCGATGGGGTCCTGCGCCAATGGCGGTGGGTACTATCACTATTCCTATTCTGTTGTTCGCGGCTGTGACCGGATTGTTCCTGTGGACATCTACGTACCGGGCTGCCCTCCGACGGCTGAGGCCCTGCTTTACGGTCTGATGCAGTTGCAGCGCAAAATCCGCCGCACCGGCACCATCGTACGCTGAGGAGAGAGCTGATGAGCGAAGCACTCAAAGAACTCGGCGCACAGTTGGAACTGAAGCGGGCCGATTGCGTTTTGTCCTGGGATGTCACCCACGGCGAGCTGAACGTTGATGTGGCCCCGTCGAACCTTGTGGAATTTGTCGAATTCCTGACGTCCGATCCGAACTGCAAGTTTTCGACGTTGGTGGACATCACCGGTGTGGACTACCCGGAACGGGCCAAGCGCTTCGACGTGGTGTACCACTTCCTGTCGATGTACCAGAATCAGCGCATCCGCCTGCGGGTCTCGATCCGCGAGGAAGACATGGTGCCCTCGATCGTGGGCGTTCACCCCTCGGCCAATTGGTTCGAGCGCGAGGTGTTCGACATGTTCGGCATCCTGTTCTCGGGCCACCCGGACCTGCGGCGTATCCTGACCGACTATGGCTTCCGCGGCTATCCGCTGCGCAAGGATTTTCCGACCACCGGCTATACCGAGGTACGGTACGACGAGGCGCAGAAGCGCGTGGTCTACGAACCCGTGTCGCTGGTTCAGGAATATCGTCAATTCGATTTCATGTCCCCATGGGAAGGTGCGAACTACATTCTGCCAGGGGACGAAAAACAGGAGACGTAATCATGGAGTTCTTGATCTGGATTATCGTGGTGGTTGCAACGGTCATTCCGATGACCAAGCTGTTGCCGCATTTCGGGATCAACAAGAACTGGGCGTTTGCTTGCGTGATTTCGCCAGTGGTCATTGTCCTTTTGTGGATGATGGCCATGAAGCTGCAAGAGATGGAGCGACGCTGACATGATGGGCGAACTGATCGTTTTGGGCGCCTTGGGCGTCTTGCTTGCAGGGGCCGCGGCGAAAGCGGCCGAAGCCGAAAAGGTCCGGGTCCGGGCTGAGGCGAAAAAGAAGAAACGAGGGCGTTGATGGACGGCTCAAGATACGATGACGGCAGCACGGACGCGCTGAGCGGAGAACAAAAGATCCGCAACTTCAACATCAACTTCGGCCCGCAACACCCTGCGGCTCACGGGGTTTTGCGTTTGGTGCTTGAGCTCGACGGCGAGATCGTCGAACGCTGCGACCCGCATATCGGCCTGCTGCACCGTGGCACAGAAAAGCTGATGGAAAGCCGGACGTATCTGCAGAACCTACCGTATTTCGACCGTCTGGACTATGTGGCCCCGATGAACCAGGAGCACGCCTGGTGTCTGGCCATCGAAAAGCTGACCGGTGTGGAAGTGCCACGTCGCGGCTCGCTTATCCGGGTTCTGTATTCCGAGATCGGGCGCATCCTGAACCACCTGCTGAACGTGACCACGCAGGCAATGGATGTTGGCGCGCTGACCCCGCCGCTGTGGGGCTTTGAAGAGCGCGAAAAGCTGATGGTGTTTTATGAGCGCGCCTGCGGGGCCCGCCTGCACGCCGCCTATTTCCGCCCCGGCGGTGTACATCAGGATCTGCCGCCGGAATTGCTGGACGATATCGAGGCGTGGAGCCATGAGTTCCCCTCAGTTCTCGATGACATTGATGGCCTGCTGACCGAAAACCGCATCTTCAAACAGCGCAACGCCGATATTGGTGTTGTGACCGAGGATGACATCCAGAAATACGGCTTTTCGGGCGTGATGGTGCGCGGATCGGGCCTCGCTTGGGACCTGCGCCGCGCGCAGCCCTATGAGTGCTATGACGAGTTCGAATTCCAGATCCCCGTTGGCAAGAACGGCGACTGCTATGACCGTTATCTCTGCCGCATGGAAGAGATGCGCCAGTCGCTGCACATCATCCGTCAGGCCATCTCGAAAATCCGTGATTGCCCCGGCGATGTTCTGGCGCGCGGCAAGATCACCCCGCCGAAACGCTCGGACATGAAGACCTCGATGGAGAGCCTGATCCATCACTTCAAACTGTATACCGAAGGTTTCCACGTCCCCGCCGGTGAGGTCTACGCTGCAGTCGAAGCCCCCAAGGGTGAGTTCGGCGTCTATCTGGTCGCCGATGGCACCAACAAACCCTACCGCGCCAAACTGCGCGCACCGGGGTTCCTGCATCTGCAAGCCATGGACCACGTTGCCAAAGGTCACCAACTGGCCGACGTTGCCGCGATTATCGGGACCATGGACGTGGTGTTCGGGGAGATTGACCGGTGACGTGGTCTAAATTCTACGAGGCTCTAAAGGCGATAGCCGCTCTCTCGGGTTTGATGGCGTTCATCGGCTTTGCATTCAGCTATTACAAGGATGTTCAAATCAGGCAAAGCGCGTTGGATCAGGGGTGGCAAGAGACCGAGATCTACCGTGTTGTTGTTGATGCGGGTGTTGATGGAATCAAGTTCGAAGAAATAGTCTCGGAAGTACAATCTGCGTACTTTGCCTCTGGTAGTGACAAGTCCGTCAGCACAAGTGCTGCTAAACAAGATAGCGTGAGGCGCGGGTTGATTGGTCTGGCGGCCAAAAACTCAATCGTCCGTGACACTGAAGGCAATTATCTTGTGCCTGCTGTGGCGCGAAACTATCTCACGCAGGACTTGCTGTTCTCGCGACGCCAAGAACTGGACGAGCGCGCTTTCAATCTAGTGATCGAAAATCCAGGCCGTTACGACAGCCATGAGTTGCGCAAGTTGTTGGAAAATTCCGGCGCCACACCTCGAGAAGCCTGGCAAACTATTGGTTCGGCCTTGTTCATGAGTCCGCCGGCGTTTGTCCCCGTTGAGGGCCTGCAATACAAACCCGATAGCAAACTGAAGGTTCTGGAATAGTGCTCCGCCGTCTTTACCCCGAACAACCCGAAAGCTTTGCCTTCACTGCTGCGAACCAGCAATGGGCCGAAGCGCAGATCACAAAATACCCCGAGGGGCGTCAGGCCAGCGCGGTCATCCCGCTGCTGTGGCGTGCGCAGGAACAAGAGGGCTGGCTGAGCCGCCCGGCGATTGAATCCGTCGCCGACATGCTGGGAATGGCCTATATCCGCGTGCTTGAGGTTGCGTCTTTCTACTTCATGTTCCAGCTGCAACCGGTTGGATCTGTTGCGCATATCCAGGTCTGCGGCACGACGTCGTGCATGATCTGCGGGGCCGAGGATCTGATTGCGGTCTGCAAAGAAAAGATCGCCGCCAAGCCGCATGAACTGTCCGCCGATGGCAAGCTGAGCTGGGAAGAGGTCGAATGCCTCGGCTCCTGCACCAATGCTCCGATGGCGCAGATCGGCAAGGATTACTATGAGGATCTGACCGCCGAGAGCTTTGGCCAGATCATTGACGATCTGGCGGCGGGCAAGGTTCCGACGCCGGGTCCGCAGAACGGGCGCTATGCGGCGGAACCGCTGAAAGGCCTGACCAGTCTGACCGAGTATGACAGTGGCAGAACGCAGTATAACGCCAGCGTCGCATTGGCGACGGATCTGGGTGATACGGTCAAGCGGATCGACGGAACCGAAATGCCGACCCTGACGCCCTGGCTGGGCAAGGATGGCAAGGCTGCCGCGACCAAGGCGGCTCCGATGCCTCCCAAAGCACCTGCGCCGGCTAAACCTGCAGTGAAACAGGCGGCTGAGGCGAAGGCCAAGGAAAATGCGCCTGAAACGCTGTCGGCTGCGCGGGATGGCAAGGCAGATGATCTCAAGCTGCTGAAAGGCGTTGGGCCGAAGCTGGAGCAAACGCTGAACGAGCTGGGACTCTACCACTTTGACCAGATCGCCGCCTGGACGCCTGATCAGGTGGCTTGGGTCGACGCGCGTTTGAAGTTCAAGGGCCGGATCGAACGGGATGGCTGGATCGAGCAGGCGGGCAAGCTGGCCGCTGGTGAAGAAACCGAGTTTGCGAAACGTGCCAAGAAAGACGGCACATACGAAGAGTGATAGCCGGTGCCCATCCGGGGCATCAATGTGTGATGGACAAGGACAAAGAACAGGCCATAGCCCGAAAGGGCCGACATATCGGTATCGTCATCGCAGTGACGATGACGATTTGGCTTGCGATGAACTTGTTTGTCGGCCCCGCGTTGGGATTGACGGCGCGACACGCGCTGCTGTTTGACTTTGCCGCGTTGGCGGCATTCATCTATGCGGGCGTGAACATTTTTCAACTCTGGCGCATGCGTCAGGACAGCTGAAGGTAACGAATGATGCTGAAGGATCAGGACAGGATCTTTACCAACATCTACGGGATGCATGAGCGCACGCTGAAAGGCGCGCAGGCCCGGGGGCATTGGGACGGCACCGCTGGCCTGATCGAAAAGGGGCGCGACTGGATCATCCAGACCATGAAGGACTCAGGCCTGCGTGGTCGTGGTGGTGCGGGCTTTCCGACCGGTCTGAAATGGTCGTTCATGCCAAAGGAAAGCGATGGGCGCCCGGCCTATCTGGTTGTGAATGCGGATGAATCCGAGCCCGGCACATGCAAGGACCGCGAGATCATGCGCCACGATCCGCATACACTGATCGAAGGCTGCCTGATCGCGTCCTTCGCAATGAACGCGCACACCTGCTACATCTACCTGCGTGGTGAATATATCCGCGAGCGTGAGGCGCTGCAGGCGGCGATTGATGAGGCCTATGACGCTGGCTTGCTGGGAAAGAACGCCGCTGGTTCGGGCTGGGATTTCGACCTGTTCCTGCATCACGGTGCCGGCGCCTATATCTGCGGCGAGGAAACCGCCCTGATCGAAAGCCTTGAGGGCAAGAAGGGTATGCCGCGGATGAAACCTCCGTTCCCGGCAGGTGCGGGTCTTTACGGCTGTCCGACCACGGTGAACAACGTGGAATCGATTGCTGTGGTGCCGACGATACTGCGCCGTGGGGCCGACTGGTTCGCGGGCTTCGGCCGCCAGAACAACGCGGGCACCAAGCTGTTTGCGATCTCTGGCCATGTGAACAACCCCTGCGTGGTTGAAGAGGCCATGTCGATCCCGTTCGAACAGCTGATCGAAACCCATTGCGGTGGTATTCGCGGCGGTTGGGACAATCTTCTGGCGGTGATCCCGGGCGGTTCGTCCGTTCCCTGTGTGCGCGGTGAGAACATGCGCGATGCGATCATGGATTTCGATCACCTGCGCAACGATCTGGGATCTGGCCTGGGCACGGCGGCCGTAATCGTGATGGACAAGTCCACCGACATCATCAAGGCGATCTGGCGTCTGTCGAAGTTTTACAAGCACGAAAGCTGCGGTCAGTGCACGCCTTGCCGCGAAGGTACCGGCTGGATGATGCGCGTCATGGACCGCCTGGTCCGAGGCGAGGCGGAACTGGAAGAGATCGATATGCTGTTCGACGTGACCAAACAGGTCGAAGGCCACACGATCTGCGCCCTTGGCGACGCGGCGGCCTGGCCGATCCAGGGCCTGATCCGCAACTTCCGTGAAGAAATCGAGGATCGCATCAAGGCTCAGAAATCGGGCCGCATGGGTGCGATGGCTGCGGAGTGAACTCAATGGAAATCTATGCCGAATATTCCCACGCAATCGCCGCATTGGTGATTTTCACCCTGGTTGTTCTGTTTCTGTCACCGTTCACCGCGCTGGCCAAACAGGGAAAAGGGCTGGCTCCGGGGGCGACACCGGATCAGGATTATTCGGACAAGGCTTACCGCCTGAACCGGGCCTATCTGAATGGTACCGAGACGCTGCCAGCGTTTCTGGCTGTTACAGTGGCCGCAATTTTGATGGGTGTAAGCCCGTTCTGGGTCAACCTTTTCGCATCGGTGGCGTTGGTTGCCAGACTGGTCATGTTGTTCGTCCATATTCGCGGCGTCGGCAAACCCAACAGCGGTTTGCGATCCGTGCTGTACGTCGTGGCATGGGCCTGCATGTTCCTTACCGGTCTCATGGCATTGGTGGCGGCGTTCTGATGTCGACAGGTGCACGCGAAAATACGACCCGCAAGCCAAGGGCTGCATCGATGCTGACAGTGGCGGTTGCGGCTTTGTCGCTTGTGACGGCATGCGGCCTTGTCAAACCTCCGGATGACCGGGTCACGTTCGATGGCAAATCCTTCCGGGCCAAGGCGAAAGCGGTAAACAAAAAGGCCATGCCGGCCGAGTTCACCGTGACCGTGAAAGGTGTTTCCGCGTCGTTGGACGGCGCGCTCGAAGCCGGCCGTTATGAAGGCACCAAGTTCTGTATTCAGAACTTCGGATCGTCCAGAATCGCCTGGAAAGTCGGACCTGATACGGAACCCCAGAATCTGCGCATCGCGGATGACAAACTGACATTTGCAGGAACCTGCCAGAGACCATGAAGCAGGGTTTTGCATATCGCGGCGGATTGACCGGGCAGCTATTGCATAGCGCCCGGAGAAAACTTCGTTGTGGACCTTCCAAACCGAACGGGAGGATCACGCCCGGCGCGAAGGCAGTTGCTCTGATTTCAGTATTAACCTTCCCGATAATGGCAGAGGCCAAGCCGCCTTTGAGGGATGTCAAAGAGATCGACAATGAACTCTACTACATCGCCATCGCAAACGAGATTTCGGAACAGTGCCCGTCGATCAGCGGGCGCCGGATGAAAGCGATCGGAGTGATGTGGGGATTGCGATCCAAAGCGAACAAACTGGGGTACTCGGATCAGGAAATCCGCGCCTATGTGGCCTCGGATTCCGAAAAGGACCGGATGCGCGCCAAGGGCGAGGCGTATCTGGCCCAGAACGGTGTGTCTTATGACAACCCCAAGTCCTTCTGCTCACTGGGGCAGACGGAAATCGAAAGAAACAGCGCCATTGGCGTGTATTTGAGGGCGAACTAGAGAATGTCTGACCTCCGCAAGATCAATATCGACGGGCAGGATATCGAAGTCGATGGTGCGATGACCCTGATCCAGGCCTGTGAACAGGCCGGAGTCGAAGTGCCGCGCTTCTGCTATCATGAGCGCCTGTCGATTGCCGGAAACTGCCGGATGTGTCTGGTCGAGGTTGTTGGCGGCCCGCCGAAACCGGCTGCCTCCTGCGCGATGCAGGTGCGCGATCTGCGCCCGGGGCCGGAAGGACAGCCGCCGGTGGTCAAGACCAACTCGCCCATGGTCAAGAAGGCCCGTGAAGGGGTGATGGAGTTCCTGCTGATCAACCACCCGCTGGATTGCCCGATCTGCGATCAGGGTGGCGAGTGCGACCTACAGGATCAGGCGATGGCTTATGGTCTGTCGGGCACGCGCTTCAAGGAAGCCAAGCGGGCGGTGGATGATCTGGATCTTGGACCGCTGGTCGGCACCGCGATGACGCGCTGCATCAGTTGTACCCGCTGCGTACGCTTCACCACCGAAGTCGCCGGGATCACCCAGATGGGCCAGACCGGGCGTGGTGAGGATGCCGAGATCACGTCGTACCTGAACCAGACGCTGAATTCGAACCTGCAGGGCAACATTATCGATCTGTGCCCGGTCGGGGCGCTGACGTCGAAGCCCTATGCCTTCACTGCGCGGCCGTGGGAGCTGACCAAGACCGAGAGCATCGACGTTATGGATGCATTGGGTTCGAACATCCGCGTGGATACCAAGGGCCGTGAAGTCATGCGCTTTCTGCCGCGCAACCATGACGCGGTGAACGAGGAATGGATCAGCGATAAGACCCGCTTCGTCTGGGACGGCCTGCGCCGTCAGCGTTTGGACAAGCCTTACGTGCGCGAGAACGGCAAGCTGCGCCCTGCCTCATGGTCTGAGGCGCTGACCATGGCCGCCGAGGCACTGAAAGGGGCCAAAAAACCAGCGGGCATCGTGGGTGATCTTGCCCCGGTTGAAGCTGCATTTGCGCTGAAACAGATGATCGAAGGGCAGGGTGGTGTTGTTGAATGCCGCACCGACGGGGCCAAACTGCCTGCCGGCAATCGTGCCGCCTATGCCGGGACTGCGGCGATCGAGGATATTGACGCTGCCGAACGCATTCTGCTGATCGGCACAAACCCGCGTGACGAGGCTCCGGTTCTGAACGCCCGGATCCGCAGGGCCTGGGCGCACGGGGCCGAGGTTGCACTAGTAGGTCACGCTGTGGACCTGACTTATGAGTATCACCATGTGGGTGATGACCGCGCGGCACTGCAAAAGGTCGTGGAATTGGGTGGCGACGATACGATCAAGGGCAAACGCTCGCTGGTCATTGTTGGCCCAGGTGCGTTGCAAGAGGCGGACGGCGCCGCCGTTCTGGCCGCCGCACAAACAATTGCTGCAAACACGGAAAGCGGTCTGATCGTTCTTCATACCGCCGCCTCGCGCGTCGGTGCGATGGACGTGGATGCGACCAACGAAAGTGGCATGGATTCCGTTTCAGCAGCGGACGTGATCTACAATCTCGGCGCGGACGAGATCGAGATCGGTGAGGGCGCCTTCGTGATCTATCAGGGCAGCCATGGTGATCGCGGCGCGCATCGCGCTGACGTGATCCTGCCGGGTGCCGCTTATACCGAGGAAAACGGCCTGTTCGTGAACACCGAAGGCCGCCCGCAACTGGCCATGCGCGCCGGGTTCGCGCCGGGTGAGGCGAAAGAGAACTGGGCGATCCTGCGGGCCTTGTCGGCTGAGTTGGGCGCAACTTTGCCCTACGACTCGCTGGCGCAACTGCGCACCGCGCTGATTGAAGCGGTTCCGCACCTGGCCCAGATCGATCAGGTGGCCGAAAATGAAGTTCAGCCGCTGGATGCCGGCCCGTTGGGCACGGCGACCTTCCGCAACGCGGTCAAGGATTTCTACCTGACCAACCCGATTGCGCGGGCCTCGCAGCTGATGGCCGAGCTTTCGGCGCAGGCGCAGGCACGCAAGGCCGAGAAGATCGCGGCGGAATGAGCCAGAGCTGTTTCATATCGCAGGCAAACGCGACTGCCGGGTGGCAGTACGCTGCGCCTGATTTGTGTGTGAAACCCAAGATTAAGGGTGGCGCATGGGCGGCGGATGCTGTTTACACCAACGCGCCGACCCAGCCGCAGTTTGCGCAGGCACGTGGCCTTTGCATCGTTCGCGGAAAACGGAATACCCACGGTGTGAGGACCAATGGCTGATTTCTTTAACACCCCAGGCGGAATAGCCATCATCATTCTGGCGCAAGTGCTTGCAGTCGTTGCGTTTGTGATGATTTCGCTGTTGTTCCTTGTTTATGGCGACCGCAAGATCTGGGCGGCCGTTCAGATGCGCCGCGGACCCAACGTGGTTGGCGTCTATGGCATTTTGCAATCGGTGGCGGATGCGCTGAAATATGTGGTCAAAGAGGTTGTGATCCCGGCCGGCGCCGACCGCACGGTCTTTATGCTGGCACCTCTGACCTCTTTCGTTTTGGCGATGATCGCCTGGGCGGTGATCCCGTTCAACGATGGCTGGGTGTTGTCGGATATCAACGTCGCAATCCTCTATGTCTTCGCCGTGTCCTCATTGGAAGTTTATGGCGTGATCATGGGCGGTTGGGCGTCGAACTCAAAGTACCCGTTCCTCGGCTCGCTGCGCTCGGCGGCACAGATGATTTCCTATGAGGTGTCGATCGGCCTGATCATCATTGGCGTGATCATTTCGACCGGGTCGATGAACTTCGGCGACATCGTCCGCGCGCAGGACGGCTCGTTCGGCTTCTTCAGCTGGTACTGGCTGCCGCATTTCCCGATGGTGTTCCTGTTCTTCATCTCGGCGCTGGCCGAGACCAACCGACCGCCGTTCGACCTGCCCGAAGCGGAGTCGGAACTGGTTGCCGGTTACCAGGTCGAATACTCGGCCACGCCCTTCCTGCTGTTCATGGCGGGCGAATATATCGCCATCTTCCTGATGTGCGCGCTGACTTCGCTGCTGTTCTTCGGCGGCTGGCTGTCCCCGATCCCGGGCCTGCCGGACGGCGTGTTGTGGATGGTCGCCAAGATGGCGTTCTTCTTCTTCATCTTCGCAATGGTCAAGGCGATCACGCCCCGCTACCGCTATGACCAGCTGATGCGGTTGGGCTGGAAAGTGTTCCTGCCGTTCTCGCTGGCCTGGGTGGTCTTCGTGGCTTTTGCGGCGAAATTCGACTGGTTCTGGGGTGCATTCGCCCGTTGGAGCGTAGGAGGCTGATATGGCAAACATCGACTACACCCGCGCTGCCAAGTATTTCCTGCTGCAGGATTTCTGGGTCGGTATGAAACTGGGGCTGAAGTACTTCTTCGCGCCCAAGGCCACCTTGAACTACCCGCATGAAAAGGGCCCTCTGTCGCCACGTTTCCGGGGGGAACACGCTCTGCGCCGCTATCCGAATGGCGAAGAACGCTGCATCGCCTGCAAACTGTGCGAGGCGATTTGTCCGGCGCAAGCCATCACCATCGACGCCGAACCGCGCGAAGACGGCAGCCGCCGCACCACGCGCTATGACATCGATATGACCAAGTGCATCTATTGCGGTTTCTGCCAAGAGGCCTGTCCGGTCGACGCCATCGTCGAAGGCCCGAACTTTGAATTCGCGACAGAGACTCGGGAAGAGCTGTTCTACGACAAGGAAAAACTCCTGTCGAACGGTGAACGCTGGGAAGCCGAGATTGCCCGCAATCTGGAAATGGACGCGCCGTACAGATGAGCGACAGCCCGACAAATCCGTTCGAGCTGATGATGAAGCAGGCTCAGGACATGGCCAAGGCGATGAACCCGGCGATGGAGAATTTCTCGCCCAAGGGGTTCGAGGCGCTTTGGCCGACCATGCCGAAAGAGGTCATGGAGATGATGTTCGGCAATACCGTCAACAAGGACGGTCTGGATGCCAAAACCCGCTTGCTGCTGACGCTGGCCGGTCTGACCTGTCAGGGCGCACAGGCGGATTCGGCCGTGCGCCAAACCGTACGCCACGCATTGGAAGCGGGCGCCAAGAAACAAGAGATCGTGGAAACGATCGGTCAGATGTCGGTCTTTGCCGGCATCCCGGCCATGACCCGCGCGCTGGATCTGGCGCAAGAGGTCATGGGCGATAACGAGGATGAGGATCAATGACCGTCTTTGCCTTCTATCTGTTTGCCATCAGCGCCATCACCGGCGGGCTGTTCACGGTGATCAGCCGCCAGCCGGTGCACTCGGTGCTGTGGCTGATCCTGTCCTTCCTGTCCTCGGCGGGGCTGTTCGTACTGCTGGGGGCCGAGTTCGTCGCGATGCTGTTGATCATCGTCTATGTCGGCGCGGTCGCGGTTTTGTTCCTGTTCGTGGTGATGATGCTGGACGTGGACTTTGCCGAGCTGAAGGCCGAGATGGCGCGCTATATGCCGCTGGCCCTGCTGATCGGTC
Organism: Ruegeria sp. AB8; assembly: GCF_056542605.1. Lineage (NCBI taxonomy): Bacteria > Pseudomonadati > Pseudomonadota > Alphaproteobacteria > Rhodobacterales > Roseobacteraceae > Ruegeria > Ruegeria sp. AB8. The sequence continues at coordinate 150,745 of NZ_JBQGAB010000010.1, forward strand.
TCGTCATTCTGATGCAGTTCGTCATGGCGTTCGGGGCCTGGGACAGCGCGCAAGGCGTTGAGGCCAATCTGGCGCAACCGGTCCCGACGGACCGCCATAACACCGAGGCGCTGGGCGTCATTCTTTACGATCAATACTTCCTTCTGTTCCAACTGGCGGGCCTGATCCTGCTGGTCGCGATGATCGGTGCAATCGTTCTGACGCTGCGCCACCGTCAGGACATCAAGCGTCAGGACATCGTCGGCCAGATGATGCGCGACCCGGCCAAGGCTATGGAGTTGAAGGACGTGAAACCGGGGCAGGGGCTTTAAGACGATGATCGGACTTGAACACTATCTTACGGTCGCGGCGACGCTTTTCGTCATCGGCATCTTCGGTCTCTTCCTGAACCGTAAGAACGTCATCATCCTGCTGATGAGCATCGAACTGATGCTGCTGGCGGTGAATATAAACCTCGTGGCGTTTTCCAGCTTCCTTGGCGATCTGGTCGGGCAGGTGTTTACGCTGTTCGTACTGACCGTTGCGGCGGCCGAGGCGGCGATCGGGCTGGCCATTCTGGTCTGCTTCTTCCGCAACCGCGGCACGATCGCGGTTGAAGACGTCAATATGATGAAGGGGTAAGGGAATATGGAAACCACCATCCTCTTTGCCCCGCTGGTGGGCGCTCTGCTCTGCGGGTTCGGCTGGAAGTTCATTGGCGAGAAGGCCGCCATGTGGACTGCAACAGGCCTGCTGTTTCTGGCCTGTCTGCTGTCGTGGATTGTTTTCTTCACCTTTGACGGTGTGACCCAGCAGATCGAGATCATGCGCTGGATCGAGAGCGGCTCTCTGTCGACAAGCTGGGCCATCCGTCTGGACCGGTTGACCGCGATCATGCTGATCGTGGTGACGACGGTCTCGGCGCTGGTTCACCTCTATTCCTTCGGCTACATGGATCACGATCCGCAATGGCGCGAGGGTGAAAGCTATAAGCCGCGCTTCTTTGCCTATCTGTCGTTCTTTACCTTCGCCATGCTGATGCTGGTGACGGCGGACAATCTGGTTCAGATGTTCTTTGGCTGGGAAGGCGTGGGTGTCGCGTCCTATCTGCTGATCGGGTTCTACTATCGCAAATCCTCGGCGAATGCGGCGGCGATGAAAGCGTTTATCGTCAACCGTGTGGGTGACTTTGGCTTTGCGCTGGGGATTTTCGCGCTGTTTTTCCTGACGGACAGCATCAACTTCTCGGACATCTTTGCATCAGCTCCGGCTTTGGCCGAAGAAAAACTGCATTTCCTGTGGGGTGAGTGGACTGCGATCGAAGTGATCTGTGTCCTGCTGTTTATTGGTGCGATGGGTAAATCGGCGCAGTTGATCCTGCACACCTGGTTGCCGGACGCGATGGAAGGCCCGACGCCTGTGTCGGCGCTGATCCATGCCGCGACCATGGTGACGGCCGGTGTGTTCCTTGTCTGCCGTATGTCGCCGCTGATGGAGTTCGCGCCGGGTGCGACCGGGTTTATCACCTTCCTTGGGGCCTCGACCGCATTCTTCGCGGCGACCGTGGGTCTGGTGCAGACTGACATCAAACGCGTTATCGCCTATTCGACCTGTTCGCAGCTGGGCTATATGTTCGTGGCCGCTGGTGTCGGCATGTATTCCGCTGCGATGTTCCACCTGCTGACGCACGCGTTCTTCAAGGCGCTGCTGTTCCTTGGGGCCGGTTCGGTGATCCACGCCATGCATCACGAGCAGGAGATGACCGAATACGGCGGGCTGCGGAAAAAGATTCCCTATACCTTCTGGGCGATGATGATTGGTACGCTGGCCATTACCGGCGTGGGCATCCCGCTGACGACATTCGGCTTTGCCGGCTTCCTGTCCAAGGATGCCATCATCGAAAGCGCCTACGCGGGCGGTACGGGTTATGCCTTCTGGATGTTGGTTATTGCGGCGATGTTCACCTCGTTCTACAGCTGGCGTCTGATCTTCCTGACCTTCTATGGCGACCCGCGCGGCGACAAGCATACTCATGATCACGCGCATGAAAGCCCGATGACAATGCTGGTGCCGCTTGGTGTTTTGTCACTTGGTGCGGTTTTTGCCGGGATGCTCTGGTACAGCCCCTTCTTTGGGCATACCGACAAGGTCGGCAAGTTCTACGGCATCCCCGTGGCCGAAGCCTCGGAACATGCGGAAGGTCACGACGCCGAAACGCATTCCGAGCATGTGGCCGATGGTACCGCCGAGGAGCATCACGGCGACGAAGCTGAAGAAGCTCATGCGGACACAGCGCACGCGGATGAAGGGCGTGGCGAGGATGCCGTTCATGGTGACAAGGACGCAAAAGGCGGCGATCACCACTATGTCTTTGCCGGAGAACCAGGTGAGGGCGCATTGTATATCGCACCGGACAACCATGTGCTGGACGATGCACATGCGGCGCCGAAATGGGTCAAGGTTTCGCCCTTCGTTGCGATGTTGCTGGGCTTTGTCGTCGCGTACTGGTTCTACATCGTGAACACCTCGCTGCCCGCGCGGCTGGCTGCGAACCAGCGTCCGCTGTACCTGTTCCTGCTGAACAAATGGTACTTTGACGAGATCTACGACGCGATCTTCGTCAAGCCCACCGTGGCTTTGGGGCGGTTCCTGTGGAAACGCGGTGACGGCAACACGATTGACGGCTTCCTGAATGGGGTTGCCATGGGCGTAGTTCCCTTCTTTACCCGCCTCGCAGGCAAGGCGCAGACGGGGTACATCTTTACTTACGCCTTCTGGATGGTACTGGGTATCGCAGCCCTGATCACCTGGATGTCGATTGGCGGGGGCGCACACTAATGGACAATATCCTCTCCATTGTCACCTTCATCCCCGCAGCGGCGGCCGGTATTCTGGCACTGTTCCTGCAAGGCGATGATGCCGCGGCACAGCGCAATGCGAAATGGATCGCACTGCTGGCGACCACTGTCACCTTCCTGGTGTCGATCGGCATCTATACCGGCTTTGATCCGTCCAACACCGGCTTCCAGATGGTGGAAGAGGGTGAATGGCTGATGGGCCTGAAATACAAGATGGGCGTGGATGGCATCAGCGTGTTGTTCGTGCTGCTGACCACCTTCATCATGCCGCTGACCATTCTGGCCAGCTGGAATGTGACGACCCGCGTCAAAGAATACATGGTTGCCTTCCTGATGCTGGAAACCCTGATGCTGGGCGTGTTCATGGCGCTGGATCTGGTGTTGTTCTACCTGTTCTTCGAGGCGGGTCTGATCCCGATGTTCCTGATCATCGGCATCTGGGGCGGCAAGGATCGCATCTACGCCAGCTTCAAATTCTTCCTCTACACCTTCCTCGGCTCTGTACTGATGCTGGTGGCGATGGTCGCGATGTATTCGGACGCGGGAACCACGGATATCGAGGCGCTGATGACGCATCAGTTCTCGTCCGAAGGGTTCAGCGTTCTGGGCATCTACATTGTCGGCGGTATGCAGACGCTGATGTTTCTGGCGTTCTTTGCATCATTTGCCGTGAAGATGCCGATGTGGCCGGTCCACACCTGGCTGCCGGACGCGCACGTGCAGGCCCCGACTGCGGGCTCGGTCGTGCTGGCGGCGATCCTGCTGAAGATGGGCGGCTACGGTTTCCTGCGGTTCAGCCTGCCGATGTTCCCCGTGGGCTCGGCGGTGATGACCGATCTGGTGCTGTGGATGTCGGCCATCGCGGTTGTCTACACCTCGCTGGTTGCGCTGGTGCAGGAGGATATGAAGAAGCTGATCGCCTATTCATCCGTTGCGCACATGGGCTTTGTGACTATGGGGATTTTCGCGGCGAACCAGCAGGGTATTGACGGCGCGATCTTCCAGATGCTCAGCCACGGGTTCATCTCGGCGGCGCTCTTCCTGTGCGTTGGTGTGATCTATGACCGGATGCACACCCGCGACATCGAAGCGTACGGAGGTCTGGTGATCCGGATGCCCGCCTATGCGCTGGTCTTCATGCTGTTCACCATGGCCAATGTCGGCTTGCCGGGCACCTCTGGGTTCATTGGCGAATTCCTGACCCTGATGGGTGCATTCCAAGTCAACACCTGGGTGACTGCGGTCGCCGCAAGCGGTGTAATCTTCTCGGCCGGATATGCGCTGTGGCTGTATCGCCGTGTTGTCTTTGGCGACCTGATCAAGGAAAGCCTGAAGGCAATGACAGACATGAGCTCGCGCGAGCGGCTGATCTTTGCGCCGCTGATCGTGATGACCATCCTGCTGGGTGTCTACCCGTCGCTGGTGACAGATGTGATCGGCCAATCGACCGCTGCATTGATTTCGAACTATGACACGGCTCTGGCCGCGGCTGAGGCCGCGACCCAGACGGCCGCCTCGCATTAAGGGAGCTTTGGAGACATGATCCAGGCTGATCTGACAACAATCCTGCCGGAAATCGTTCTGGCCGTGTATGCGATGGCTGCTCTGATCGGGGCTGTCTATACGACGAAAGACGGGCTGGCGCCGGTTCTGGTCTGGGCGACGGCAGGTCTGATGGCGCTGCTGTCCTTCTGGATTGCCACAAATGGCGACGGCACCAATGTCGCGTTCAACGGCATGTTCGTGGATGACGGGTTCTCGCGCTTTGCCAAGGTTGCAATCCTGTTGTCGGCCGCCGCCGTTCTGGTGATGAGCCAGGATTACATGACCCGCCGCGGTCTGCTGCGGTTTGAATACCCCTTGCTGGTGGCCTTGGCCGCTGTTGGCATGATGATGATGGTCAGTGCCGGCGACCTGATGTCCCTTTACATGGGATTGGAACTGCAATCGCTGTCGCTTTATGTGGTGGCCGCCCTGCGTCGTGACAGTGCAAAGTCGACCGAAGCCGGTCTGAAATACTTCGTTCTGGGCGCGCTGAGTTCGGGCTTGCTGCTCTACGGTGCGTCGCTGGTCTATGGTTTCACCGGCACCACGCTGTTCTCGGGCATTATCCAGACGGTTCACCACGGCGACGTCTCGATTGGCCTTCTGTTTGGTCTGATCTTCCTGATCTCGGGGCTTGCGTTCAAAGTGTCGGCCGTGCCGTTCCACATGTGGACACCGGACGTTTACGAAGGGTCGCCCACGCCGATCACGGCCTTCTTTGCCACCGCGCCGAAAGTGGCCGCTATGGCGCTGTTTGCCCGACTGATGCACGACGCCTTTGGTGGTGTGGTGAAAGACTGGCAGCAGGTGATCGTGCTGCTTTCGGTCCTGTCGATGCTGTTGGGTGCGGTTGCCGCGATTGGTCAACGCAACATCAAGCGACTGATGGCGTTTTCATCAATCGCTCATATGGGTTACGCGATGATCGGCCTAGCTGCAGGCACGGAAATGGGCGTCAAGGCGATGCTGATGTATCTGGCAATCTATGTGACCATGAACATCGGCACGTTTGCCTTCATCCTGATGATGGAGCGTGACGGCAAACCGGTCACTGACATTGACGCTCTGAGGCAATACTCCAAGCGTGATCCGGGCAAGGCACTGGCCGTTCTGATCCTGATGTTCAGCCTGGCCGGGGTGCCGCCGATGCTGGGCTTCTTCGCCAAGTTCGGCGTCTGGCAGGCCGGTGTCGGCGCGGGGTTGACCGGGTTGGTCATTGTGTCGGCCATCGCTTCGGTCATTGGTGCCTTCTATTATCTGCGGATCGTGTTCTACATGTACTTCGGTGAAGAGAATGAAGAACCGATCGAGACACATTCCACACCGGTTCTGTGGGTCGCTCTGATGGGGTCGGCGGCACTCATGCTGATCGGCGTGTTCTACCAGTTCGGGATCGAGGGGGCGGCTGCGGCTGCGGCGGCGACACTTGTCAACTGATCTTCCCTTTCGCAACATTCAGGAGGCTCGGTCTTGTGACCGGGCCTTTTTGACATGAGCGGTTGGCCCGCCGGATACGGCCTGCATGTTGTGCAGGAGGTGGACAGCACCCTGAACGAAGCGGCCCGGATCGCTCCGACTGCGCAGGGACCTGTCTGGATCATGGCCCATCGCCAGACGGCGGCGCGGGGCAGACGTGGACGGGTTTGGGCCAATCCGAAAGGTAATCTGGCGGCGACCTTGCTGATGCGCCCACAGGGCAACCCGGAACAATCCGCCCTGCGAAGCTTTGTGGCTGCTCTGGCCCTGTTCGATGCATGCGTCGCTGTTTCAGGCCGGGCGACCGGTTTGTCGTTGAAATGGCCCAATGACGTTCTGCTGAACGGCGGTAAACTGGCCGGCATATTGCTGGAAAGCACCGGCCACGGGCGTGAGGTATCGCATCTGGCGATCGGCATCGGCGTCAACCTGACCGAAGCTCCGGGAGCGGATATGGTCGAACCGGGCGCTGTTCGGCCCGTTTCGTTGTTGTCGGAAACAGGGGCGCAGGTGTCGCCCGAAGATTTCCTGACGGAAATGGCCGCGGCCTATGCACGGTACGAGACGCAGTTTGTCACATTTGGGTTTGATCCGATCCGAAAGGCATGGCTGTCCCGTGCGGCCCGGTTGGGCGAGGTTATTACCGCCCGGACCGCAGCGTCAGAAACGGTTGGAACATTCGAAACAGTAGACGCGACAGGAAACCTTGTCTTAAACACCGCGAAAGGCCGGGTGAGCATTCCTGCGGCCGATGTGTTTTTCTGAGGGAGGCGTACATGCTTCTGGCTATCGACTGCGGCAACACGAATACCGTTTTCTCGATCTGGGATGGCGAGAAGTTCCTGTGCACCCTGCGCACATCGACCCATCACGCCCGTACGGCTGATGCGTATTTCACCTGGTACTCGACCTTGGTGAAACACTATGGGATCGAAGCGGAAATCACTGATGTCATCATCGCTTCGACCGTGCCGCGCGTGGTTTTCAACCTGCGGGTTTTTGCGGACCGTTTCTTTGATTGTCGCCCGCTGGTCGTGGGCCGGCCGGACTGTCTGCTGCCCGTGCCCCCGCGCGTGGATGAGGGGACGGTTCCTGGGCCGGACAGGCTGGCCAATGCCGTCGGTGCCTTTGACCGGCATGGCGGCAATGTCGTGGTGGTGGACTTCGGCACTGCGACCAATTTCGACGTGGTGGCCGCAGATGGTGCCTATGTCGGCGGCATCATCGCCCCCGGCGTGAACCTGAGTCTTGAGGCATTGCATCAGGGCGCGGCGGCATTGCCACATATCGACATAACCCGCCCGGAAAAAGTGATCGGGACAAATACGGTTGGCTGTATCCAGTCCGGCGTGTATTGGGGCTATTCCGGATTGATCGAAGGACTGATTTCCCGGATCAAGGCTGAATACGGAATGCCGATGAAAGTCGTTGGAACCGGTGGGCTTGCGCCTCTGTTCGATCAGGCCGACGTGGGGTTCGACGCAATCGAGGATGATCTGACGATGCACGGTCTGACCGTGATACATCGCTACAACAAGGAAAACGGCTCGGCATGAGCAGCGAAAGATTGATCTATTTGCCGCTGGGCGGCGCGGGCGAGATTGGCATGAACGCCTATGTCTACGGGTATGGCAAACCGGGACAGGAACGGCTGATCCTTGTGGATCTGGGTGTGACGTTTCCGGATATGGATACCACCCCGGGCGTTGACCTGATCCATGCCGATATCTCGTGGCTGCGGGAACGTGCAGACCGGCTGGACGCGGTATTCGTGACCCACGCGCACGAAGACCATGTCGGCGCGGTTGCGCATTGTTATGACGCGCTGAACGCGCCGATCTACGCGCGGGCCTTCACCGCCAATATCGCACGCCGCAAGATGGAGGAATACGGCCATCCGGAGGACGCGGTGCGCACAGCGTCTGCCTGGCCCGAACAGATTCAGGTGGGTCCGTTTACGGTCGGGTTTTTGCCGGTCTCACACTCCATCCCCGAAAGTGCGGCGCTGGTGATCGACACCCCGGCTGGCCGGATCGTGCATACGGGCGATTTCAAACTGGATGCCAGTCCTGTTGTCGGCGAAGCCTTCGATCCAGATCTGTGGGCCGAGGTTGCCAAGCCCGGCGTCAAGGCGCTGGTCTGTGACAGTACAAACGTGTTCTCCGCCCATCCCGGACGCTCGGAAAGTGAAGTCGGGCCCGAAATCACACGACTAGTCGAAGAGGCCGACGGAATGGTCGTCGCGACCACATTCGCCTCAAACGTCGCGCGGGTCAAAACCCTGGCCGAGGCCGGTCAACGGGCCGGCCGGTCCGTTGTTCTGCTGGGGCGCGCCATGCGCCGCATGATTGAGGCCGCGACGGAAACCGGCATCCTTTCGGACTTCCCTCGCGTCGTCAGCGCCGAAGAGGCGGTGGATATGCCGCGTCAGAACCTCATGCTGATCGTGACCGGCAGCCAGGGTGAACGCCGCGCCGCAAGCGCACAGCTGGCGCGTGGAAAGTATCGCGGACTTGAGTTGAAGGACGGCGACCTGTTTCTGTTTTCCTCCAAAACCATTCCCGGCAACGAGCGGGGGGTGATTTTCATCATGAACCAGCTGAGCGAAAAGGGCGTGGACGTGGTGGACGACAGTTCGGGTCTGTATCACGTTTCAGGCCACGCCAACCGCCCTGACCTTGAGCGGGTGCACGAGTTGATGAACCCAAAGATGGTCATCCCTATGCACGGTGAACACCGGCATCTGCGCGAACATGCGAAGCTGGCCGAGGCGGGCGGCCGAACCGGTATGCTGGCCGTGAACGGGACCTTACTGGACTTGACCGGGGATACGCCCGAGGTTGCGGACTACGTGGAAACTGGTCGCACCTATCTGGACGGAACCGTCAAGATTGGCGCGCTGGATGGGGTTGTGCGGGACCGGATACGCATGGCGCTGAACGGCCACGTGACTGTGACGGTTATTCTGGATGAAGAAGATGAACCGCTGGGCGAGCCCTGGTGTGACACCATGGGCCTGCCGGAGCTTGGGTCGTCACGCGCGGCGCTGGTCGAGGTGCTGGAGGAGGATCTGAACCAGTTCCTGATGCGGGCCGAGGCCAAAACCCTGCGCGATGATGACAAGCTGGAAGAAGCGATGCGACGGATCGTACGTCAGAGCACAAAAACGGAGATCGGGAAAAAGCCCGAAGTTACCGTTGTCATCAGCCGGATGAAATAAGCGGACGGGTCAGTCTGCTTCGGGCATGGGATAGCCCTTGAGACGCAGAAACAGGCTGGCCTCTTCATTGTTCAGGAAAAACGGCACAGAGGCCGGGGGTGATGTGTCCGCGACCCGTGCAGCGATCTCGGCCAGAACAACTTCGGTGATGAAGGGCAGGTCAAAATCACGCGCCTGATCCAGCCTGACCCATTGCAGGTGCGACAGCTCGTCCGAGGCATGGCTGAAATCGTCCAGATCGCCTTGTACCTCATCGGCATCAACCAGAAAGAACCGCGCATCAAAGCGACGGGGGCGGCCCGGCGGCGTCAGTGCGCGAAACACGAACTGCAGGCCTTGCGCAGAGGGCCGAAAACCCATCTCGGCAAAGCCCTGCCAGTCTTCGGGGATGTCTCCCGGCCAGGTGCCCGGTTGCCCCAGGATCAGGCCGGTTTCTTCCCACAGCTCGCGGATCGCGGCCGAAGCCAGCGCATTCTGCAAATTTGTCTCTGCCCGCTCGGCCAGACGGCCGTGGCACTTTGAAGTCAACGGCGTGGCAAGCGGAACATCACCATCCGCGGCATCGACTGCACCGCCAGGAAAAACGAACTTGTTCGGCATGAAAGCCGCTTTGGCCCCACGCTGGCCCATCAGAATTGACGGCTCGGTCATTCTGTCCCGCAGGACAATTACGGTTGCCGCGTTGCGAATTGCAGTTTTGTCTGTGGTCATGCCTGTCCGTCACCGGGCCCGTTCGAACCCATGCATCCGCCGCGCCCACTGATAGGCCACGACGGCCCCCTTCATCCTGGGCAGCAAGGCAAGGGTCAGAACCGTACAGCCAATGGCGAAAACCAGGGCCATCGTTAGCGGATCAGGGCGCCAGTGCACATATGAGACGTGCAGCGCGGGCGCGAGCAAGTGGCCTACAATCAGAATGGTCAGGTATGCAGGGCCGTCATCCGCCCGGTGGTGGTGCAGTTCCTGCCCGCAATTGCTGCAGTTGTCGTTGACCTTGAGGTAGCTGTGCAGCAGCTTGCCTTCTCCGCATTTCGGGCAACGGCAACGAAAGCCTTTGACCAGTGCGGGCCAGGTCTCACGATCCTGAGGAGTTGTGGTGTCGATCGTATGATCCGTCATGATGAAAACTCGCGCATTCGAATGTCGCATATATTGCGCATCTTTGGGTCTGCTTGAAAGGGGGGTGCGTCGCAATGACCGCATCCGGCGAAAAATGGTCTGAAATAAATTTGGTTTCCAGCGACGGAAATCTGCGGCTGTCCCGTATTAACACCATAAGCAGCGGCAATGGGGTCGCGCGAAAAAAGGAAACACGACATGCACAGCGCAAAGTTCATTTCGGCAATTGTAGTTGCGGCAGTTGCGATTACAGGCACAACGGCTTTGGCCGCAGGGTCGAAAAACCGGGAACCGGTGTCGTTTCAGGAACTGGATGCGAATGGCGACGGGCAGGTTACGAAAGACGAAATGCTGGCCCATCGCAATCAGCGATTTACCGATGCGGATGCCAACGGGGACGGCCAGTTGAGCGTCGAAGAGATGCAGGCCGCAGCGCAGAAAAAGACCAGCGACCGCATTGCAAGTATGTTTGAAGAACACGACGCCAATAACGATGGTTTCCTGACCACGGATGAGTTGCCGAAACCGCGCCGGGCTGACAAGATGTTTGACCGGATCGATGCGAATGATGACGGAACGATCTCGGAGCAGGAATTTGCGGATGCAAAAGACAGAATGGGTCGGCACCACAAGAAGCGTGGCAAGGCAGACTCTGACGACAGCTGATGCGGGATGGAGGATCTGACCTCCTCAACGCAAGACGTTCGCGGCGGGACTTGCGCCGCGGACGCAATCGGTGACGATGCGTTGCTGGAGCGGTTTGCCGCCGGCGACGCGGCGGCGGCGCGTGTTTTGACCGACCGGCTTGGCCCGCGCTGTTTTTCCGTCGCCCTGCGGATGCTGGGCAACCGAGCCGAAGCCGAAGATGTCACGCAGGACGCGATGATGCGCCTTTGGCAGATGGCGCCGGATTGGATGCCGGGACAGGCAAAGGTTTCAACCTGGCTGTATCGCGTGGTGCTGAACCTGTGCGTTGACTTGCGCCGCAAGAAACAGCCTGACAGGCTGGCCGAAGGTGTCGATCCCGAGGATGACAGCGCAAGCGTGGTTGAACGCATGCAGGACGAGGCCCGAAAAGACGCGCTGCAATCCGCCCTGTCTCATCTGCCCGAACGGCAGCGACAGGCAGTTGTATTGCGGCATATCGAAGAGCTGCCCAACCCCGAGATTGCCGGGATCATGGGCATATCTGTAGAAGCGGTCGAAAGCCTGACGGCACGCGGAAAACGCGCCTTGGCGGGATATCTTGCCGGGCGTCGGGACGAACTGGGGTATGACGATGGCTGATGATGATACCGAGCTGAATCAACTGTTTGCGCAGGCCAGAGCCGGGCGTCGACACCTGCCGGACGATCTGGCGGTTCGGATTATGACGGACGCAGAACAAGTTCGACTGGATCGGCTGGCCAAGCGTTTCCCGCCGGGGCGCAGAACGTGGCAACGCCTTCTGGACGGTATCGGTGGTTGGCAGGGCCTTGGCGGGCTGGTCGCGGCCAGTGCGGCGGGTGTCTGGATCGGGTTCTCGGCTCCGGCCTTTCTACCGGACCCGGCGACGTATCTGTTCTCGCAGGACGCAACCTATGAAGTGGCGGACCTGGATGCAGTGTTCCTGGAGGATACGGAATGAGCGAAACACCCAAGCCAAAACGCCGTTGGATGCCGATACTTTTGGCTGTGTCCCTGGCCCTTAACTTGCTGATTATCGGTATCGCTTTGGGGACTTTCATGAGGGTCAAGGGCAGCGATCATGCCAAGGCGCCGCCGGGGTTCGGGTCGGCTCTATACCGGGCATTGCCCAAACCGGACCGAACCGCGATGCGGTCAGATCTGTCCGGTTTGCGCAAAGAGGGATCGCGGCACAGGTCCAAGGATTTCGCAGTTCTCAGCCAGGCCTTGCGGACCGTGCCATTTGATCCGGCCGCCGTCGAAGTTTTGCTGACGCAGCAGGCGCGGGCTTCGGCGGAATTGCAGGGTGCCCTGCAAGGGCAGTGGCTGGCGCGTGTCATCGCAATGAGCGATGCAGAACGGGCAGTGTATGCCGACCGGCTGGACGAGGTGACAAAACGCGGTCGGCATTGGCACAAGAAAAAGGACTAAAACGCGCTGAAACCGGTGTTACGCCGCGTTTTGCCGGGTGCTGATCTGGTTGCGACCGGCTTTTTTTGCAGCATAAAGAGCTTGGTCTGTGGATTTGATCAAACTGTCCAGAAGCGCGTGTTCGGTTTGATATTGCGGGTAAGGGGGCCGAAACACGTTCAGGCCTATGCTGGTCGTGACTTGGGTGAACCCGTTCCGGTCCGGCAGCGAAAAGGGCCTTTCGCGGATTGATCTGCACATCGCATCTGCCAGTTTCAATGCCTGCGCATTGGTTGCGTCAGGCACCCCGATCATAAACTCCTCACCTCCGAAACGGGCGACAAAACCGCGGGGGCCAAGCGCGTTACGCATGCGTCTGGCCGCTTCGGTCAGAACATGGTCTCCGGCGGCATGACCATACCGGTCATTGATTGCCTTGAAGTGATCAAGGTCGGCCAGCATCAGAGCGCACCCACGGCCGGTGTGCCGGGATCGCCGGACGATATGGCCAACGGCCTGCATCGCAAACCGGCGGTTGTTTAGACCTGTCAGCGGGTCGACCCATGAGTCAGCAAGTCCGCGACGCAATGAGGCGCGCATCTGATCGGTGCGGGACTTGCGGGCAATCAGACTGTCCAGTCGCAGCGCAATCTCACGTGCGCAGAAGTCGCCCAGGCAAACTGCGTCAGCCCCACGATCCAGCGCTTCGGCTGCATTGGGCGCGTGTTCTTTGTCCAGAACGCCGATCAGGACGGTGTGTCGTGTAGCGCTGCGCGATCTCAGGTCTGCCAGAACGTTGAGGGAAGAGGGCGCGGTGTTCAGGTCCACCACAATTGCATCCGGAACAGGGCCTGACACGATGTCTTTCAGGTTCGATTGGGTGTGCTTGGAAAGGTAATGATGCGTCTGCTGCTGCAGAGCCCGGCACCACGACGCACCTGTGCGGTAGGACGGGGCCAGAATTGCGACCCGCGATGGCGCGGTTGGTGCGATCAATGTGGCGGGAGGTTCGGCAAAGCCGATGGGAAGCGTATCTTCCTTGAACTGAAGGTCCTGCACGTCCGCGCGCATGCGCAGCAGGCTGCGAACCCGCGCCATCAGCAAATTGTCCTTGAACGGATGGGCCAGAACGTCGTCCAGCCCGGCAGACAGCGCCTCAAGCCGGGCCGCTTTGTCATTCTGCGGGGCGATGGCAACCACGGGGATGTCTCCAAGATCCGGAATGTTCTGAATCAACCGCTTTACATCTGCGGCGGTTCCATCTGCCAGCGCGAGCGCCGTCAGCACCAGATCCGGCCGCACACGGCGCAACAGGGGTGTCAGCCCCTCAAGCTTCTCACCCTGAACGACGTGATACCATGCCGCAGTCAGCTGAACCTTCAGCATGATGCGATTGGTCGAGGCCCCGTCTAGGACAAGGATAGTTCCTTGCACGGACATTTTCGTTCACCGTTGATTGCATGTGCTGCCAAAGTGTTTATGAGTCTGGTTAACAAACCCTTTCCAAGTTCTGATCCGAGGCTTGAATATGGCAATCTCCGGCAATTCGGCGGAAACTCTGGCGCTGAATGTGCTGACCTGGCTTGTCGGTAACGAGGAACTTCTACCGGTGTTTCTGGGTTCGACCGGTGCATCGGTCGGCGATCTGCGCGCCCGCGCTGGCGAGCCGGATTTCATGGCGTCGGTTCTTGAGTTTCTGATGCTTGACGATTCGTGGGTGATCGCCTTTTGTGATGCCAATTCGGTCCCTTATGACCTGCCGGGTCAGGCGCGCGCCGCGTTGTCTGGCGAAGCCGATGTTCACTGGACCTGAGACGACTTTTTTGCAGGAGCCCCAATGCCAATAAACGCCATCGTGTTCGACAAGGACGGTACCTTGTTTGACTTTGCAAACACCTGGGGTACATTTGGGCGCAGTCTGCTGCTGCGTCTGTCATCGGGTGACCAGGCAAAGGCGCAGGAACTTGCGCTGGTGATCGGGTTTGATCCCGAGAAGGGGACCTATTCGCATGACAGCATCGTAATTGCCGCTAGCGTTGTGGAAATTGCAGAAGCGCTTCTTCCCTATTTACCCGAGATGACCTGCGAGGCCCTGATCGAGTTGATCGACGAGGAATCCGCCGCGGCCCCACAGGCGCCGGCCGTTCCGCTTGTGCCTTTTCTGGAACAGCTACGGGAAGCCGGCTTTAAGCTGGGCGTTGCCACCAATGACAGTGAAAGACCCGCGCTGGAGCATCTGTCATCCGTTGGAATCCGGGATCATTTCGACTTTGTCGCGGGATATGACAGCGGCCACGGCTGCAAACCGGGACCGGGCCAGTTGCTGGCTTTTGCCGCACAAGTGTGTGTGGACCCTGCGAATGTGGTCATGGTTGGCGACAGCCTGCATGACCTGCAGGCAGGCCGCGCCGCCGGCATGACCACCATCGGGGTTTTGACCGGTCTTGCAGGCCCTGAAACGCTCGCACCGATGGCCGATGTTGTATTGCCGGATATCGGACACATTCCTGCTTGGCTGGCGGAAAATCGGTCGATCTGAGCGGATTTCGGCGGTTTGGAATAAGAAACCGACAAAACCTGTCGCAGACAGAGCGGCCATAATCCAGACTTCCGGGCTTTTTGATTAAAAGCCTCGGAGGAACAAATGGCCGACAGCAATACGCGCAGACGCAGAAGTGGTGGACGTTCGGGAGCCGCAGCTCGCCGGGGCAGCGCAGTCATCGATCAGATGCCGTGGAACCCACCCGTCAATATCGACAGACCCACCGAGCCGCTGGATCAGGCCGGGATCGAGGCGATCCACGAGGGCGCGATGCGAATACTCGAAGAGATCGGCATCGAGTTCTACAACAAGGAGGCGCTGGGCATTCTGCGCGAAGCAGGATGTACCATCAACGGCGACAATGTGCGCATGGGGCGCGACTTTGTCATGGAGATGATCGCCAAAGCGCCGTCAAGCTTTACCATCACGCCGAGAAACCCGGACAAAACGATCGAAGTCGGCGGCAAGACCATGCTGTTCGGGAATGTCTCTTCGCCGCCGAATTACTGGGATATGGAGATCGGCACCAAGGTTTCGGGAAATCGCGAGATGTGCCGGAACCTGCTGAAGCTGACGCAGTACTTCAACTGTATCCATTTTGCTGGCGGCTATCCGGTCGAGCCGGTGGATATTCACGCCAGTGTGCGACATCTGGACGTGCTGTATGACAAGCTGACCCTGACCGACAAGGCCATGCACGCCTATTCGCTGGGTAAGGAGCGTGTGGAAGATGTCATGGAAATGGTGCGCATCGCCAGCGGCCTCAGCCATGAGGAGTTCGAGTCGAAGCCGCGGATGTACACCAACATCAACTCGACATCACCTCTCAAGCACGATTTCCCGATGATTGATGGCTGTCTGCGACTGGCCCGTCGGGGGCAGGCGATTGTGGTGACGCCATTTACCCTGGCCGGGGCCATGGCACCCGTGACCATGGCCGGGGCAGTCGCGCAGTCGCTGGCCGAAGCACTGTGTGCCATTGCGTTGTTTCAGTATGTACGTCCTGGTATTCCCTGTGTGATCGGAACCTTCACCTCAAATGTAGACATGAAGTCCGGCGCTCCGGCCTTCGGGACGCCGGAGTACATGCGGTCGACGCAAATGACAGGGCAGATGGCACGTTTCTACGGACTGCCGATGCGCTCATCAGGTGTTTGTGCTGCAAACGTCCCGGATGGGCAGGCGATATGGGAGACATCGAACTCGCTGTGGGCAGCGGTGCAGTCGGGGACGAACATGGTCTACCATGCTGCAGGCTGGCTTGAGGGCGGCCTTATCGCGAGCCCTGAAAAATTCATCATGGATTGCGAGATTCTGCAGCAGATCCAAAGATATATGCAGCCAGAAATCTGCGCCACAGGGCCGGACGAGATCGCGCTGGATGCGATCAGAGCGGTTGGTAACGACGGGCATTTCTTTGGTATCCAGCACACTCAAGACCGGTACTCAACCGCGTTCTACCAGCCGTTTCTGAGTGACTGGAAGAACTATGAAGGCTGGGCGGCGGCCGGAGGCATCTGGACAGCCGAGCGGGCGCATCACATGTTCAAGGAAATTATCACAAGCTTTGAACCACCTGCATTGGATGAGGGCATTCGCGAAGAATTGGCCGACTTTGTCGCGCGGCGCAAATCTGAAGGTGGCGCGCCCACGGATTTCTAGGAATTCGAATGGCTGCAATATTTCCGGTTTCGCAGCGGGTATTGGGTATTTGTTAAGGATTGTCCGGCCAGATTGAACGCGAAGTCAATCCGGGGCAATTGATGCATGGTCTGATCAACCGGGCGGTACAGTCCTTCGTATGCGCGACCTATGGGCAGGCATGCTGGCTGCGCGTTGCCGCGGCGGCTGAACTCGGGTTTGTCGAGTTCGAAGCGATGCTTGTCTATGATGCGGACACCTCGTTGCGGGTATTGGATGCGCTATGTGCCGACCGGAACCGCGCACGGGCCGAAATGCTTGAAGACCTTGGGACATATCTAGTCTCGCATCCGAATACCGAAGGGTTGCGGCGCCTGCTGCGTTTTGGCGGCGTGACTTACGTGGAGTTTCTGCATTCCCTGGACGACTTGTCCGACCGGGTCAGGCTGGCGGTATCCGACCTGTCTCTGCCCGCGCTTGAATTGCGTGAACTGTCCGGCGCTGAATACCAGTTGCACTGTTTTCCGGACTTGCCGGGATACTCTAGTGTCATGGTCGGAGTTTTGCGAGCCATGGCGGATGACTACGGCGCTTTGGTGATGCTGTCCCATGACGGCCAACAGGGGGACGCTGATGTCATTACAATTGCCCTGGTGGAGAGTTCCTTTGCCGAAGGGCGTCAATTTGAACTTGGGGCGCGAAGACCATGATGGATGTGCGGGGTCTGGGCGTCTTGCTTGAAACTCTTTGCCCGATGTTCTTGTTGTTGGACAATGACGGGCGGATTGTTCAGGTCGGACCGACGCTGCAAAAGCTCCGGCCGGAACGCGCAATGGCCGGGCAGAATTTTCTGGACTTGTTTGAACTGGTTCGCCCCCGGACCGTGTCGACCGTTCCCGTTCTGATGTCGATGGCGGGTGCAAAGCTGCACCTGCGGTTTCACGATGAACCACGCACGGCTTTGAAAGGGCTGATAACCCCGCTGCCGGATCAAGGTGGCGCGGTGATCAACCTTTCGTTTGGTATTTCGATCCTAGATGCTGTTCGCGACTACGCGCTGACCAGCGCAGATTTTTCCGGTGCTGATCTTGCGATCGAGCTTCTTTATCTGGTCGAGGCCAAGTCCGCAGCGATGGAGGCGTCGCGATCGTTGAACCGGCGCCTTCAGGACGCCAGGGTGGCGGCGGAAGAACAGGCCTTTACCGATACGTTGACCGGCCTGAAAAACCGTCGCGCGATGGATCACATACTGGGCCAGATGGCATCGACGCAAACCGATTTTGCCCTGATGCACCTTGATTTGGACTTCTTCAAGTCCGTGAACGACAAGTTGGGACACGCGGCCGGTGACTTTGTTCTGCAAGAGGCTGCGCGGATTATGGTCGAAGAGACCCGCAGCGATGATGCAGTCGTCAGAATGGGTGGGGATGAGTTTGTTATTGTTTTTAGGAACCTGACGGATGAAAAGAAGCTGTCGGCGATTGCGGGCCGTTTAATCGGCAGGCTTCGCGAGCCGATGAGTTTCGATCAGAACCCATGTCGGATTTCAGCCAGCATTGGAACGGCGATTTCCACACAGTTTGATATCCTCAAGCCTGCCGAAATACTGCATGCCGCCGACCTGGCCTTGTACGAGGCCAAGCGAAACGGCAGGTCCCGTCACCACCTTTTTTCCGACATTGCCAGCTCGGTCCAGCGCGAGCACATGGTCAAACCACGATAGCTGAGGCTAAACTTAGCTTCTTTGGCTTTGCATCGGACAACAGTTGTTCGGCAGATGTGCGTTGAGACGGAAACGGTGCAGTTTTTTGTTTATGAAAGCCCTGTTATGCGGTGCATTCGCGGGTCAGAACATCCGCGATATGAGACTGAATTTCAGGCAGCTCTCCGATCACGGGCAATGTAACACCTTGGAAACCGGCTTGCTGCAATTGATCCGGAACGTCCTGCAGAACATGACCACCCGTGCAGGCGAAAAACGGAAGGCACAGCGCGTGTTCGCCCAACCCTGCTGCGGCTTCGGCAATGGATGGCGGTTCCTCGACAAATCCGACACGGACAGAGCGGAAGGGCAAATGCGCCCTCAACTGATCAGCAAAACTGTTTGTCACGGCAGAAGGGTTGCGGCTGCGTCCGGAACCATGGGCCGCAATCACCAAATCCGTCGTGCTGGTTTCCCAGTTCTTCCCCGACAACGTCGCAAGCAGCGACCGGGCGGTCAGTTCGGGCAAGTCCGGATCAATGCCCAGAGGGTCCAGAATACGGGCACCACGCTCGCCGATCCGCTTCGGCAGGGCACTGGTTACAAACCAGCCTTTGGCCATGAACAGGGGGTAAATCGCCACATCTTCAGGCAGCTCGTCCAACCGCGACTCGAATGCCCCCTGGGCGGCCAATGTCGCCGATCGGACCGTGACGTCCTGCGCCAGCCTGTTGACCTGATCAGCAAACGCCGCCAGCGCGGCCTCGGCCGGGGCCGGGTCCGATGGTTGGCCATGAGCGACGATAAGAGCATGAGGCATTGCCGGGTCTCCTGTGTGATATCGCGATAGGTGTTTTCCGGGTGCGGATTGTCAATGCCGTATCACCCTAAAAGGGTCAGCCACATCCAGACTGTCAGGATCGAAACCGCGGTGCCAATCAGAACCGACGACGCGGCAACACGTTTGGCGCGACCATACATGTTTGCAAAGATATACGCGTTGAATCCCGGTGCCATCGCAGCATTCAGAACGCCTGAGCGGAACAGATCCTGCGGTAGGCCAACCGCTGAGCCGAACAGCCAGACAAGCCCCGGATGCAGGGCCAGAGAAATGCAGCAGACAAAACCGATTGTACGAAAGTCACCTTCGGGTTTGTATTTTACCAGCACCCCGCCCAAAGCGAAAAGCGCGCCGGGCAGCGCGGCGCGGGTGATCAGCCCCAAAGCCTCGTCCACGACCGCCGGAACTGCAAACCCGGACAGATTAACCACAAAGCCAAGTGCAATCCCAAGAATCAGCGCGTTGCGGAACATGGCCGTGAGAACGGACCGGGCCATATGCGCACCACCGTTCCCACGGTTGCGAATGATCTCCATGGCCGTGATGCCAACCCCGTAACAGAAGGGCGAATGAAACGCGATGATGGCGTAGTTGCCAGTCAGGTTCTCGGGGCCATATGCGCGCTCGGTGATTGGCAGGCCTAACAGCACCGAGTTCGAAAACAGACAGCAAAACCCAATGGCGACGCAATCCTCCCACTCGCGGCCAAAGATCAGACGTGCGCCAAAAAGTCCGGCCGTAAAGCACAAAGCGGCGGCGGTATAGAAACTGACCAACAACCGGGGATCAAAGCTGGCGCTCAGGTCAAGGTGGGCAATTGCCAGAAACAGCAGGCAGGGGATGGCAAACCCTTGGGTGAATTTCATCAGCCCGTCGATGTGGATTTCCTTGAAGTAACCCAATCGGGTCGACGCATAGCCTGCACCAATCACCAGAAAGACCGGCAGAATGACGTTGATCAGGCTTTGCAGCATGCTAGCGCCCCGCCTGCGAGATCGGGGATGGCCCGAAGGGCGATATCGCAGGCGCCGGTAACAGGGTCAGAGCGCCTGCCGGATCACCATGCCGTCAAAAGCAGGCGTAATGTGATCGGGGGTTTCCGTATCAACCGTTTCATAATCCAGATCGATATGCATGTTGGTCAGAATGGCGCGCTGTGGTTGCAGCTTTTTGATCCAGCCCAGGGTCTTTTCCAGGTGGGCATGTGTCGGATGCGGCGACCGGCGCAAGGCGTCGATAACAAGGCAATCCAGACCCAGCATGTCGGTCCATGCATCGTCGTAAATCTCTGCGACATCAGGCAGATAGGCCAGTTTTCCCAATCGGAACCCCAGCGAGTCGATCGAGCCGTGATTGACCTTGAACGGATGAAACGGGATCGGGCCGCCGGGGCCGTCCACCTCGAACGGGCCATCTATGGATTTGAGGTCCAGAATAGGCGGGTATGGAGAGCCTTCGGGCTGGATGAACGCATACCCGAACCGGCCCAGCAGGGCGTTCTGCGTGTCGCCATCCGCCCATACCGGAACCCGGGTGCGCATGTTGAACACGATCATCCGCAAATCATCGATGCCGTGCACATGATCGGCGTGTGAATGGGTGTAGACCACGCCATCCAGCCGCCCGGTTCCCGAATCCAGCAGTTGGCTGCGCATATCCGGCGACGTATCGATCAGGACCGAAGTCGTACCCTCGGGGCCGTCCCGTTCGACCAGCATGGAACAGCGGCGGCGAACATTTTTTGGGTTTTCAGGGTCGCAATCACCCCAATGGCCGCCCAGCCGGGGCACACCACCCGACGATCCGCAGCCCAGGATGGTGCAGCGCAGCTCGGTCATGCAGCCGCCTGTGATGTCGCCGCCTTGGTGAACAGACGGTCAAAATTGGCCTGTGTGCGCGCCGCGAACTCGGTGTAGTCCATGCCGAAAACCTCGGCACCCTTGCGGGCGGTGTGGGCGGTATAGGCCGGTTCATTGCGCCTGCCCCGGAAAGGCGGCGGAGCGAGATAGGGCGCATCGGTTTCGACCAGAATACGGTCGACCGGGGCGCTGGCGAAAATGTCACGCAACTCCTGGCTTTTGGGAAATGTCGCGATGCCGGACATCGACAGATAGAACCCCAGATCCAGCGCCGCCTTGGCCAGTTCGGCGGACGAAGAAAAGCAATGCATCACGCAGGAATAGGGCGCATTGCGGTATTCCTCGGTCAAGATCCGGGCCATGTCGTCATCTGCGGCACGCGCATGGATGATCAGGGGCAGATTGGTGCGCTGCGCGGCTTCGATATGAATACGCAGTGACTTCTTCTGAATCTCGGCGCTTTCGGCGGTGTAATGATAATCGAGCCCGGTTTCGCCGATGCCAACGAATTTCGGATGGTGCGAGAGGGCGACAAGCTGGTCGACACTTGCCAGGGGTTCGTCCGCCGCACTCATGGGGTGCGTTCCCGCAGCGTAAAACACCGGAGCGTGTGCTTCGGCAATCGCGCGCACGATGTGCTCGTTACGCAGCCGGGTGCAGATCGTAACCATGCGGGTCACGCCCGCTTCGGCAGCGCGTGAGATGATTTCGTCAAGTTGCCCTTCGAAATCGGGGAAATCCAGATGGCAATGGCTGTCGGTGATCGTAGGGAGGGTGCTCATCTGCTCTGACCGGCGGTTTCCTGTATCTTGAACACCGTATCTAGGACCAGAGCGGCAGGGTCAAGGTTCACCGCCTGTCCATGACGTGCGCGTGCCGTGATCATTGCCGCGGCTTCGGACCATTGCCGCGCCTGATGCGGTGATCCTGACAATCGCGACAGTGTTTGCGCCTCATTCGGGGCAGCTTCGGGACTTGGCGGTTCGCCTTTTGCGCCGGTCAGCGCCAGACGGGACAGGGCCAGATCGATCAGGGTCAGCAACAGATCGAACCAGTCTGCCGCGCCCCGTTGTGCGGCGGCTTCGGCCAAAGCAAGGGCGCGCTGCCGGTCAAGCCTGGGCAGGGTGCCCAGAATGCCGATCAGTTCGGCATAGATCTCCAGCCCGCCCAGATTGATCAGGCGGACCGCATCCCCGACCGACCCTGCGGACAGCGCCGCCAGATGGTCGGGTTGTGCCGGCAGTTCAGCCCCGGTCTGCGTCAGCGCCGCCTGCATGTCGTCGGGTCCCAACGGAGACAGGCGCAATGTTCGGCATCGGGACCGGATCGTCGGCAGCAGCCGCGAGGGCTGATGGGAAACCAGCAGCAACGTTGTCCGCGCCGGAGGCTCTTCCAGCATTTTCAGCAACGCGTTTGCCGCGCTGACATTCATTTCATCCGCCGAATCCACAATCACCACGCGCCGACCGCCATCCGCAGAGGACAGGCCAAAGAACCGACCGAGTTTGCGGATGTCGTCGACCACGATCTCATTGCGCAGCCGACCCTGATCGTTCAGCGACCGGGTGATTGTCGCAAGGCCGGGTTCCGCTCCGGCCAGCATGCGATGCGCGACAGGATGTTCGGGGTCGATATCCAGCGTTTGCGGGGCAGGGGGAGCGCCAAACAACCCGCCATCATCTGCTGGCGGAGTTGCAAGCAAAAACCGGGCGATACGCCACGCCAGTGTTGCCTTACCAATCCCACGCGGACCGGTCAGCAACCAGCCATGGTGCAAACGATCAGAAGTATAGGCAGACATAAAGGCCTGTTCAGCCTCGTCCTGACCAAAAAGGCGGGCTGTTTCGCGCGGGTGCGGTACACCGGGCGCCTGATCCGGTAAAGTAATGTTGTCGTTCATCGTTCGTCTATGGCAAGGCTTGCATGACGATTTCTGTCACATCCTGCGCGACACTGTCCATGTTTCGGTTACCATCCACGACGCGAAACCGGGTGGCATATTCATCCGCCAGCGCAAGAAAACCCGCGCGCATCTGTTGTTGCAGGGCCGGGCCAAAATCTTCGAACCGCTCTTCGGTGCCCTGCCGCCCTTTGGCGCGAGACAGGCCGGTATTGGGGTCCATGTCGATCAGCAGTGTCAGATCCGGCTCGCGCCCGATCATCAAGCTGTGCAGTTGGTCTACCAGGCCCCGCAGATCGCCACGGGACAGGCCCTGATACATGCGCGTGCTGTCGGCAAAACGGTCGCAGATCACCACCTTTCCCGCAGCCAAGGCGGGTTCGATGGTGCGCTCAAGATGATCGCGCCGGGCTGCTGTGAACAGCAGGATTTCAGTTTCGGCCGACCATCGGTCGGGGTCCCCTTCAAGCACCAGTTTCCGGATTTCTTCCGCCCCGGCTGAGCCGCCGGGTTCGCGGGTCAGGACAACCTCGTGACCAGCTTCGCGCAGGCGTTCCGCAAGCCTGCGCGCCTGAGTCGATTTGCCTGATCCGTCAATTCCTTCAAAAGTGACAAACAATCCGCGCCGCGTCACATTGCACCCAGCGGGCCGTTGATCACGTCCTTCAGAACAATTCCGCCCACTGTCATCATGCGAACCACAAAGCCACCGAGCGGCACGTTTTCGGATGCAACCAGCGGGCGGCGGATTTCCGGCAGGCCTTCAGGTTTGATCACCAGTTCCGCCAGTTGCTGCCCCTTTGCGACGGGCGCATTGATCGGGCCGTCATAAACCACTTCGGCCTGCACGTCCTGATCGCCCAGAACCGGGAACAGCAGGGTCAGATCGCCCTCCGGGACCAATCCCACCGTCTTCTGTGCACCCATCCACAATTTGGCTTCGGCTATCGGCGTTTCCGGGTTGGCAACCGTCCTCTCGACAAAATTTCGAAACGACCAATTAACCACGGCCTCAGCCTCCTCTGCACGGCGGGCCGTGCTGTCGAGGCCGGACAGAACAAAGATCACACGCCGATCACCCTGCTTGGCCGAACCGACCAGACCATAGCCCGCCTCCTGAGTGTGCCCGGTTTTCAACCCGTCCGCGCCAATATCCAGTTTCAGAAGCGGGTTGCGGTTGCGCGCATTCGAGGGTGCGCGGCCGTCGAATTCAAATTCCTCTTCGGCGAACAAATGATAGTATTCCGGAAAATCGGCAATGAGGCGGTCCGCAAGAACGGCAAGGTCGTGTACCGACATCATATGTCCGGCAGCGGGCCAGCCGTTGGAATTGGCGAAGTTCGACGTGTTCATGCCCATCTGCTTGGCGCGTTGGGTCATGTAGCGGGCAAATCCGGCTTCGGTTCCATCCGGGCTGAGCGCTTCGGCGATGACGACGCAAGCATCGTTGCCAGAAAGAACGATGATACCGCGCAGCAGATCTTCGACCCGCACGCGGTCCTGCGTGTTCAGGAACATGGTCGAGCCGCCATAGCTCATCGCGTGTTCCGACACCGGCAGTTTTTCATCCAGTGTCAGGCGCCCGTCCCGCAGCGCCTCAAACGCAACATAGAGCGTCATCAGCTTGGACATCGATGCCGGTGGCAGCGGCAGGTCGGCTTCCTTGGAAAGCAAAACCGTGCCTGTCGTCTGGTCGATGACATAAGCGGCACGCGCGGTCGTATCATAGGCGCTTGCAGGCAGGGCCAGTACGGCAAGCCCAAGCGTTAAGACAGATGTTCGCAGAGAGGATAGCACGTAGGGGCCCTCCTTGATTCTAGTTGCTTGTGGTGAACGCGTCGGTGAACCCCAGGTCCCGGACATCGCCAAGCAGGGCTTTGCGTTCCGACCGGGTCATGGCAGGGCCAACCAGGACGCGCCAAACCGTGTTTTCAGCGGTTTTCAGTTCCCGAACTTCGGCTGCCATTCCGTTCCGCCGGATTTTTTCTGCCGCACTGTTGGCGTTCTTTTCAACGCTGTATGTGCCGATCTGGATGTAGGGTTTGGTCAAGGACGAAACCTTCGCAGTGCCGGTTGTCGCGGCCACCGGAGTAGGTTCCGCCGCATCAATCGCTGCTTCTGCACCGGCAATCGGATCCAGAGGCGTCTGTGTTATTTCGTCAGGATCTTTCTTTTGCCACCATTTTCGTTTGGCGGGCTTTTCAGTGGGTGCCTGCACCGGAGCGTCGGACAGTCCGGGGGTCGAATCCGCCTGAACCGCTGCATCCGCAGTGCTTTCGGTGGCTTCGGCGGCAACGTCAGACCCGGTTTCGGCTGTTGCGACAGCCGCGGCTGCTCCGGCAGTGGCGGCTGCGGCAGGGGCCTTCTTTTGCCACCACTTCCGTTTTGCCGGTTTTTCGGATTGCGTTTCCGCGGTTTCCGAAACTTCCTGGGCTTCTTCCGAAGCCTCGGTCGCGTCAGCGACAACCTGATCTTCCGAGGCAGCCTCTGCCGGTGCCTCGTCCGTTTCCGCGGGCGCTTCTTCAACTGTTTCACGCCGCAGCGCCACTACGTAGATGCTGGTAGGCGCGCCAGCCAGAAGGCCGAGTTTTTCAGCGGCCGCCGATGAGACCTGCAGTGCCGGGCCCGGCAAATCGCGTTCGCGGCGAAACAGGGCGCCTGTTACTGACTTATTGTTGGATTTATTCTTGATTACAACGCGTTCAGGTTGTGCCGCGTCTGGATGTGCGACCCATATTCCGCCCAGTGACGGACGACCATCCCAAAGACCCGCTTCGGTCACTTCAAAGACATCCGGGGCTTCGACATCGCGTTGCGAGCCGCTTGCAACCTGCGGTAGCAGTTCGATTTTCCCATCGTTATCCGATGCGCTTGTGTCCCCACCCGGCGAAGCGCCGGAATTTAACAACGCCTCGTCACAGCCGGATAGTAACCCCAAAGTCACAGCCAGAACCGCAAATCCCAGCGGTTTTGCGCGTGTCCCAGTCGCTCGATTCATCGCGTATTCCCTTGCCTGAAGGGGCTTGGTTCGCCGTGCCCCGACGCCGATCTGCCAGTTCTGTTTTGCTGGCATTATTTGGTCTTTCCAGCAGATCATAACCCGCGCGTGATGCCATGGAAAGACCACTGCTTGGGCTTCGGCAAGATTTCCCTCTTTTGACTTGCCACCGTTTCAACTTGGCCTTAGACCCTGCTTTCGACGGGGAGGTGGCAGAGTGGTCGAATGCGGCGGTCTTGAAAACCGTTGGGCGTGAGAGCGTCCCCAGGGTTCGAATCCCTGTCTCCCCGCCACTCATACCTGTCTCACTTCAGTTGTATTTTCTGATCCGGAATTGTTACGCAATTCCCGCGCGTTGGCGCATGCGCTTTCAATCAGAGACGAAGCAAACCGTACATTCAGAGGACAATTCAGGCGCGAGTCTCAGTGTCGCATTTTAGCGGGGTCGCTTTGGGCTGGATTTCCCTGATAACCTGCAATTTACAGGGAATATTCGCAAACCGGGACTGACTTCCGTCATTTCTTCTATCAGAACTGTATGTTTCTCAGAGGTTTATGTTGCAAATTCCCTAAAAGGTGGAACAGGGAATTTCCTCGTGCGAACAGGGAATTGTTCCGCCGGATCAGGGAGGGCGAAGTCTGTATCAGGGACGCAGGAGCTGGAGATGTCAGAAGCCGAACAGGCGTTCCTGTTCGGACCATTCAAGTGGGTGGGTCACGCTGACCAGACGCTTGAGTGTGAGTTCGGGCGGCTGGCTCCCGT
>NZ_JBQGAB010000011.1:0-172764 GCF_056542605.1 Ruegeria sp. AB8
CCGCTCTCGCCGAGTGGCGTCAACTTTGTTCCGGATAGGTTCACGGTTTCCGCGGCAAACTGAGACTGGTTCGAATTCGTCTGACAGCACCAATCTTGGGTTGAGGAGGGCAGGATGCTCTCGTGGCCTTCGCGCATGAAAAAACGATCGCCCTTCAAGTATTTCAAGACCAGTCCAAAGGTCACTTGTCTGGCAGTCATGCCGAACGTTTGGTTGCCATTGTGGCTTCGAAATGTGGAAGACATATTGCACGAACGGGGAGTTGAGGTGAGCCTCGAAACCGTCCGCTATTGGTGGAACAATTTCGGCCCGATGTTTACTTCCGAGATCAGACAAAAGCGAGTCCAGCAACTGAGCGCTTCCTCGAAATGGAAGTGGCGCGTGGATGAGGTTCTTGCGAAGGTGAACGGCAAGAAACACTACCTCTGACGGGCCGTAGATCATGAGGGTGAAGTGTTGCAATCAGTCGTCACCAAACGCCGAAACAGGCAGACGGCATTGAAGTTCCTAAATAAATTGAAGAAGTGGCATGGTAAAGCGGAAAAGGTTGTCACGGATCGCTTCGTATCGAAACGGGCAGCTCTCAGAGTGCTTGGAGCTACCGAAAAACAGCAGGCAGGCAGGTGACTTAAAAACCGCGTCGAGAATTCGCACCTCCCGTTTTGACGACGCGATCGCGCCATGCAAGGTTTCAGGCGCATGCGAAGTTTACAGAAATTCTTCCCCGTCCATTCTTCGTCTACACCCACTTCAACCAGGAAAGATCGCTAGCCAGAAGAGGTACCTTCAAGCTGACACTGGTTCGAATTTGGCTGACGGCACCTGGCGAAGTTCAATTCTGCTCCGCCTTTGACGTTAGTTGACACGATAATAGCCAACTCTTCATTCACCGAGCCAAACGGCATAGCAGCTAGTTGCTGGCTTGCAACACTTTTCTCATTCAGTTTGGTCCTCAGAACGGCCACCAAAGTGCTCACTCGCAAGTGCCTGAAAACCCCTGATGAACTTGCTCTGAAGATCTCTGTGATAAGCAAGTACAACGTTTAGAGGGCGCAGGGTTTCGACCAACTGCAGCGCTTTTATCGTGCCTCCGCTATATGTCGTCGTCGACTCGGGCAGCATTATCAAAAACGAAAATCCGAACTCCTCAGCTACGGCGCTGCGCACGGTTTCAAGAGAATTCGACGCATAGGCTATGTCTGGATAAAGAGCCGCCTCTCTCAGCAAATCTTCGAAATAGGTCCGGCTGCCTGGCCCGTCGAACATGACATATGGAATATCGCGCAAGTCAGATAATCGAACCTCTTCATTTTGTGCCAGCGGATGGTTTGAAGAAATAATGACTTTCGGCTGCAAAGCGGCCAGTCTGACGATCTCCAGCCCATCCAGTGACCAGCCCCTGTCGTATGTCAGAGCCAGATCAATCTCTCCGTTTCGCAGCGCATCACCAAGTTCAGCCAGACCATACTCTTGTTGAAACACCCGGACATCCGGATAGGTGCGTTGAAATTTTCGAATGAGCGTCGGAAGGAAAAAGGGTGAAAGGGTCCGAAATGCGCCCAGCCGAAGTTCGCCCGCCGTTTCCGAAAGCAGTGCCTTTGCCTGAGTGCCGACACGTTCAGCCTGCGCTTCAAGTTCCTTGACATGTTCCAGAAACAGGCGCCCCTGAAGCGTGAGCGACAAGCCCCGGGCATGGTGGCGATTGAACAGGACCAAGCCAGTGACATCTTCAAGCTTTTTTATCGCCTGCGCGACCGAAGGCTGCGAAATGTTCAACACACGCGCGGCCTGTGCAATGCCGCCGTATTCGGCGACGGTTCGAAAATAGGTGCATTGGCGCAAAGTGAAGCGAACCATATTTTACCTTCTTAAAGGCCATCTTTTTTAAGTTTTTATATTTTTCAGTTCGAGTGCAACATGAAATCGTCCGAGGATGACAGGTTGTCTTAGCCTGCAAATCGGGGTCACCGCATGATTGAGGAGCCACCTATGTCGTTAGACCAGGCAGTTACTGAATTGTTGAATGCCGCTCATCGGCCGATGGAAGACGCGGTTGCCATGCCTCCTTCTGTCTACACAAGTCAGGATTTCCTGCGCAGTGAGTTGGACAATGTTTTTGGCAAGGACTGGGTCTGCGTTGGACGTTCCAGCCGATTGGCAAATCCGGGTGACTACATCGCCCTTGAAGTCGCGGAACAACCCATCGTCGTGCTTCGGGACAAGTCCGAAGAGCTGAAAGCGTTTTCGAATGTTTGTTTGCACCGCATGTCGACGATCGTGGAAGGCGAAGGAAACGCCCGCGTGCTCGTCTGCCCGTATCATGCCTGGACCTACGATCTGGAAGGCAACCTGCGCGGCGCACCGTTCATGAAAGAGACGACGGGTTTTTGCAAGGAAAGCTACAAGCTCCCCAAAATCCGCTGCGAGGAATGGCTGGGCTGGATTTACGTGACCCTGAACCCGGATTCAGCCTCGGTGGCCCAGCAACTGTCTGAACTGGAAGAGATGGTGTCCCAGTACGGCATGGAGAACTATGTGGAATGCTTCCGCGAGACCCATGTCTGGGACACGAACTGGAAGGTTCTGGCAGAAAACTTCATGGAGAGCTACCACCTGCCTGTGTGTCACGCCCAGACAGTTGGGGGCCATTCAAAACTGGAGGAGATGGATTGTCCGCCGGGGCTGAAGCACTTCAATTATCACTGGATCACCAAAGAGGCGTCGCTGCCAATGGGCAACGCCCATCCGAACAACACGCGCCTTGAGGGCGATTGGCGCAAGACCACCGCTCTGCTGACGCTTTATCCAAGTCACCTGATCACTCTGACGCCGGGCTACTTCTGGTATCTTTCGCTGCACCCAAAAGGTACGGGTCAGGTCTCGATTGTCTATGGCGGCGGTTTGTCACCCGAATTCATGGCGGACCCGAAGGCGGATGAATACATCGCGACACTGAAGAAGCTGCTGGATGACGTGAATGACGAAGACCGCGGCTGTACGGAAAAAGTGTTCAAAGGTCTGAATTCCGGCGCGGCGCGGGCCGGACATCTCTCTTACCTCGAACGACCGATTTACGACTTCACGCAGTATCTGGCCGAGAAGACGGCCGGGTTCAACCGCGTCTTCGGACAGGAGGCCGCGCAGTAAAATGCAAATGGTTCGAAAGCAGCGGGTCGCCGAGATGGTGGGAATGCTCCATCAGGTCGCGGCCCTGCCAGAGTCGCAAGCGCAGTGCTTGCCCGGATGGTTTTACACGGATCCCGAGTTCTTTGATTTCGAGGTGAGAACATTCCTGAGCAAGGAGTGGCATTGCCTTGGCCGTGCCGACGAAATCCCAAGTGCCGGGGACTACTTTACAGCGCAGCTTTTCGACGAACCCCTACTGGTCGTTCGCGGGGATGACGAGCAAGTCAGAATCTTGTCGAACCTGTGCCGCCATCGGGGCATGCCGATTGCCGAAGGGTCTGGTTCAACCCGTAAGTTTGTCTGCAGCTACCATGCCTGGAGCTATGCGCGAGACGGTGAGCTTTTGAACGCGCCGCGCATGCGAGACAAAGGCGTCAAAAAGGGCAGTTGCGCCTTACCGGAATTTCGCTGTGAGCAGTGGAACGGCTTTATCTATGTCAATCTGGACGATGATGCAGAGCCGCTGGCGCCGCGACTTGAGCAACTGGAAGTTTTGCTTGGCAACTACCAGACCGACAGGATGCGCCATGTTGCAACGTTTGAAGAAGACTGGCACACGAACTGGAAGTGCCTTGTCGAGAATTTCATGGAAGCGTACCACCTGTCGGTCGTGCATCCGGAAACGTTGCATCCCTACACGCCGACGGGTTTAAGCCGAAAGGCCTTATCCGACGACACGTTCACGGCTTATTGTGCCAACTACCCATCAAGCGCCGAATCCCGTGGCATGGGCGCGCTAGGGCTGAGCGATGACGAACGCCGCCGCTCAACCTTGTTCAATGTATTCCCCGCTCAGGTGGCCAGCCAGGCCGCGACGTTGCTAGTTTCTTTGTCCATCAAACCTTTGTCCGTGGATTGCATCCGGGTGCGATGGACGATGTCGACCTATGGCGACGAGCTGACCCAGGACGAGTTGGACGAACGCATCAAGCTGTGGCACGAGGTAAACCGCGAGGACCGCGAGAAGCTGGAGAAAATGCAATCGGCGCTCAGTTCGCGCCACGCGCCGTCCGGCCACCTCGCGCCAAGCGACTATGAAGGAACGATATGGGACTTTTATCGTTACCTTTCGCGACAATTCCCTGCATGAACAGGATGATGGCAAACAAATAACGGGATCGACCAATTTGGACCGGTCCCGTTCCGGCCAGAGCCCCTGTCTATTAATCGGAGCCGAGCTGCCTCAACGCCGGTCCCAAGATCGTTCGGCTTCGCGTCATATCAAACGGCCCTCTGAGTACTCGGTGCGAAGGAAAAGCAAAAAGACGGATCCTTTCGACCAAAACCTGAAGCAGGGTCTGATCAGCGCATGACAAATGGGTTCGACATTGGCTGGTCTGACGTATTCAGCCAGACAGTTTTGGTCCGGGTATAGTCGTGAATAGCCTCGACGCCCGCCTCCCTGCCATAACCGGATTGATTATAGCCACCGAAGGGCGCGATTGGGGACACGGCGCGGTAGGTGTTGATCCAGCAGATTCCCGATTTCAATCGCGATGACACACGATGGGCACGGGCGACATTTTCGGTGAAAACGCCGGACCCAAGCCCATACTGCGAGTCGTTGGCCAGTGCGATGGCTTCATCTTCCGTTTCGAAAGGCAACAGAGACATCACGGGTCCGAACATTTCGACCTTCAGGGTCTCTGTCTCAGCACTTGTGCATTCAACCAGTGTCGGGGCCATGTAGTTTCCTGGCCGGTCCAGTGGTGTACCACCAAAACGGATGCGCGCGCCTTGTTCTGTGGCCTTTGCCAAAGTCGCCTGAATTCTGGCAATCTGGGCGTCGGTACAAAGCGGGCCGATATGGGTGGCTTGTTCCAAAGGATCCCCGATAACGACCCCCTTTATCTTCTCTTCGATCTTTTTGACCAGGGCATCCAGCACCGGACGATGTATCAGCCCGCGTGACCCAGCCACGCAGCTTTGGCCTGAGGCACCAAAGTTACCTGCAATCAGGCCGTTTGCAGCGCCATCCAGGTTGGCATCATCAAAAACTATGATCGGAGATTTACCGCCCAACTCTAATGTGGTTACCGCAAAGTTTTCAGCCGAGTTGCGCACCACGTGACGTGCTGTCTGCGGTCCGCCAGTGAACGCGATCCGGTCGACCTCGGGATGCCGGGTGAGGGGGATCGAACAATTCTCGGCATCGCCTGTAATGACGGACACAACACCGGACGGAAAGCCCGCTTCATCGATCAGCCGCGCAAACTCCAGCATCGGAGCGGGTGCAATTTCTGATGCTTTCAGCACGACAGAACAACCCGCCGCAAGAGCCGGTCCAAGCTTGGTTGCGGTCAGGAACATCTGTGCATTCCAGGGCACGATCGCGACCACCACGCCAATAGGTTCGCGCCTGGTAAAGACATGCATATCCGGTTTGTCGATCGGCAGGACCGCACCTTCGATCTTGTCTGCGAGCCCTGCATAGTATCGATAATAATCACCGACATAGGCTGTCTGGCTTGCGGTTTCGGCCAGTAGTTTTCCGCTGTCCTTTGTCTCGAGCTCGCCCAGGAGCTTGGCGTTCTGTTCGATCAGGTCCGCAAGCCTGAACAGGAGTTTGCCGCGTGCGGTTTGCGTCATGTCGCGCCACGCTGGGTCATCAAGGGACCGGCGCGCCGCAGAAATGGCGCGGTCCACGTCATCTTTAGAAGCGCAGGCGAAACTGGACCATTCTTCGCCCGTTGCGGGGTTTTGCGAACTCATCACCTGTCCGCGCGAACCTTCGGTCCATTCGCCGTCAATATAGAGCTGAAAGTGTGGTTTCTGGTTCATGATCGAGCCTCATTGAAACTTGGGCATTACGTCGTCAATGAAACGCGCCAGCGATGCGCGCTTGCGCTCGAAGCTCATGCCGCTGTCGATCCAGTACGAATACTCATCATAGCCAAGGTCTTCATAGCGTTTCAGACGATCCGTGACCCCATCCGCGGTACCGACGGTCAGATCACGAGCCAGGTTTTCCGGGGCCATCATAGCATTGGCCGCCATCTCTTCGTCCGTCAATTCCTGGATCAAGCCCTGTTGGACTGGCCGCTTGTTTTGGAACCAGGCCCCGAAGTAATTGTAGAAGCGGGATAAATCCTTTGCGGCCTGACCCAAGTCAGCATCATCGCGGCCAACATAGGTGTGGTGCAACAGCATGATTTTGGGGCGCGGGCCTTCGTAATTTGCGCAGGCGTCTTCAAAGCGACCCATCAGCGTTTCTATTTCCTCCATGCCCTGCCACAGCGGCGTAACCTGGATATTAAAGCCATTCTGTACGCCGAATTCATGGCTGTTTGGATCCCGCGCCGCGATCCAGATGGGCGGTCCGCCCGGTTGTAGGGGCTTGGGGGCCGAGGTGGTGGCCGGGAATTGAAAGAACACTCCGTCATGCGCGCAGTCACCGTCCCAAAGCTTGGGCAGCAGTGGGGCGATTTCGCGCATACGCTGACCGGCTTCCCACGCATCCATGCCGGGCATCATCCGTTCATACTCGTAGGAATAGGCGCCGCGCGCGATGCCCAGCTCGATACGGCCGCCCGTCATAAGGTCGGCCGCTGCCGCTTCGCCTGCCAGCTTGATCGGATGCCAGAATGGCGCAATCACTGTGCCGGTGCCAAGCCGCACGTTTTTGGTGTGGTGTGCAATATCCACCAGTGACATCAGCGGGTTGGGCGCGATGGTGAAGTCCATGCCATGGTGCTCGCCAGTCCAGACAGCGCGCATTCCGGCCTCATCGGCCATCTTGCACAGATCAATGAACTCTTCATACAGCTTCTCATGGGGCTGATCGGGGCTCAGCCGCTCCATGTGTGCAAATAGAGAAAACTCCATCATTCAGGTCCTTTCCGAGAGGCTGTGCGTGTCGCCCTGTTGCGCGCTGCCCAGATAAAGCGAGAAGTCGCGGGTTCGGCTTTCCAGTGCATAACGAGACATCATGGTGGCGATTGGAGGCGTCGCGAAAGAAAGGGTCGCCAAATCCTTGATTGCGACCGCCTCGAGATTGCCGTGCCGCGGAAGTTCCGCCGCATTGGCAAGTATGTAGACATGGTGCGTCGTGGCATCGTCATAGACCGAGTAGGCAACGCCCAGACGCGCGTCTATTCCACGATTGTGCAGGTCTTGCCGAAGGCCGTCTCGCAATTGGCTCCGGTCTGAAAGCGTGACCTGGGGCGGTCTGAAACCAGCATCGGTTTTCTCCAGCAACACATGCCCTTGATGTTCGATGATTGCGCCGCAGACGACCTTTTGCCCTGTGGGTTCAAGCGCACCGCGTTCCAGGCCGAGACTGAAATACCGTCCGTTCGCAAAGCCAAGCGCTGGGGTTTCGTTGTGGGAATACGCCTCGACCTGCCCGATCAAAACGCAATGGTCGCCTGCCTCGACCACCTGATGGGTCCGGCAGGAGAACGTCGCGACCGCGCCGTCAATCAGTGGAATGCCGCGCGTGTCGAGGGTGTGGCCAGCTTTGGCAAATCGATCACCTTTGAAGCCGGCGAATGTGTTGGACACTTCTTCTTGCCCCTCGGCCAGAATGTTCACTGCAAAATGGTCGCAGGCTGAGAACTCGTTGTATGAAGACAGGCTTTTGCCGGGGCAGACCAAGATTAGCGGCGGGTCAAGCGAAACCGATGTGAAGGAATTTGCCGTGAAGCCCACGGCAGCGCCAGAGGCATTTCGTGTGGTAACGACTGTCACGCCGGTCATGAAGCTGCCAAAAGCGCGCCGGAGGTCACGGGGGTCGAGTTTGGTCATGGTTGCACCTCGCTCAGAAAGCTGAAAATGGCGGCGTTGACCTGAATTGCATGTGTCATCGGCATCATATGTGCCGCCCCGTCAATGACCTGCGCCCGCCCGTTCGGAGTGGCATCTGCCATGTTGCGGGACATTTCGGGGGTGGAGTTCGGCTCCAGACTGCCGGTCAGAAAAAGCGCGGGGCAAGCGAGATTCTCCAACTCGTCGCGCCGCGGACTTTGGCTTTGGGCAAAAACCGTATAGGCCAACTTGTAGGCTGCTGGATCCATGGCCATCAGCCACTCACGACAGGCATCGCGTTCAGGTGAGGCGGCATCGCCGAACCACCGGCGCAACGTGCCCGTCGGATCGGCACGTGATTCGCCGTCCAGTTCCGAGGCCCGATCCTGTACCGCCTGCGCTGCTTTTGCACTGCGTTCAAAAATGGCGTTCAAAGCCACGACACCACGGACCTGATCCGGTGCTTTGGCGGCAAGTTCCAGCGCGATCATGGCGCCCATCGAGTGGCCCACTAAAACGACCGGCCCTTTCAGACAACCCAGAACATTCAATGCCGCATTGATGTAGTCCGACAGCTCGCCGCCTGAATCACCAAGCGGGCTTTCTCCGTGACCGGGCATATCCGGAGCGGTCAGGCGGTTCGCTGAGGCCAATGCGTCCAACTGAGCGCCCCAGGCTTCAGCCCGCAGGCCAACGCCATGCAGCAACAGAACGTCCGGTCCTGAGCCAGCTTGAATTGCGGCCAGCCCGCCGACCTCAGACCGCGGCCGGGTTGTCCACGTCATGGCCCAAGTCCTTAAGGTCCTGATAGCGGTCGCCGATGCGGTGATGCGGTCTGCCCGAGGTTGCCGCGCCCAGTACAACGACAATCTCGTCGTCGCGCGGCGCGTCCGGGATCGAGAATTGAATGGTCAGGTAGTGAGAACGCCGACCGGCATCGTTCTTGTCCATCAATGGCACCATGATCGGCGCATTCGCCGGGCCACGTGTGTTTGTAAACGCCAGATAGGATTTAGCGGCAACCGCCTGCCGGTAATGATTGCCGAACCGCAGAGTATGAATAAGGCCCGAAGCATGCTCGACCTCGCCATTCAGCCCGACGACGGCTGCCTTGCCATAAGCTTCGATTGCGTCACCACTCCCGGCCAATGCAATCATGCGGTCTGTCATCATCTTGCCAAGAACGGGGCCATAGGCCTGAATTTCAGGTTTAAGGTCTTCGACGTACCGACCGGCCCATGGATTGGTGACTATTGCGGCCACGGCAAACATGCGCCACGGGGCTTCCACGGGGCGAAACCCTTCGACAAGAACCTCCTCGTCGTAGGTTACAATCTTGCGTATCTCTGGCTGCATCTTAACCCTCCTGTCGCGCTGGCAGAAGTTAGAAATGGCCGTGGATTTTGACAAATGATTGAATTATGTGCTTTCACATTAAAAAGACTAATGGCCAGCTTGACCAATGGGAAAATCACTTCCGCCTCTGACCTGGTTCCGATCCTTTGAGGCTGCGGCTCGCACCCTGAGCTTTACGGCGGCGGCGGAAGAAATCGGGCTGACGCAATCGGCAGTTAGTCAGCAGGTAAAATCTCTTGAGATGCGATTGGGGACCGCACTTTTTGTCCGGCATCCGCGCAGTCTGGCCCTGACAGATGCCGGGCGAAAACTGTTGCCCGAAGTTGGCAGCGCGCTTGAAGTCCTGGCCGCTGCCGCCGGAAGGGCCGATGCCAGCGCACCAGGCGATGTTTTGACGGTGGCGACATCTGTCAGCATTGCACAATGGGTCATCGCCCCGCATCTTTCGGACTTCGCCAAGCGCCATCCCGAAATTAGCGTGCGGCTGTTAAGTGCAATCTGGCCTGACGATTTTCACGCGTCCCAGGCTGACGTTCAGGTCCGGTTTGGGTCAGAAAAACAAGTGGGGCAGGGGTCCGAGCGCTTAAGGCCGGACGGCCTGGTCGCGTTCAAGGCGCCGACACTTGCCGGAGACCCGTTTGACCTTCCCCTGATTGAGGCAGTCGGTACGTCAAGCGGTTGGAATACATGGTTCGAAAAGCAGGACGTGCGGCGTCAGCCATCCGTTTTTGTCGATACATTCGGCATGGCGCTTCAACTGGCCGTTCATGGCAGCGGGGTCGCTCTGGTCAGCGAATTGCTGGCGAAACACGCGATTGCGTCCGGTCTGGTCGAACGTGCGCATAGCTGCTCGGTCGAATGCAACGAAGGGTATTACCTTTCCGCCGATACCTCCAATCCCGCAGCCGTGTTGTTTCATGACTGGTTGCTTGAACAGATTTGCGATTGATCAGGCATCGACACTTAATAGCCCGTGCCGTTTTCAGGGTTTCACGAACATTTTTCGTGGTCGTTGGCACAAACACTCTGCAGGCCCGCTTTCCCTGATCAGGATCGACTCGGTAATCGCAAAACCCCAATCATCCATCCAAAGTCCCGGCATAAAATGAAACGTCATGCCAGCTTCGAGGATCGTATTGTCTTCGTCCCGCAGCGAAATCGTGCGTTCACCCCAATCCGGAGGATAGCTGAGGCCGATGGGATAGCCGCAGCGAGCACCGCGTTCGATCCCGGCGCGTTCGAGCGGTGCGGCCAGCGCCTTGGCGATATCACTTGCACGATTGCCGGGCCTTGCGGCCTCCAGACCCGCTTCCAGCCCTTCAACCAAAGCTTCCTCGGCTCTTTTGAGGTGATCAGGTGGCTGACCCAGAAATACCGATCGACAGAAAGGCGCGTGATAGCGGCGATAGCACCCTGAAAGCTCAAAGAACGTGCATTCACCCGACTTGAAAACATCACCATTCCAAGTCAGATGCGGCGCGGCGGCGTCGGACCCTGACGGCAGAAGTGGCACGATGGCGGCGTAGTCCCCCCAATCATCACCTACGCCCGTTATCGCATCATGGTATATCTGCGCGACCAGTTCATTCTTTCGCAACCCGGGTTCAACGCGTTCAAGGACGCCGTCAGTAACAAACTCCGATATTCGGGCCGCCTTGCGCATCAGGGTGATTTCTTCGTCGGATTTCACGGCTCGTTGCCAGTTTACCAAAGCCGTTGCATCAATCACTGTTGCCTCAGGCAATTCAGACGTCAGCGCAATATGGGCTTTGGCCGAGTAGTAGTAGTTGTCCAGTTCCACCCCAATTCGGCTAGCGCCATGCCCGCATCTGACAATCAGTTGCGCCAAATCCTGCATCGGATGCCGTGTGGTCGACTGCACGAAATGATCCGCGTATCCGAAAACCCGATCGTCCGCCATCCACACTGTGCGTAGCGCGCCGTTTGTGTCCTGACGGCGTCCCCACCAGATCGGGTCCGCGTCAAGAAAGATCAGGGCGCCCTGGTGAACGTAAAAAGACCAACCCTCGTACCCGGTGAGCCACCCGATGTTCGATGGGTCTTCGACAAACAGGCAGTCTATTCCCTTTGCAACCATCGCCTCTCGGGTCTTGGCAAGACGGCGATCATACTCGGCCTGACTGAAGGCTGGATCGGAATGGGTCATAGGCGTCTCCAGTTAGCAACAGACTTTGGTTGACAGAACCCTACTGATCGGCTCACGTCAACGAACCAAAATTGGGGGGGGCATGAAGACCGATATCAATCCACACCGATTAGACCGAAGAACTGCGCCAACTGTGCCGTATCGTTCCAACGTTTCGGCCTGCATGTGGGGCGCCAGCACTGAGGTCGCCGAATGAGGGGGTTCGAGCCAACAGAATTCGCGAATCGTACCAAACGCGCGCAGGCGTTGATGGATGACGCAGGATTGTCCGCGCTGTTGCTTACCACGGAAACTGACGTGCGGTACTTTACCGGATACCTGACCAGGTTCTGGGAAAGCCCGACCCGCCCCTGGTTCCTGATCTTGCCTGCAGCCGGTAAACCTGTCGCCGTTATCCCCTCAATCGGTGCTTCGCTGATGGGGCAGACCTGGATTGATGATATCCGAACGTGGAGTTCACCCGACCTGCAGGACGACGGCATTTCGCTTCTGGCCGATACCCTGATGGAGTTGACGCCAGCCGACGGTCGTATCGGAATGCCCGATGGTCACGAGACCCACGCGCGTATGCCCATGTCGGATATTGAACGTCTGCGTATCAGTCTTGGCTCGCGCCGTGTCACAGGAGACCACGGTATATTACGCCAACTGCGCACGGTCAAATCCGAGGCAGAGATCACCAAAATCGAAACCGCATGCGGCATAGCCGGTCGGGCATTCGCTCGAGTTCCCGAGATTGCCCGGGTCGGCGTGCCTTTGGATGAGGTTTTTCGTCGTTTCCAGATACTCTGTCTGGAGGAAGGTGCCGACTGGGTGCCGTATCTCGCTGGTGGGGCAGAGCAGGGCGGTTACTCCGACGTGATTTCGCCTGCCTCTTCGTCGCCTTTGGCGATTGGCGATGTACTGATGCTTGACACCGGCCTGGTCTGGGACGGGTATTTCAGCGACTTCGACCGCAACTGGTCTGTGGGCCCTGCAAGTCCGGATGTGAAATCTGCCTACGCCAGGTTGATTGAAGCGTCGGACGCCGCGTTCGAAATCGCGCGACCCGGTGCGACCGCGGCGGACTTGTTTCATGCCATGAATACGGTGCTGACCAAGGACTCTGAAGGCACGGATGCAGGGCGACTGGGGCACGGGTTGGGGATGTCGCTGACCGAATGGCCGTCTCTTATCCCGATGGACCAAACAGTTCTTGAACCTGGTATGGTGCTGACGTTGGAGCCGGGTATTGCGGTTGGTGACAAAATTTTGGTTCACGAAGAAAACATCGTTGTAACAGCCGACGCCCCGCAGTTTATCAGCCCGCGCATCGGGCCGGAGATGATCGAACTATGACCCACGTTCCCTACACACTTGACGAAGACGACCCGCAGGCTTCGCCGCTTGGGTTGATTGTTCTGCAAGTCGACGAAACGATTGAGCCGGAATTCAGTGCGTATTTCTCAGACCGGAAGAACCCGCTTTACATAACGCGAATACCCAGTGGAATCGAGGTAACAACCGAAAGCCTCGCGGAAATGGAGAAAGCCCTGCCTGCGGCGGCGAGGTTGTTGCCAGGCGCGCGACCTTTTCGGGTGGTTGGATATGGCTGCACGTCGGCCAGTTCGGTCATTGGATCAGAGCGTGTGGCAGAGCTTGTAAAGCAGGCGTGCAATACAGACGAAGTGACAAATCCATTGCGTGCCGCCACGGCCTGCGCTGCGGACCTGGGTGTTTCGAAATTCGCGCTGCTTTCTCCTTACATCGAGGAGGTCAACGCACCGCTGCGAAACGCTTTCTCGGAAAACGGAATAACCATGGATGTATTTGGAACCTTCGGGCAGGCCGAAGAGGCAAAGGTTGCGCGGATTTCGGTCCAATCCGTGGTTGAAGCCGCAACTGAACTGGGATCTGATCCGTCGGTTGAAGCCGTCTTCCTTAGCTGCACGAACCTTCGCACCCTTGAAGCTATCCCCGAGATTCGTGAGCGGATCGGCAAGCCGGTTCTTTCGAGTAATCAAAGCCTTGCATGGCATATGCGTCGCCTCAACGGTGTTCGCTGAGCGGTAAAGTTAAATTCAAAATGCGGAAATGCGCTATATATTGTTGCCAAGTGCCTACTGCATGGTCTTAACTGCTGCTTACAGATCAATGAAATCCGAAACTCTCGGATAATCATTTGACGAAACAGGGGGTCTTGTGACCGGTACAATGAACGACGCCGCGTTTGTCGAATTCCAACGCGTTCAGAAGTCTTATGATGGCGAGAACCTCGTCGTTAAAGATCTAAATCTTGCGATGCCCAAGGGTGAGTTTCTGACAATGCTCGGGCCGTCAGGTTCGGGTAAGACGACATGTCTTATGATGCTCGCAGGGTTTGAAACCGCCACCCACGGTGAAAT
Source organism: Ruegeria sp. AB8 (assembly GCF_056542605.1). NCBI lineage: Bacteria > Pseudomonadati > Pseudomonadota > Alphaproteobacteria > Rhodobacterales > Roseobacteraceae > Ruegeria > Ruegeria sp. AB8. Next base: position 13,840 of record NZ_JBQGAB010000011.1, read on the forward strand.
CCTGCTTGATGGCAAGCCCATCAACAATATTCCACCGCACAAGCGCGGAATCGGTATGGTTTTCCAGAACTATGCTCTGTTTCCGCACATGACAGTGGCCGAAAATCTTTCGTTCCCGTTGGAGGTCCGCAAACTGGGCAAGTCCGAGCGTGAGGAAAAGGTTCAGCGCGCTTTGGACATGGTCCAGATGGGCCATTTTGGAGGTCGACGTCCGGCTCAGTTGTCCGGTGGCCAACAACAGCGGATCGCGTTGGCGCGCGCCCTGGTTTTCGAACCCGAACTGGTTTTGATGGACGAACCCCTGGGCGCATTGGACAAACAGCTGCGTGAGCATATGCAGTTCGAAATCACGCGCCTTGCGCATGAACTGGGAATCACCACGGTCTACGTTACCCACGACCAGACCGAGGCCCTGACCATGTCCGATCGTGTTGCCGTGTTTGACGATGGCCGCATTCAGCAGCTTGCGCCGCCTGATCAGCTATACGAAGAACCGGAAAACAGCTTTGTTGCGCAATTCATCGGGGAAAACAACACCTTGGAAGGTGTCGTTAAATCGATTGGTGGTGGCACATGTGTTGTCCAACTGGATGATGGCTCTGAAATCGACGCGGTTCCGATCAATGTTCACAAACCGGGTGAACGGACCAAGGTGTCGATCCGGCCTGAGCGGGTAGAATTCAACAAGAATCGCCTGCACGCGGATGCGCATACGCTGAAGGCAACCGTCGAAGAGTTCATTTATATGGGCGACGTTTTCCGGTTCCGGATGTCCGTCGCAGGGAACGATGACTTCATCGTCAAAACCCGGAACGCACCAGACGCAATCCGCCTGTCCCCGGGGCAGGAGATCGAGATTGGTTGGCTGGCTCAGGATTGTCGTGCGCTCGACGCATAGACCAAGTCGCGCGGAACAAGCGCGACCTCACTGAGGGACTGGCTGGTGAATACCCGTGCATCAGCCGACCACACACATAAACGGGAAGAACTGGGAGTTATACATGAAAACAACCAAAACATTGTTGACAGCAGCGGCACTCGGGGTGGTTGCTGGCGGTGCCTTCGCACAGGAAATGACCATCGTTTCCTGGGGCGGGGCCTATTCCAAGTCGCAGCTGAAGGCCTATCACGAGCCCTATTCCGAGAAGACCGGGGTGACCATCCTGAACGATGACAGCTCGAATGAAGCTGTGGCCAAGCTGCGTGCGATGAACGAAGCGGGCAACATCACCTGGGATGTGGTTGACGTGGTCGCTGCGGATGCAATTCGTCTGTGCGATGAAGGGCTTGCGCTTGAAATCGACTTTGACACCCAACTCGCTCCGGCCCCCGATGGCACACCGGCCTCCGAGGATTTCGGCGACCTGCTGGTCAGCGACTGCTTTATCCCGCAGATCGTCTACTCCACCACCTTCGGTTACCGCACCGATCTGGTAGGCGATACGCCACCGACCGACATCTGCGCCGTGTTCGATCTGGAAACCTATCCCGGCAAGCGTTCGCTGGAAAAACGCCCGATCAACAATATGGAATGGGCGCTGCTTTGTGATGGCGTGGCCAAGGATGACGTCTATGACGTTTTGGCCACTGCCGAGGGTCAGGATCAAGCGTTGGCCAAGCTGGACACTATCAAAGACAGCGTTGTCTGGTGGTCCGCCGGTGCGGACACTCCGCAGCTGCTGGCCGATGGCGAAGTTGTCATGGGTTCGACCTATAACGGCCGTTTGTTCAGCGTGATCGAAGAGCAGAAGCAGCCCGTCGCCATGCTTTGGGACGCGCAGGTGTTCGATCTTGACGGATGGATCATCCCGGCCGGCCTGAGCGAAGAGCGTCAGCAGCGCGCGCTGGACTACATCATGTTCGCGACCGATACGCAGCGTCTGGCGGATCAGGCCAAGTACATCTCGTACGGCCCGGCACGCGCTTCGTCGGCTCCGCTGGTTGGTCAGCACGCCGATCTGGGTATCGACATGGCACCGCACATGCCGACTGATCCGGAGAACGCCAAGAACACGTTCCTTTACAACTACGAGTTCTGGGCTGACTACCGCGACGATATCGACGCCAAATTCCAGGCGTGGCTGGCGCAATAAGCAGCCGTTGAATTGGTGACACTGTCAGGGGCGGGTTTCACCGCCCCTGACCCAGAAAAAGCCAAGGGACAACAATGACTGACGCAACCCAAAACGCGGGCCCCATGCTGGCCGCTGATGGAACACCGCTTAAGCAGTCGCTGGCGCGTTCGCTACGACGGCAAAAGCTCAGGGCGTTGATGTTGGTTGCGCCTCTTCTTCTGTTTGTCCTGTTTTCATTCCTTGTTCCAATTGCGTCGATGCTGTTCCGGTCAGTGGAAAACAGCATCGTGTCCGACACTCTTCCATTGACCGTTGAGGCCCTGAACAACTGGGACGAACAATCAGGAGAGTTGCCGGGCGAGGATGTGTATGACGCATTCGTGCGCGACATGATTGTTGCGATTGACAACAAAGAGCACACAAAGCTCGGCACGCGTTTGAACTATGAAGAGACAGGTATGTCCTCGATGTTCCGCAAATCCGGGCGTCAGATCAAAAAGCTGGATCCTGAAACGGACGGGCCGTTCAAGGAGAAGTTGATCGAGATCCACGATGGCTGGGGGGATCCGCAAACCTGGCGGGTGATGAAAACCCATTCACCGACGATCACCAACGGGTACTTCCTGAATGCCGTCGATATGCGCAGAACGCCGGAAGGGGCGCAGGCCCAACCCGAAGACAAGCAGATCCTCATCAAGCTTTTCGGACGCACGTTGTTCATGTCGCTCGTCATAACAGGTGCCTGTATCTTGCTTGCGTACCCTGTCAGCTATCTGTTGGCGACGCTTCCGATGCGGGTGTCGAACCTGTTGATGATCCTGGTGCTGCTGCCATTCTGGACATCCCTTCTGGTTCGGACATCTGCCTGGAAAGTCATGTTGCAACAACAGGGGGTCATAAACGATACGCTTGTTTGGTTAGGGCTGGTAGCGGACGACTCTCGACTGATCATCATCAACAACCAGATTGGTACGATCGTCGCGATGACGCATATCCTGCTGCCGTTCATGATCCTGCCAATGTATTCAGTGATGCAAACCATTCCGGCCACTTACACACGCGCGGCCAAATCCATGGGTGCGACGAACTGGACCACTTTCTGGCGTATCTACTTCCCGCAATCCATTCCGGGGATCGGCGCCGGGTCGATCCTCGTGTTCATTCTGGCGATCGGTTACTACATCACGCCCGAGATCGTGGGCGGAACCAAAGGCGTCTTTATTTCGAACCGGATCGCCTATCACATCTCATCCTCATTGAACTGGGGGCTTGCCGCGGCCTTGGGTACGATCCTTCTGGGGGTCGTGCTGCTGCTCTACTGGGTCTACGACAAGATCGTGGGCATCGATAACGTGAAGTTGGGATAATCAAGATGGCTGCACTGACACCGATATCCCGCAAACCCATGTCCATGGTTCTGCCCAGTGTCGCACTGGCAGGGGCTTTTGCCGGCATCTTTGTCGGCGCAGGAAATGGCTCGGTTTTTCTTGGAATTCTGGGCGGAGCTGTCCTGATTACGGGGCTGGCCTGGGTCTACATAAATCTTGTTAAGAATGAAAAACTCGCACGGTGGATCAACATCGTCGGATTCGGCGTCATAGGGTTTTTGGTGGCCGGCCTGATGGGCGGCGTGTTGGGTTTACTCGGCGGCTGGTTTTTCGTCTGGTTTATCTACTGGCTGTATGAGGGGCGCTATCGGCGCAAGCTGTTGCCGTACCTGACAGCGCAACAGGTGTTTTATCACTATTTGTTTCGCGTGATCTGTGGTGCGATCTTCGTCTTCCTGATCACGCCGATTCTTGTGGTGCTGCCGCTGTCGTTCAACGCGCAGGACTTCTTCACCTTTACGCCCGAGATGCTGCGGCTGGACCCGGAAGGCTATTCGCTCAAGCACTATCGGGACTTCTTCACCAACAACGAATGGCAGCGCAGCTTCAAGAACTCGCTCATTATTGCGCCGATTGCGACAGTTATTTCGGTGTCGCTGGGAACTCTGGCCGCCATTGGTCTTAGCCAGTCCCACGTTCCCGGGCGCCGCGCGATCATGGGAATTCTGATTTCGCCGATGATTGTCCCGCTGATCATCTCGGCGACGGGCATGTTCTTTTTCTACAGCGATATCGGACGGTTCCTTGAAGGCACGCTGGGCATGAACAAGAACTTCGTGGGCTATCTGAAAGTGATTTTGGCCCACGCCGTGCTGGGTATTCCCTTTGTGATCATCACCGTGACGGCGACTCTGGTCGGTTTTGACCGGTCTCTGACACGGGCTGCGGCCAATATGGGCGCGGGGCCGGTGCGGACCTTCTTCAAGATCCAGATGCCGCTGATCCTGCCCGGCGTCATCTCGGGTGGTCTGTTTGCCTTCATCACGTCATTCGACGAAGTGGTCGTGGTGCTGTTTGTCGGTTCCGCCAGCCAGAAGACCTTGCCGTGGCAGATGTTCACCGGCCTGCGTGAGCAGATCAGCCCGACCATTCTGGCGGTTGCGACAATCCTGGTGGTCTTGTCGATTGCCCTGTTGACCACGGTCGAACTGTTGCGGCGCCGTTCCGAACGGTTGCGGGGTCTTTCGCCCGCTTGACGTAGCAAACAGTCTGATCTATCGATTCACCTGTTCATCTCCGCCGCGATGGCGTCGCGGCGTCTAAGGAGGTGATCGGCTCTCGGACCCCGAGACCGCCTGTCCTGAACGCCGGGACATGTGGCCGGGGATTGCACACCCGGCAAGGATGAGAGACCAAAGATGACTGACATTTCAAACCGCCCCGAGTTCTTCACTTGCCACAATGGTGACAAGGCCCCGTTGCCGTTCAGCAAGGCCGAGTATGACCGCCGTCTTGGCAAGCTGCGCGCGATCATGGCCAAGCGGGATATCCCCGTCGTGCTGCTGACGTCGATGCAGAACATCGCCTACTACTCGGGCTTTCTGTATTGTTCCTTCGGTCGCCCGTATGGCTGCGTTGTGACCCAAGACAACTGCACCACCGTGTCCGCCAATATCGATGCGGGGCAACCGTGGCGCCGGTCGGTTGAAGACAACGTGATCTACACCGACTGGAAGCGCGACAACTACTGGCGTGCCGTTGCAAGTCTGATCGGAAACGCCAAGCGGGTCGGGATCGAAAGCGACCACATGACCATTGCGGCGCGTGAAACTGCCCTGCGCATACTGGGTGCCCCCGAGTTGGTCGATGTCGCGCCCGATACGATGGCGGCACGTATGGTCAAATCCGCAGAGGAAATTGAGCTGATCAAGGGCGGCGCGCGCACTGCGGATGTTGGCGGTGCAGCCATTCACGCGGCCATCCGCGAAGGCGTAACCGAGATCGAAGTGGCAATGGCGGGTCGAGACGCGATGGAAGAGGAAATCGCGCGTGCCTATCCGGATGCCGAATACCGCGACACCTGGGTTTGGTTCCAGTCCGGTCTGAACACCGATGGCGCACATAACCCGGTGACAAAACGCGCGCTGCAAAAGGGCGATATCCTGTCCCTGAACACCTTCCCGATGATCTCGGGCTATTATACCGCACTGGAACGGACCCTGTTTCTGGGCGAGCCGGATGCCGACAGCCTGCGCCTTTGGAAGGCAAACGTGGCAGCGCACGAACTTGGCCTCAGCCTGATCAAGCCGGGTGCCACCTGTTCTGGCATCACTGCCGAGATCAACCGGTTCTTTGCCGACGAAGGCCTGCTTCAGTATCGCTCCTTCGGCTATGGCCACTCATTCGGCGTTCTGAGCCATTACTATGGTCGTGAGGCCGGTCTCGAATTGCGTGAGGACATCGACACTGTGCTGGAACCCGGCATGGTCGTATCGATCGAGCCGATGCTGTGGATTCCCGAAGGCCAGCCCGGTGCGGGCGGTTACCGGGAACACGATATTCTGGTGGTGGGTGAAGACGGGGCCGAAAACATCACCGGTTTCCCATACGGACCGGGTCACAACATTATCGGTGCCTGATGATCAAGGGGGTGGAGCTTTTGCTCCACCCTTTTTGGGATGCGCGCCGAGCAGGCAAACATCGGCAACAATAGTGTTCCGGTTTTCGACGTATGGAGATTTCCCGAAAGTCGAAATTCCAACGAAAGGTGGAGTTAGTCGGCCAGACGCGAGCGGGTCGGCCGTCCTTCGGGGAATGCCAAGCCTTCGGAAATCAGTTTCCACCCGCTCTCCAGTCTTCAACCCTTCGCGTGCCAGCCGTTGTCGACATAGGTGGCTGTTCCATTGACGAAACTCGCATCATCCGAGGCGAGGAAAACCACGGTTCTGGCCACTTCTTCAGGGTAGCAAATGCGCCCTTGCGTCGCGGCCATGCCGCTGTCCTCCCATTCCTGGCCTGCGGCGTCCAGTTCAGAAATTTCCTTTAGCCCATGCGCTGTTTCAACAAATCCGGGACAGATCGCGTTGCAGCGTATTCCGGCGTCCCGATACTCGGTCGAGATCGTGCGGGACAGCTGCAGGACGGCGGCTTTGGACATGCAGTAGACGGACTCCAACGCGTACCCCAACTCGGCAGCGATCGACGAGGTGATAACGATCGAACCACCGCCGTTCTCGGCCATCTCCTTCACCGCGCGTCTGCAAACAAGAAAAGCAGATTTCACGTTCAGGTCCATCAGCCAATCATATTCTTCTTCCGATGTCTCATGCAGGGATTTCACGATGATCGAGCCTGCATGATTGAACAGCACATCGTATGCCCCGAACTCTGCGACGCAGGCATCAAATGCGTTGTCGATATCACGGGCGCTGGTGACGTCGCAGTGAAAGAACTTAGCTTTGCCGCCCTGATCACGGATCATCTGAACTGTTTTCCGACCCTCGTCATCGTTGATATCGAAGATCGAAACAGTTGCGCCTTCTTGCGCGAACAACAGGGCCGTTGCACGCCCCATCCCTGTTGCTCCGCCGGTGATGACAGCCGTCTTTCCTTCCAGTCTTGACCGGTGAACCATCAATCCCTCCCTTTTGTCAGATACACTCACCCCCGTCGATCACCAACGCGTGGCCCGTCATGAAGGTGGACATGTCAGAGGCCAAAAACACGACGGCATCGGCGATTTCATCGGCCTGCGCCCAACGCCCCATGGGAATGCTGTTCGCGATATAGCTTTCCAGAGCCGCCCGCCCGCCCATCTGGGTTTCAAAGCCAGCGTTAAATGGTGTGTCGACCCAACCGGGGCACAGCGCATTGAACCTGATATTGTCCTTGGCATAGTCCGCAGCCATCTGGCGCACCATCGCCACAACTGCGTGCTTCGTGGTCGCATAGGCAATCATTTCGCGGTCGTACTGAACCCCAGAATTGGAAGAAGTGATGATGACGCTGCCGCCGCCCTGAGTACGCATCTGCCCGACCACCGCCCGTGCCGCAATGAAATGCGCCCTTACGTTTAACCTCCAGCTTTCATCCATGCCTTCGGGGCTGACCTGTTCCAACGTGCCCTCGACCTGAATACCTGCGTGCGAATGCAGTATGTCCAGTCGGCCTAGTTTTTCGATTGTCGTCCGGAGTGCGCCAACAACAGCGCTGTCATCCGTCATGTCCAGCGCAATGCTGTCGGCACTGCCGCCATTTTCCATGATTTTTTGGGCGGTCGCTTCGGCCAGTTCACCGACAAGATCGGTTACGACAACGTGCGCTCCACACTCAGCCATCGAAATGGCACTGGCCCTTCCGATGCCTGATCCTGCCCCGCTCACAAAGGCAATGCGACCGTCGAGAGAGATTTTTTCAGAACGTGTCTTCATGAGCTTAGCGGCTGTCATTTCTTCTTGTCTCCCCTCCGCAGAAGGACCTGGGCTGTGATCAATAGGACCAATGACGCGGCCAGAACCATTGTGCCTATGGCGTTGATCTCTGGCGTGACACCGCGGCGGATTGACGAAAAAACGTAAATTGGAAGCGTTGTCTCGGACCCTGCGACAAAGAATGCGATGATGAAGTCGTCAAAGCTGAAGGTAAAACTCAGAAGGAATCCGGCCAGTATCGCAGGAAAGATCAATGGCAAAGTGACCTGTCTAAACGTGCCAAATGGCGTCGCATAGAGGTCCGACGACGCCTCGGTCAGGGTGGCGTCCATGCCGGAAAGTCTTGCGCGAACAATGATCACGACCAGTGCCATCGTGAACATGGTGTGCGCTGCAATGAGAGAGCCCATACCCATGTTGAGCTTTGGGGGTTCAGCCCCTTCCGGCCAGAGCGCTGCAATACCCGGGTTCACGAAGTTGAACACAGTGACAAGTGCGATCAGGGTCGCAATTCCGATGACGATGCCGGGGATCATGATGGCCACGTAGATCAAACCGTCGAAGGCCGTGCGCATCGACCCGCGGATACCCTGCAGACCCACAGCCGCCATTGTTCCGAACAAAGAGGCCAGAGTGGCCGATACAAGTGCCACGATAAGGCTGGTTTCCAACGCATCCATAACGAACGGGTTGTTCAGCGCCTTGCCGTACCATTGTGTGGACAAACCCTGCAGCTGGCTGGCATGGCGTCCGGCATTAAAACTGAACAGCGCTATGACCCCGATCGGGATATAGAGAAACAAATAAACGCACAGAGCATACAGTCGCATCTTATCCCCCTACATCAACGATACGTCTTCGCGCTGGGTTCCCAGTCGCGAGATCAGGCGCATGTAGATCGTGACCGAGATCAACATGATGAACACCAGCGTTGCCGCCACCGCCGACCCATAAGCCCAGTTGCGCGATTGCAAGAACAGATCGACCAGCGCGTTGCCAACAAAGAACACTTTGCCTCCGCCCAGCAGCGCCGGGATCAGGAATTCCCCCATCAGGAGGATAAACACGAGCAGACAGCCCGTGGCCACGCCGGGCACCGACAAGGGCAAAGTCACTTGCAGGAAGGTTCGCACAGGTGTGGCACCAAGGTCTGAAGAGGCTTCGAGCAGACGTTTGTCCAACCGATCAAGGCTGACGAAGATCGGAAACACCATCAGCGGAAGGTAGCCATAGATGATGCCAATCAGGACCGCGAAAGGTGTATTGATAAGACGTGGCTTTGCGAACCCGATAAAGTCGATCAGTTCTGGAATTCCGCGACCGCCCAGCAGGAATATCCACGCATAGCTGCGGATCAGGATCGAGGTCCAGAACGGAACGATCACCAGAACCAGCAGGATGGTTTTCCATTTAGGATCAGCCCTGACGGCCAGAAAATACGCCAGCGGATAGGCTATGAACAAGGCGGCAATGGTGCCGACCGGGGCCAGCACCATCGTGTTTTTGAACGCCGTCCAACGTGCCGGAAGGTTGGCGTATTGTTCCAGCGTGAAAGCCGGCACATAGCCGCCAGCCGGGCCGCGTTCCCCAAAGCTGAAGATAAGAACGACCGTCAACGGCAGCACAAGCATCACCAGGAACCAGGTCCCGGCCGGGGCCAGCAAGAGCCAGTTGCGCGTTCTCGCATTCATGTCGTTCTTATCTCCGGTTTGCGGACTTTAGGCAGATTTGAACCGCGCCATAAGTTCAGCGCGGTTCGGGTCGGTCAGCGTTACCGCCGCACCGAATTCAAGCGCGTCCAGAAGTTCCTGCGCCGGATACAGGATCGGGTCGTTCTGCAACTCCTCCGGCAACATCGCGATCGATTTCGCATCTGCTGTCGGGTAGCCGTGCGCCAGCACCTCTTTGACGTTCACGGCGGGATCCAGCAGGTAGTTGATCAGCGCATAGGCTGCATCCATGTGGGGTGCCCCTTTCGGAATGGCGTAGTAATCGCTCCACAACTCGCCGCCTTCCTTGCCGAGGATGTACATGATCTCGGGCATGTCGGTGTTCAGCTGTTTGCCGTCACCAGACCAGGCCATCGCCAGTGTTGCGTCTCCGCTGCGCATGGACGGCTGAATGTCTGATGAAATTGCAAACAGGTGCGGCTTTGCGTCAATGAGCAGTTTCTCGGCGTCGGCCAGTTCCTTCTTGTCGACCGAGTTGAAGGAATAGCCAAAGTACTTCAGCGCGTTCCCGATCGTTGTTAGCTGATAGTCATGTACGATTGTACCGCCAGACAGATCTCCCATCGTCAAATCAAAGAATTCTTTCCAGCTCGACGGCGTGGGCGCACCGTTGAGTTGGCTGGTATTGGCGACAAAACCGGTAGAGCCCCAGTTTTTGGGCACGGCGTAGAGCTTGCCATCGACCGAGCCGGCCTCGGCATAACGCGGGTCATAGGCGGACGCGTCGTAGTTCGGCAGCCGCGATGTATCAAGCGGTTCGATCAGGTCTTCACTGACATAGGTGGTGATGGTGTAGTTGGTCGGGACGTACACGTCCCAGCCGGTTGCCCCGGCCTGAAGCTTGGCCAACATCTCTTCGTTCGACCCAAAGACGTTGACCTGAACATTGGCACCGGTCGCTTCGGCAAAGGCGTCGAAATTGGCGGTGTCGTGGTAGTTCGGCCAGGTGGCGAGAACCACGCGATCCCCAATATCGCCGGATGCCCATGCGGGACCTGGCCGAAGACCCGGCATGGCCGAGCCAAGCACAGCCGTCGCCGCCCCCAGACCCGTCACACCGAGAAAGTGCCGGCGTGTGACCGAACCGCGCTTGTAGCGGTACAGCTCTTCCATGAATTTCTGCTTAGAGATGTGATCCGGTGTTTTTGTCATGAGTTTTCCCCTGTTGGCTGGATCCGTTAGGTTAGTCTCCGGAAAGGATGAGCGCTCCGCTGGCGTTCCAGGACGCAAAGAGCGGCTCATCCACTTTGAACGATCCCTCGTTCAATTCTGACTGGCGTGGCGACAACACCAGGAACTCTCCCAGTGTGTCATGCCTGACCAGGTATTCTGTATGTTCCCCCAGAAAGATGCGATTGAGGATTGTGACCGCAAGGTCGGTTTCCGCCTTTGATGTCCTGCTGAGATGGATTTGTTCGGGCCGAACGCTCAGGCCGACGGCTTCTCCCACATTCAGATTGAACGGGTTCTGTCCCGTGACGGTTTGCCCGGTAACTAGCTGCACATCGGCATTTTGGTTACTTGTTTCAGTGATCGAACCGTTGAAAATGTTGGTCGTGCCAACAAAACCAGCCACATATCGGTTTGCTGGCCGGTCATACAGGTCCTGTGGGCTGCCAACCTGTTCGATCCGGCCGTCGCGCATGATGCAGATCCTGTCACTCATCGACAGCGCTTCTTCCTGATCGTGGGTTACTAGGACAAAGGTAATGCCCAGACGGCGCTGGATGTTTTGCAGTTCGATCTGCATTTCTTTGCGCAATTTCCTGTCCAGCGCGGCCAGCGGTTCATCAAGCAGCAGCAGCTTGGGTTCGTTCACGATTGCCCGGGCAAGTGCTACGCGTTGTTGCTGTCCACCGGACATCTCCCAAATTCGGCGCGCTTCGTACCCTTCGAGCCGAACAATTTCCAATGCCTTGCTGACCTTTTGCGCGATCGTCGCTTTGGGCAGCTTCGGGCGCCGCTGTTTCAGACCGTATCCAATATTCTGTGCAACGGTCAGGTGCGGGAACAGTGCGTAATGCTGAAACACCATGTTGACCGGACGCAGATGGGCATCAAGCGAGTTCACCACCTCTCCGTCCAGCAAAACATCGCCTTCCGACGGGCTTTCAAAACCTGCCAGCATTCTAAGCGCCGTTGTCTTGCCGCACCCGGACGGACCTAGAAACGACAGAAACTCTCCTTCTGCGATTTTCAGGTTTAGATCATTGGCCGCCAACACGTCCCCAAACCTTTTGGACACGCCGCGAAGCTCGGCGATTGTGCTTCCTGTCGATCTGTCCGATTGTTGGGTATATTCACCGTTTGGCATTTTTTCGGGACATATCCTCATTTTTGAAATACCACTTGTTTCAGGTAAACGGTAAAAAGTTTGTCGATTCTTGTATATATCACGAATGTGGTATTCAAATTTGAGTAGGAGGCGGTCGTGACAGATTGGTTGACCGAAGCAGGCGCAGTCATAGCTGCTGTCGGAACAGACGATTTCTCCCAGACGCTTTCGAAATCTCTGCAGGAAATCAGTGGGTTCGACTATACTGTCATATTTGGGTATCTCGGATCAGCGCGCCCGATCGACCTGTTTGACGATTTCCCAAAATCGAAGCGGAAGATTATGGTTGAGGATTATCAGGAGGGTCCATATCTTCTGGATCCGTTTTACCTGGCCAGCGCAAACTCCATTGATCCAGGTCTGTACCGGTTACGTGATCTGGCACCAGATCGGTTTTATCAGGGTGAGTACTTTCGAAATTACTATGTTCAGACCGGTTTGGCCGAAGAGATTTGCTATGTTGTTGACCTGCCTGACGAGGCAACCGTTTGTGTTTCGTTGATGCGGGCAGAAAAGGCATTTAGCGCCAAGGACTTCCGGGAACTGGGAAAGGCCTGGCCTGTGGTCAGTGAAACCTGCAGGCATCACTGGAACGGATTGGCCGGAGAGTTTGGGCAGAAACCGGCAAATACGCGGCGTCGGGGGCGGGTGCTGAATGTGGACGAGGCATTTGAAAAGTTTGACGAAGGCCTGCTTACGCCTCGCGAAAAGGAGGTTGTCGAGTTTACTCTCAAAGGCCATTCCGCTGACGCCGTTGGCCGAATACTGGGTATTTCTCCGGGAACGGTTCGTATTCACCGCCGGAACATATACTCCAAGCTTAGAATCCGGTCTCAGGGAGAGTTGTTTTCGCGGTTCATCGACGCGCTGTTGGGGCCGGAGGAAAAGTGAAGCCCTCAGCGACGTGCCGTTTGGCGCTTTCCAGAAACTGTTCCCAGCGGTGGGATGTTTGGCAGGCATAACTATTGCGCTTGCTGGGCCGGAATGGTTCCCGGTTTGTCAAAGCAACTGAGCCACCACATCTTCCGCCGCTCGCAAACCTTCCAGGTGGGCGCCACTGACAGAGCATTGTTGGTTGGGATGTGTCGCTTCGCCAGCAAAGTGAACCCATTCCGCATGGGGTTGTCGCAAAACGGCACGTTGGCCATAGCCCCCCGGCTGGGATCCTGCGTAAGACCCAAGCACGTATGGTTCATGTCGCCAGGCGGTTGCGTGTCCCTTTATGAATTTTTCTCTGATGGCCGAGCCGAAGAAGCCAACCAGCGTTTCAAGTGCATGTTCGATGGCGCTTTCAGGTCCTGCGTTCTGCAAATCTATGGAAAGGCTTCCGGAACTTTCAAAGCTGGTGAGGCCGGTGCTTGAGATGTTGCAAAGAAAGCCGCCACCGCGGGCCACTCCGGACGCGTCGGGTTCTAAGTGGTAGGTCAGCCATGTGTCGGGTTGCACGGGTAATGCACCGGGGTGAAAAAGAAGGCCTGCGTGATTGTAGTCTCCCATTGTAATGAGTTCGAGCGCCGCGCGCCGGTCGGATTCAAGGGGGGGATCAAAACGGATGACGTCTTCGGCCAGCACCCCGACGGATACTGTTACGACGACGGTGCGCGCTTTGGTTTTGCCAGTCGCCATGGTTACCTGCACACCGTCACTAAGGGCTTCGATTTCTGTGACCGGACTGGACAGTTTGATCGGAAGACCCTGCGCCGTGCACGCGATGAGGTGCCCGAAACCTTCCCGGCAAAACCAGTCGTCGCCCCCCTCCCAGGCAATGATGTCTCGCAGGGAAGTGTCCGGCAAATCCCTGGCAAGCGACAGCGCAAATGTCATGGCTGCCGTAAATGACCAAGGTCCCTTGTCTTCCCAGATGTCAGCCAAAGACCGGTCGGTTGGAACTCCGGTACTTGTTTCAATTTCTGCATCGAGGCGCGCCGCTTCAGCTATGTCTTTGTGGATGTCTTCTACTTCGTTCCAAAGAACGGCATCATTTTTCAGGCCGTATGTCATTGCGTTATCCGGGGCCTCGTAAAGGTCAAGGCCAAGCGCAAGACCCGGCGCCTTCAGAGCGTTGGCATGTTCGGCGTGCATCCAATGCGCCCCTACGTCGAAAGGGACGCCAAAGATTTCCGTATCCGTGTGGGTGCGCCCTCCGACGCGGTTCGATGCCTCGACACAGATAACTGACAGACCTGCCGACATAAGGGCCCGGGTCGCCGCGATTCCCGCTGCGCCAGCGCCCACAACGACGACGTCATAGTCAAACGCGTTCACTCTGTTTCCTCCGGTGCATTGAGTGGCTTGAATGGTGATTTCAAAGATTGCACTTCGAGTGCTCGCCGTTGCGACGCCCACCAATCATCAGAATCTTTCTGAGGTGAGATCTTAATCGCAGGCGTTATCATGCCTCAGTGCATCCATCTAAAACGCCAAGCATTTCTGGTACTGAAACCCCCTCGTAACGGGCCAGATCAAGCGGGTCTTCGGCGTCAAACTTGCTGCACCTCCGGTAAATTTCCAGCATCTCGGTAGACATTCTGCCGTTCTGATAAAAATACATTGCGGCCGCATACCTTGTGGCGCCGGAGCCTTGGATTCCGACTTCCGTCACAAGAAGTTGCTTTTGAAGTTCTGCTTCCGACATAGAACGCGCCCTTGTTCACGTCTTGGGCGCAGCCGACATGGCGGTATTGAGCGACACAACTTCATCTTCACGTGGCGCGGTTTCTGAATTGTAGACGGGCAGTATTTTGCGGAGGTGGTCGTGATGTGACCGGACACCATATTCGAGGTCCGAAAGGTAGAAACCCTCGAACGATTCCGAAGCCATGGATTCGTTCGACCAGATCGTCAGTTGAATATCTTCCTCCACGGTTTCGCGATCAATCCGGGCGGCGAGATACCGGGCTGCCCTTTGTTGGCGATCTTCGTGCGGGTTTCGATATGTTGCGCTCCGCAGTACGGACTTTTTCGTCGTGACTGGAAACTCCTGATAAAACAACATTGTTTCGGGAGTGACAGCAATCACCGCGTTAGGGAAAATGCCATAGTAGAGCCAGGTTTTGTGCAAGTGTTCGGGCAGGTGGGGTTGGGGCTTTGTGAACTTCTTGTAGTTGCGAACAGCCCATCTACGCCCTTTCGTCGGTGTGAAACTTGCATCAGAACGTGAGACACCATCGACATAAGGTTCGTCGGAATAGGTTGAACCGTACAAATCCTGCAGGGCAGGGTGCGCAAGCGGAACGTGGTATCCTTCGTTGTCCACGTCTCTGATTGATTTCCAGTTGACCGGCGTCTCCTCCGTCCAAATCCCGTCTGTCGGAACATGTTCGGCCATTTTGTAGGCTGAGATTTCCTGTTCAATCGGGGCCAGAAGTTCCGCCACTGATGGCTGGGGGCCCGGTTTGAAGCGGATAAACACAAGACCGTGCCAGATTTCCATTTCAAGTTCTTTCAGGCCAAACTTATGCTTGTCCAGGTTCGGAAAGGACTCTGGCCGGGCGGCACCACGCAGCGTTCCATCAAGATTGTAAACCCAGCCATGAAACGGGCAAACCAAGGCGTTTTCACACTTTCCTTGATCTTTGGGCACGAGCCGTGATCCGCGATGACGGCAAACATTGAGAAACGCTCGAATGTCCGAGTTGTTGTCTCGTACGATCAGCGCACGCTCGCCGCACATGTCGAAACAAAGAAAGCTGCCGGATTCCGGAACGTCCGAAACATGACATGCTATTTGCCAATGGGTTTTGAACAGATTGCTCTTTTCAAGGTCCAGAAGAGCGGTGCTGTGATAGCACCAGCCCGGCAGTCCACGTCTGTCCCAATTGGCTGGAACTTCGATGTTCCGGGGTTCGTCATGCATCTGTTCAATCCGCGCAGTTTTGACTTGATCAGTCAGTGTTTTGGTCGGTTCGGCCAATCCCAGCCTACGATCTTGGATTTCAGTTGGATCAGCCATCGTTCGATTGATTGTAGATTTTGCCCAATTTGGGCTGCTCGTCAATCATTTCTGACTGAATAGTCATTCAAAAGTAGATCCCAAATGGTTCCCTGCGACCCAATTGAGGTTGATGCGCGCGCGGAAAGTTAGAAAGTTTTCTGTCAATTAAGCGACTTTTCGGCTTTTGATCAAAATTGGATCAGCTTTGCTTGACAGCGGCGATTTCATCAGACTACCGTTTTGAATGGCCAGTCAGATAAATTCATGATGATTGGAGGGGAATGGGGTGCAAGATGAGCAAACCTGTCAAAAGGGGGGCTCATAAAAACAGTGTTCAGCAGACAAAGTAAGCAAAATTGCTGCAGCCACCGCTCAGGGAGAGGAAGCGAAATTATGAACTCAATCAGGAAAGTCGCCGGGGTTACCGTTCTCGCAGTAACGGCCACTGCAATTTCGGGGTCGGTACTTGCGCAAGAGCGCGTTTTGAAAGTCACAAACTGGGGGGAATACATCGCTGAAGACACGATCGAGAACTTCGAGAAAGAATACGGCATCAAGGTAATTTACGATCCGTACGACTCGGCTGAAGCAATCGATGCCAAGCTGCTGGCAGGAAACAGCGGCTATGATGTGGTCAGCCATGCAGGCAGTGATACGGCGCGGCTGATTAAGGCCGGTATTGTCGCAGAGCTTGATTTATCGAAGCTGGACAACGTTCAGCACATTGATCCGGCTATTATGGAGCAACTGGCCAGTGAGTGGGACCCGGGCAACAAGCATTTCATTCCGTATATGTGGGGAACGCACGGGGTCACTTATAACGAAGAATTGGTGAAAGAGACGTATCCGGACGCGCCCATCGGTTCGATGGACATGGTGTTCGATCCCGTGCACATGAAAGAGCTGTCAAAGTGCGGTGTTTCTTTCCTGGATTCTCCGGGCGACATCATACCGATGGCTTTGGCGCACATGGGTTTGGATCCGAATTCCACGAACGCGGAAGACTACGAAAAGGTCGGAGAAATGCTGGCCGCAGTCCGCCCGTACATCAAAACCTTCGACAACTACGCGTACCAAAGAATGCCTCAAAAAGAGTTCTGCGTCTCAACCACTTGGGGACCGGATGGCCTTCTTGCGATGTCCGGGGCAGCCGAAGCCGACACTGGGGTTGTGCTGGACTTCTTCCTGCCTGAAGGCGAACGCACCGCGCAGTTGTGGATTGATGGTTGGCTGATCCCGGAAGACGCAGCCAACAAGGAAGACGCGCATCTTTTCTTGAACTACATGATGCGCCCTGAAGTTGCGGCCAATGACAGTAACTTCACCTGGTATGCGACTGCCAACCTGTCAGCCAAGCCAATGGTTGACGAAGCCGTCACATCCAGCCCGGCCGCATTCCCGACGTCTGATCAGGTTGCCAAGATGTACACAACTGCGGTTCTTCCTCCCAAGGTCGAGCGTTTGCAGACCCGTACCTGGACTGACTTCAAAGCCGGTAACTAATCCACTCACACCGGCAAGTGCAGTAGCGAACCTATTTGGATCGCTACTGCACTTCGGATCCATTCAGGCAGACCGCGAGGCCCAAATTGACCGTTTCCAAAGCTGTCAGCGCAGTACCTTGGTTAGACCAAACAGAACAACAACCATTGGTTCAGATCAGAGGTGTGACAAAGAATTACGGTGAAGTAACGGCCGTCGATAACGTCGATCTGGATATCTACAAGGGTGAGTTGTTCTGTCTGCTGGGCGGATCAGGGTGCGGAAAGTCCACTCTGCTGCGAATGCTCGCGGGATTTGAGGAGTTGAACGCCGGCTCGATCATCATTGATGGCGTCGATATGGCTGACGTTCCTGCCTACGAACGCCCAACCAATATGATGTTCCAAAGCTATGCGCTGTTTCCGCATATGACTGTCGAAAAGAACGTATCTTTCGGGTTGGAACAAGACCATGTCCCAAAATTTGACATAGCCGACAGGGTGCACGACATCCTCAAGCTTGTCGAACTGGAAGACTTCAAAAAGAGAAAACCCAAGCAATTGTCAGGCGGGCAACGCCAGCGCGTTGCGCTGGCTCGTGCGTTGGTCAAACGCCCAAAGCTGCTGCTTTTGGATGAGCCTCTGGCTGCGCTTGACAAGAAGCTGCGCAAGCAAACGCAGTTTGAGCTTGCCAATATTCAGGACAAGGTCGGTGTCACGTTTATTGTGGTGACCCACGATCAGGAAGAAGCGATGACGTTGTCGTCGCGCATGGCGGTTATGGATGCTGGGCGGTTCAAGCAGATTGGAACGCCAACAGAAATATACGAGTTTCCCGCGTCTCGCTTTGTCGCCGACTTCATCGGGTCAGCGAATATTTTTGAGGGCAGGGTAACCGAGGAAGGTGCAGATCATGTTCGGGTCGAGACTGAATTCTGCGAGGTTTTCATAGATCACGGTCACTCCGTGAAAGTTGGCAGCAAGATCTGGGTGGCTTTGAGGCCCGAAAAAATCCGTCTTTCGAAATCCGATGAAGTTGCTCCAGGCCCCAACCAGACATCAGCCATCATCGACGACGTGGGTTATTTAGGAGAGACGTCGATCTACAAGGTGAGGCTTCCCAATGGAGAGATATTTGATGTCACCAGGCCCAACCAGTCACGCCCAACGCATGCCACCCAGCGCATTACGTGGGAGGACAAGGTGAATATCAGCTGGGATCCGTCCAGTGCCATGTTGCTCCACTCATGACGGAGTTCACGGGAGATAGGCCCGAACCGTTACAGGTTGAACGACAGCCGATGCTTGGCCTATTTATGCGGCGCTTGCAAAGCAAGTGGCGACAGATCGTTACCGTCATACCGTTCTTCTGGCTTCTGGTTTTCTTCCTGGCACCGTTCTTTATTGTCGCCAAAATCAGCTTGGCTGAACTTGCCATTGCAAGCCCTCCATTCACCAGTTTGATCGAGTGGTCGGACAGCGGGATCATGACGATCCGTCTGGTGTTCGACAATTTTATCTACATCTGGGAAGACAGCCTTTATTTTGACACCTACGTCAACTCGCTCAAGATTTCGGTAACTTCGACCTTCTTGTGCCTGTTTTTTGGCTACCCCATTGCCTATGCAATCGTGCGATCAGGCCCAGTCGCCAAGCCGCTATTGCTTTTCGCAATAATCCTGCCGTTCTGGACGTCCTTCCTGCTGCGCGTCTACGCGTGGATGGGATTGCTTGCAGATCAAGGTACAATCAATAACCTGTTGATCGCAATTGGTATAATCGACGAACCGATCCGGATGCTGTACACGGAATTCGCTGTCTATATTGGCATCGTCTACACCTACATGCCCTTCATGATCCTGCCGCTCTACGCGAACATGGAAAAGCTGGATGACAGCCTGAATGAAGCTGCAGCGGACCTTGGATCCCGGCCAACGAACACGTTCTTCAAAATCACGTTGCCTTTGACGATGCCCGGCATCATCGCGGGCTCATTGCTGGTCTTCATTCCTGCGACCGGGGAGTACGTTATTCCCGATCTTTTAGGGGGTGGAAACGTACAAATGATTGGCCGGGTTCTCTATAACGAGTTCTCCAGAAACAGTGATTGGCCGGTTGCTGCCGCGGTTGCAATTGTTCTGCTGGTTATTCTGGTGCTGCCCATCATGGTGTTCCAGCACTACCAGGGCAAAGCGTCGGAGGAGCAATAGATGTACAGCAAACGCTCCCGCTTCCTGACAATCATGCTGACACTGGGTTTGGCATTTTTCTATATCCCGATGATTTTGCTGATCATTTATTCGTTCAACTACTCCAAGCTGGTTCCGGTCTGGGGGGGATGGTCCTTACGATGGTACAAGGAGCTATTTCAATCTGCAGAAGTCTGGAGCGCGGTTTCCCTTAGCCTTCAGATCGCCGTTGTAAATGCAACCTTTGCAACAGCGCTTGGTACGCTTGCAGGTCTTGCGATGGTGCGATTTGGCCGGTTCAAAGGCCGGACTTTGTTTGGTGGCATGTTGGTCGCGCCCTTGGTGATGCCCGAGGTGATAACCGGATTGTCCTTGCTGGTTTTCTTTATTTCACTGAACCAGCTAATCGGATGGCCCGCCGAGCGCGGGTTCGCGACGATTACGATCGCGCATATTACTTTTTCGATGGCCTATGTCGCTGTGACAATTCAGGCACGATTGACCGGCGTGGGGCAAACTCTGGAAGAAGCTGCCGCCGATCTCGGTGCCAAGCCTTTTAAAGTCTTGACTGCAATCACCATTCCTCAGCTGACACCGGCCCTTATTTCAGGTTGGCTGCTGGCGTTTACTTTGTCTCTCGATGACCTGGTCATAGCCAGTTTTGTTACAGGTCCGGGGGCAAATACCTTGCCAATCCTGATCTTTTCGCGCATTCGACTGGGCCTCAGGCCGGATATCAATGCGCTTGCGACTATAATGATCCTCGTGATCGCTATTTGCGTCGCTATCGCAGCTATCGTTATGTTCCGGCAACAAAGGGCGGATCTGCTGGACAGACAAATGGCTGAACGAGAGGAAGGATAAATTGGAGTCGCACGAGCTTCAGAAAAAACGACGCACCGAACCTCCGGAAGTTCGCCGCCTGCAGTTGATAATGGCGGCCATAGACTCGATTTCGAGGCGCGGGTTTTCTGACACAACGCTGAAACACGTGACCGAAGCTGCCAATCTGTCCCATGGGGTTGTGAATTACCATTTCGACAGCAAGGAAGCATTGTATGACGCCGCGCTGGGTTTTCTGGCACAAGAGCACTACGAAAACTGGCTAAGGTATTATGACGACGCGGAACCTACGGCCGCGCATCGGCTCGCGGCTATTATCCGCGCGGATTTTGACAAAAGCATCTGCACGCACAAGCGCCTAGCGGTTTGGTTTGCGTTCTGGGGGCAAGCAAAGTACCGTCCTAATTACCTGAAGATTCACAATAAATTTGACAACGAGAGATACGATCGAATTCTGCATCTATGTGGAGAGTTGATCGCCGACGGCGATTACGACGATCTTGAGGCCGAAAAAACAGCCCGAGCTGTTGAGGCAATGTCTGACGGCGCCTGGCTCAGCCTGATGTTGTATCCCAAGGTGGCTGACCGGCGAGAGTTCAGGGATGTTTGCCTGCTTTCGCTGTCACGGTTCTTTCCAAAACACTTTCCGGTTTAAGCCGCAATACCGTGTAATTGTGCTTCAGCACTTTATCTTCTTCATCCCGGGGTCGTAGAGCGGCTTTAGCGAAGCAGTGGCGTCGAATTTCTCGCCGGCAATTTCGATCTGCCAGTGTCCCTTTGCGACGATGTCTGCCGTCAGCGGTTCTTCAGTCTCGGCGAAACCAATCCCGACAGCCGCGCCAAGCGTGTGCCCATACCCGCCAACCTGAATGTACCCGACTTCCTTGCCGTTCAGATAAATCATCTCGTTACCATACATCAGGGGCTCAGCGTCCTTCAGCAGAAACTGCAGCATTCGGTTTTTGGGTGTGCCTTTTGCTTTTATCGCAGCCAGCGCTTCCCTGCCGATGAAGCCTTCGGGTTTGTCCAGTTTGATGGCAAAACCAAGCCCGGCCTCAATGGGGTTGTCCGTGTTGTCCACATCGATTCCGAAATCACGATAGGCCTTTTCGAGTCGCAGGGAGTTTAGGGTTTGCATGCCCGCGTTTCGAACCCCCAAGTCACGACCCGTTTCCATTATCAGATCGTATGTCTGAACGGCCTGAGTGGCAGGTACATGAAGCTCCCAGCCCAGTTCCCCGATAAAGGTCACGCGATAGGCCAGAACAACGGCATACCCGACGTCAATCTCTCGGGCCATCATGAATGGGAAACCTTCGTCCGACAAATCAGCGCCGGATATTCTGCTCAGAAGATCGCGTGACTTTGGGCCGTGAACGTTGATTTGGCAGCGCGCAGCAGTGATGTCTGTGATGACCACATTCTCTTCGTCCAGAATGTGCCGCCGCATGCGCATTTCGGTGTGACCCGCGGAGTTTTCGCCGACAATAACCCAGTACTTCCGCTCGGACAGTCGAGTAACCGTAAGGTCTGCCTCGAACCCACCTTGTTCATTCACCCAGGCAGTGTAGACCACGCGGCCGGGTTCAACATCAACCTCATTGCAGGAAAGGCGCGAGAGAAGGGCGCATGCATCTAGACCTTCGACGCTGAAACACGCCATTGATGTCATGTCCATGACGATGACATCCTCGCGCGCTGCCTTGTGTTCTTCGGCGTGCCATTCAAACCAGTTTTGGCGATACCAACTGTATTCTTCGACCTTGGCCTGTTCCGGTGTCGGGGCAAACCAATCAGGTTGTTCCCAACCATTTCCTTCGCCGAAAAACGCCCCAGCATCCTTCAGGCGGTCATACAGCACAGAACGCTTTACGTTTCTGGCCGTCTTGTAATTCTCATTGTGGTAATGCTGGCCAAAGAGCTTGCCCAGCAGCTCCGGCGTTCTGTCGCGCCGGAACGCCGGTGTGGCCATTTCACGCGAAAAGCGATTGACGTTGATGCCCGTGACATCGATTGGGGGCAAGCCATCCACAATCCAATGGGCCAGAACCATACCCGTACCGGCGCCATTGAGGATGCCCAAAGAGTTCATCCCGCATGCAGCCCAGAGGTTGCGAAGTTCCGGTGTCGGGCCAACAAGCGGTGCAAGATCGGGTGTAAAGCTCTCCGGTCCGCAGAACAGTTTCTTGACGCCATAATTCATCGTGTCAGGCACGCGCGAATAGGCTTTTTCAAGGTCGGGGCCAACACGTTCCCAGTCTGGCTCGATCTCTCCGAATTGCCATTCGTCGGGGATACCACCCAGCTTCCACGCCGCAGCGCCTGGTTCAAAAAGACCCAACATCATCCCCCCAACTTCTTCGCGGTAATAAGTGTACGTGGAAGGGTCTTCGAGAACGGGCAGATCGCGGGGCAAGCCCGGGATGCGCTCGGTAATCAGGTAGTAGTGCTCAGCCGCTTGAAGGGGCAGGTTGACGCCGTGCTTGGCCCCTAACTGGCGGGACCACATGCCACCGCATATCGCAATGTTTTCAGCCGTGATGGCGTGACCGTTCGCGGCGCGGACTCCAGTCGCGGTGCCGTTCTTGACCAAAATCTCGTCGACCCGAACACCTTCGAAGAAACGGGCGCCTCTGCTTCTGGCCCCCTTTGCCAGCGACATTGTCACGTCCACCGGGTTGGCGCGCCCGTCCTCGGGTATCAGGAACGCCCCAACGACGTCTGATAGGTCGCCAATAGGGAACAAATCCTGCGCTTCCTTTACTGAGACTTCGTGATTGTTTATCCCAAAACGGCGCATGAAGGCTGCGACACGGCGCATTTCATGCAGGCGTTCTTTGTTGGTCGCAATCTGCAGATATCCAACGTCCCGAAAACCAGTGGAAATACCGGTTTCTTTCTCAAGGTTGGCGTATAGATCGCGTCCATGCGTGTAAATTGCACATTCCGCTTCCGACTTGAGCAGGCCGGCCACGATAAGGCCCGCGGCGTGCCAAGTCGTTCCGGATGTCAGTTGCCCCTGCTCAAGAACCACAACATCGGTATGGCCAAGCTTGGTCAGGTGATAGGCCGTATTCGCGCCAATGGAACCTCCCCCGATGATGACGGTCCGGGCGTGCGTCGGCAGGGTGTCAGCCATGGCGAGAATGTCCTTTCTGGGCGTTCAGTTTCTCGCATATCAGTCATGGCGTTCAATGTCTACTGACTGAATGATCATTCAATAGTTGATTTTGAGCATCGCCTTCCTATCTGGAAAAAGGCTTGTCAGGGCAGCGCGATCAGGCTTCACTGTGGCGGTGAACTGTCAATCAGATGCGGGGAAGCTTATGTCAGAGGATATCCTTTACGACCGTCAGGTGATCAACTTCCTGGAAGAGCTTTGGGGGGAGGGGTTCCTATCGCCAGGAGGCCCCGAGGAAGTCACTCGGGTTGTTGAGGGGATCGATCTCAAAGGCAAGCATATCCTTGATATTGGATGTGGTTCAGGGGCAATTGCAGTGCTGATGGCGCAGAATTTCGGTGCGGGGAAAGTGACAGGCATTGATGTGGAGGCTCCCGTCTGCGCGGCGGCGAGAGAGCGAGTGAAGCGGGCCGGGTTGGAAGAAAGAGTAGAAATCCTTCAGGTCACTCCCGGCCCAATGCCTTTCGAAGATGGTACTTTTGATGTCGTTTTCTCAAAAGACTCGATCATCCACATTCCCGACAAAGCCGCGATGGCTGGCGAGGCCTTTCGGGTGCTGAAACCGGGTGGGCGGTTTGCCGCTTCTGACTGGCTGACCAATCATGACGGGGGCATGTCACCTGAGATGGCGCATTATGTGAAGATGGAGGCCTTGGAGTTTCAAATGGCGTCACCTTCCAAGTATCGCGCCGCGATGGAGGCGGCCGGCTTCGAAGGCGTGGAATTAGTCAACCGCAATCCCTGGTATGCGGAAGTTTCTGCTGGGGAACTTGCGGATTTGACCGGGCCGAACCGCGCTGGCTGGGAAGCCCGGCATGGTGCCGAGTTTATCGAACACCAAATCGAGATCTGGGACGCGATGCAGCCTGTGCTGAAATCCGGAGAGCACTGCCCGCATCACATCCGAGGCCGAAAGCCAACATGATCTGGCTGGAGCCAAGTCGTGGCTACGTCGCCGCTATTCTCCGTAGTCCTTGCTGACCCGCGCCATTCCGGCCTCCATGATGTCGAACATTTCGTCTATCTGGGAAGGGGTGATGATCAGAGGAGGAGAGAACACGGCCATGTTTCCAAATGGTCGCAATAGCAAACCCAACTCTTCGCAGGCGTCGTCCAGTTTCTGCCCAAACTTGACGTGTGCTTCATAGCTTTCGACCTTCAGCCCGGGGCGGCATTCGATACATCCCAGAAGGCCCTCGCCGCGCACGTCTCCGACGATCGGGAACTTTTCCTTGATCTGGCGCAGGCGTTCTTGAAATTGCGGTGTTACGCGTTGAACGTGCCCAAGAATATCCTCCCGCTCCATGATCTCGATGTTTTTGATTGCTGCAACACAGCTCACCGGGTGCCCTGAATAGGTATAGCCATTGTAGAAGACATCGCCGCCCGGAGCGTCAGAGATGCGTTGCATTACTGCGTCCGAGATGATGCAAGCGCCAAGTGGCAGATACCCGGAGGTCAGGCCTTTTGCGCAGGTTATTATGTCTGGAACGATGCCAAAAACGTCTTCTGATGCGAACCAATGTCCCAGCCTGCCAAAGCCGGTTACGACCTCATCCGAGATGTACAGAATGTCGTTTGCACGGCATATTTCGAGTGTGCGCTTGTGGTAGCCCGGAGGCGGGACAATCACGCCGCCAGAACAGAGGATCGGTTCGGCGATAAAGGCGGCAATACGGTCAGCACCGACCTCGGCAATCAGGTTTTCAAGGTCCGCGACCTTGGCGTCGCACCAGGCATCGATACTCATTCCCTCGGGCCGGTGGTAAGGGTTCACGTCGGGTAGGAAACGCACCAAATCCTGCGCCTTTTCAAAGCTTGTTTCGAAGCGTTCTTTCCCGGTGACCGTTGCAGCCAGAAAAGTCGATCCGTGATAGCCTTTCTCCCGGCCGATCACGATTTTCTTTTCTGGTCGGCCAAGCCGTTTGTTCATGAAAAGTGCGGTTCTAAGCGCGGTATCGACAGCCGTGGAGCCGCCGGTTGTGAAGTGCACGGTATTCAGATCGCCCGGAGTGCGCTCGGCAATCATACGGGCCAAAACGGCCGCGGGTTCGGTCGTAAATGACCAGGGCGACGCGTAGGGCATCGTCATGACCTGCTGCGAAATGGCGTCGGCCATCTCCCGGCGGCCGTAACCGATCTGTGTGCACCACATACCGCCCGGGCCATCGATATAGCGCTTTCCGGCAGCATCCCAAAGGTAGATACCATCCGCTGTGTTGACCCGCATGTACTCATCGGACCCAAAGCCTTCGGTCCCTGCCCAGGGGTGTAGGTGATGGTCGCGATCCCAGGTGACAAGATCGCCATCGGTTGGAGTGTTGCCAAGTGTGTTCACGTCTTCTTCTCCTTCAGGTGCGGGCGGGCGGCGTCACACGTGCGCGCGGCGGTGCGAAAAAGGCTTTGGTGACGGGCGTGAGACGCGCCATTCTGGTATCCCATTTGCCTTCCTGCAGTGTGTAGATTTCCGCCATCAAACTGGATGAGCGGCTTGCATCCGGCATACGAACATGTGCCAGTGCGATGTTACGTTTGGCGGTGGGGGACCAAATTCCGGAGGTCACGTGCCCAACTTCTTTTTTGCGTCGGTTGTAGATCAATGACCCTTCCGAGGGTTTGAAGCCTTCGACATCGAAACGTATGAGGAGGCTTCTGGGAGCATCGCGTTTCGACAGCAACGCACGGCGACCATTGAAGTGGTCTTTCTCGAAGTCGACCAGCCGTCCTAGGCCGAGTTCGAATGGCGTTTGGCCCCGGTGCAACCGCTCGGTCGCATGAACGGGCTGAAAGTCCACCCCTGCGGTCAGAAATCCCGCCTCGATGCGTGCGATATTGACAGCTTCGTACCCAATGGCGCGCAGTCCCTGATGCAAGCCACCTTTCCAAATTCTGTCCCAAAGATCTTCGGCCTTGTTCCAGTCGCACCAAAGCTCATAGCCGAGGTCACCGGTAAAGCCCGTCCGTGAAATCATGAGGTCAGGTTCGATCTGGACCAGATCGAATGGTTTAAGCGCGCCAACATCTAATCCCGCAGCCTCCAACACCGCATAGGATGTCGGACCTTGCAACGAAAGGCCGGCAACGCTGCGAGTTTCATCCCGAACCGCAACATCGAAACCCCATCCCGCGTCCAGCAACCACGTCAGCATCGGTTCCTGACAGCATAAGCGCCAATCGTTGTCGCCGAGATGGAAAAGAGTCCCGTCATCGATGACCATGCCCTCTTCATCGCACCAGATTGCGTATCCAACGCGGCCCGCTGCGATCTTGCTGACGTCACGCGTGACCAGGCGATTGAGCATTGCGGTCGTGTCAGGACCTGTCAGCCTGTATTTGTGCATCGGTGAGATATCGAACACAGAGGCCTGATTGCGCAGCGCGAAATACTCGAACTCGACACTGTCCAGAACTCCGGGGGCAGCGTAACCCACCCAATCATACCAGTTTTGTGCGCGATTCTGCTCTTCGAGCTTCTTGTGAAAGGCAGCGGGGATTAAGCCAAGTTTCGGGTCGGTGAAGATGCTCATGGCTGTTCCTCCAGCGCCGCCAGGGCCGCATTGCGACCGGCGAGGCCCATGACATCGCCTCCGGGGTGGGTTCCAGCGCCGCACAGGTACAGCCCCTTGGGACCCATGGAATAGCGGCACATTCCGTTTGCGGGGCGAAGTGTCAGAAGCTGGTCCAGGGACATTTCCGCGTGGTGCCAGTGGCCCCCGGGCGCTCCGGTTGCGCTTTCGATTTGATCCGGTGTTATGACTTGTCTGCCTGCGATGTGATCCTTCAGGCCGGGCAGGGCGCGGCCCAGTGTATCTACGGTGATTTGCGCAAGTTGATCTTTCGCGGCTTCAGTCCAGCCGCCTTCTAGGTCGGATGGCGCGTATTGCACTATGGTCGACAACCAGATTGACCCATCGGCTGTCTGCATCTTGAAGGCTTCGATCACCGGGGCCTTGGACATTTGTCGATATTTTGCTGGATTGAACGCAGCTTCCACGTACTCTGCAGAGGGGGCATAGATCAGACGGCTATTTTCCAACCCATCAGGCAAGCCGGGCAGCGGCATGTTGTCCTTTAATTTTAGGTTGACCTTGGCTGCTGTTCCTCGTGCCCGGATATTCCGAATGCGCCGCATCGTTTCGATGTCAAAAACAGATGGCCCGGTCATACGGCTTGTTGGTTTAGGTGCGAGGTTGCTCAGCACGAGAGTTGCGGTCAAAGTTTGCCCATCAGTGGTTATGACGCCAGAGACGGCATCCTTGTCCACGAGAACGCGGGAAACCTCGGTTCCCGGCATCAGGACGCACCCCGCCTTTTGCGCTGCTTCAACGATTAAATCTGTCAGCGCAGACACTCCGCCCGCAGGTTGGGTGATGGTGCCCCCGTGACCCATCCGGTAGATCAGGTTGAACACGGTTCCCGGAGATCTTGGACCGGCGGCTGCCCCCCAGATTGCATCAGCTGCAAGCATCCCAGCCACCGGTCCGTCCGGCAAGTCATCAAGGACAATGTCATAGACATTGGACAGAACGACCTGCAGGAAGCGTCGCATTTCCGATTTACCCAGCCTTTTCAGTCCGATGCCCAGTTTTGCCAGGCGCAGAACCTCAGCCATTCCGCCCCGCGAAAGCACAGCTTTGTGACCGCCGGGTGGTGGGGCTTCGGCGAGTTGGCGTAGCAAGCCCCCATACGTAATCAACTGTTGCGTCAGATCAGACCAGGCTTTGGAGTCCGGGTGCGCCGTCCCGTCACTCCAGCAGACGCCTTCGTCACTGAAGACGATGTGCCGACCATCTTCAGCCAATGAGACCGTGGAGGTCGGTTTCCCGGCCAAAACAGGGTGTTGCAGGTCCAAACCGACGTCACTCAGGGCGCGTGGGCTGAGGTTGTAAAGCGAGTGGGCCAGTGTTGGCCCCCCGTCCACGGAATAGGACGCCATTCCACCAAAACTGTCAGATTTTTCAACGATGCAGACATTCTTGCCGCGCCGACCGAGAAGCGTTCCGGCAATCAACCCGTTGACACCGCCACCCACGACTATTGCATCAAAATGGTTCATGCGGCATACCCCTTCATTCGGCCATGCCGTGTTTCGTTCCTCAGGATTGCGCGGGCCGCGTTGGCGCCGGGCGCGCCCATAACTCCACCGCCCGGATGTGCGGACGAGCCGCACAGATACAGCCCCTTGATTGGCAGGCTGTACTGAGACCACCCCGGGACCGGACGATTGAAGAAAAGCTGGTCAAAGGTCAGTTCGCCTTGGAAAATGTTGCCTTCGGTCAGACCGACCTCGCGTTCGATTTCCAGCGGTGAACGGACTTCCATGTGCACAACGCGCTCGCGAATGTCAGGGCAAGCCACAGCCATCTGGTCCAGTACAGTTTCAGACATTGCCTTGCGCTGTTGGTCGTCCCAGTTTTCAGCCGACCGGACGCCGCCGACGTCCAGATCATACGGGGCATATTGAACAAACACCGTCATCATATGCGCACCTGTCGGAGCCATCGTTGGGTCGATCTGGCTGGGGATCAGCATGTCAATGTACGGCTTTTCCGACCAGCGCCCCAGCTTCCAGTCGTCATAAGCCTTTTCCAGTTCAAAGAGGCTCTGCGACACATGCAGATCGCCCCTCAGGAAACTGGTGTGCAGTGGTGCAGCAGGGAAGTTTGGAAATCGGTCAAGGGCGATGTTGAGTTTCGCCGAAGACCCGCGGATTTTGAAATTTCGCACCGCTTTGGTGAAGTCATCCGGCAGATCGGCGGCATCAACGTGGTGTAAAATGGTGCGCTTGATATCCATGTTGGATGCGACGACGGGGGCATGGAAAATCTTGCCGTCTTCCAGCGCCACGCCTTCCACGCGTCCATCTTTGCTCAGGATTCTCTCAACCCCTGCACCCGTATGGATCGTACCGCCGTGATCTTTGAAAGAGGCCGCAATGGCATTCGAAATCGCGCCCATGCCGCCGCGGGCGAAACCCCAGGCTCCGATGCCGCCATCGATATCGCCCATGTAGTGGTGCAGCAGAACATAGGCGGTTCCGGGCGAATATACCCCAAGACCAGTGCCGATAATACCGGAACCAGCCAAATGCGCCTTGATCAGGTCGTTCTCGAAATGCTCATCCAGAAAGTCGCCAATGGACATCGTCCAGAATTTCAGCGTTTCTCCAAGTTCGCGACTTCCCAGTCCGTGGGCCTTTTTGACCAGGTACGCCATTTCGCCCATGTCACGTGGGCGGAGCGAAGCAGGGTCCGGTGCGTCTCGAAGCAGAAACGGGCGGATAAAACGGCATTGCCGCATGATGGCTTGTGAATAGCCGCGATAGGCGTCTGCATCACGTGCAGAATGGCGCGCCATCTCGCGCTTCAGGGCGTTGTGATCGGAGTAATAGGCGAAGTAATCTCCGTCGCGTGTGAAGCTCGCACCACCTTCGTAGGGGATAACCTGAAGCCCGTATTTCGGGAGTTCGAGGTCTCTGGCGATTTCGCGCCGCAAAAGAGAGCAGACATAAGAGCAGTTCGAGTAAGTCCAGCCTTCGTGCAGCGAACGGCTGACTGCTGCGCCACCAATCCAGTCATTCTTTTCGACGACCAAAACACGCATGCCCGCACGGGACAAATAAGCGGCGGCTGTCAATCCGTTATGACCGGCACCGGCCACAATCACGTCGTATCTGTTCTCAGTCGTCAAATTTTTCATCCCTTTCCTCTCCGTTTACAGACCGGACATGATTCCGTAAAGTTTATTTGAGCGCTCAAATAAATTTTAGACCATTGACGCGTGTTTTTCGCGCACTGTAGATGGCGGTAATTGTAGGAGGAGCGGCAATTGGTCGACGCAGAGCGGAAACGCCCCCGCAAAGAGCGGAAGGAAAACGCAGATCGCCGCCGCCGGCAGCTGCTGGACGCGGCGTGCCGTTCCATACTGGCGCATGGATTGGCGAAAACGACACTTGCGACGGTCGCGTCCGAAGCCGAGCTGTCTCAGGGCGTTGCAGCCTTTTATTTCAAATCAAAGGGAGGCCTTCTGACCGAAGCGCTTTGCGACTTGTACCGACGCTATGAGGAGCACTGGACGACCTCTCTGGAACAGGCAGGGGATAAGCCAGCGGAAAAGATAAGGGCACTCATCAAAGCGGACTTCCACCCTGATGCATGTGGTCCGAACGTCCTGCCTTTGTGGTATGCGTTTTGGGGGGAACTCAGATTCCAGCAGCACTATGATGAGGTTGCGGAACACTTTGAAGCGCGGCGGCGCGAAACTTTGTATGCGATCTGGCAAGAATTGCTGGCCGAGGATGATGTTGCTTCCCCGGATCAAATGACGGAATGGATGGAGACGTTGACGGATGGTTATTGGCAGCGCCTGCATCTTGCGCCGGAAAACCTGAGCCGAGAACAGGCGGAACAAGCTGCGTGGGGATGCCTCGTGCGCTTGGTTCCGGGCCTGCTGACTGAAACGCCATAGCCACTTTCGGCTGAGAGGCCCCAATGTCATGACGCGAGTGCGGATCTCACAACAGCCGCTGCCGCCCAGGGCTGCGATAGTGCAGGAAGCGCGTGATGTTGCGCGACTTGCCCTGCCAATTGTCATTTCCCTTGCCGCCGCTGCTTTGATCGGCGTTGTGGATACCGTGATGGTGGCCCCATTGGGAACGCTTCCTCTGGCAGCAGTGTCGATCACGGCCTCGGTGCTGATCATCTTTTATTCTGCGCTTTATGGCTTTGTGTCCGCAATTGGCGTGCGAATGGCGGAAGCCTTCGGCAAGTCCAGCGAGGAAGGGCTTGCTTCGGCCACAACTGCCGGGCTTTTGGTTTCTCTTCTCGTCGGGGTTGTCGGTGCGAGCGTAATGATCTGCCTGAAACCGGCTCTTTCCTGGATCGGACAGCCCCCAGAAGTAGTAGGCCTGCTTGGCGGCTACTGGAACGCGATGAGCCTTCTTCTAGTCCCATTCACTGTTTTTTATGCGTTGAAAGCCCTGTTTGACGCCATGAACCAACCTTGGATTGGCGTTGGGCTTGCGTTTCTTGCGGTCGGTTTCAATATTCCTTCGAATTATGTGTTGATCCACGGTGTTGCTGGCTGGCCTGGCCTGGGTCTTGTTGGGGCAGGGATCGCAAGTCTGTTGTCTCAGACGGTGCCGTTGATTGCGGCATTTGTGATTTTGGGCGCAAGGAAACGGAAATGGGACCTTCTGAGGACCGCAGGTTTTGACTGGTCTGAGTTCAAGGCGCAGATCAAAGAAGGGATCGTCATCTCCGTCGGTTACCTGGGAGAGGGGGCCGCTTACGCCGTTGCAGGCCTGATGCTTGGGTGGTTCAGCGCCGCCGCGCTTGCCGCACATCAAATCGTTTCTGCGGTCAGCGACGTTATTTACATGGTGCCGTTGGGCGTCTCGATTGCAATCTCAATACGCGTGGCTCAGGCAATCGGTGCCGATGATAAGGACAGGCTGAAGCCAATTGTATTAGCGTCGCTTCTGGTCGTTGTGAGTTGGATGACAGTCGTTATCCTGAGTATTTTGGTTGGCCGTATTCCTTTGGCGAACAGCTTGTCAGATGATCCGAATGTCGTTTCTCTCGCGATTTCGATGTTCCTTGTGATCGCCGCGATGCAGATCGCAGATGGCGTTCAAGGGACAATGCTGGGCGCTTTTCGGGGCATGATGGACAATCATGTTCCGGTTGCCATTACCTTGTTTGCCTATTGGATCGTTGCTTTGCCGCTTGGTTACGTATTGGGCTTTTGGCTCGGGTTCGGACCCAACGGTGTTTGGGTTGGCTACGGCACAGGCCTCTCACTGGCCGCGATCGCATTGACCTATCGCTTCTTCTCCAAAAATCGTTAGTCGACGTGACTTTCTGTCTCAAAGACCCAACTTGTCCAGGAGTTTCAGGCGCAGGATTTCTGCTTCGACAAGGGTCTCTCGGGCAAACGAAAAAGGTAAAGGTTTGAGGGGGGTAACCGGAAACTCAAGCTCATCGACTTTGGTCCCGGCCGCCCACCGGGCCAGGACCCGCCCCATTGCGGTGGCGATGGCAACGCCGCGACCGTTGTAACCCAGACCTGTCATTACGCCCGGGGTGAGTTCATGCAGGTGGGGATAGTGATCCCTTGTCAGCGCCACATACCCGCCCCACTCATATTCCCACTGAACTCCGGACAATTGAGGGAAAAGTTCAACAGAAATGCGTTTCAGTCGCTCAATTTGTTTGAGGGTGGAATTGTCGTGGTAGGTGCCGCGACCGCCCATCAGGAACCGGCCGCCTGCATCTTGCCTGAAGTACAAAAGAAGGCGTCTTGCGTCGGACAAGGCGTTGCCTTCTGGCAGAATTGTTTGGCGGATATTGTCGGACAATGGCGCCGTCGCCACCTGAACTGACCGAACGGGCAGGACGGATTGCGCCAGGCGCGGATGCAGATCACCAGAATAGGCGTTTGTGCAAATCAGAACCTTGTCTGAAAAGACAGCTCCGTTAGGTGTCTCAACCCGAAAGCGGCTGCCCTCTGTCGCGAGCCGGTTGGCGGGCGTTTCTCCGAAGATTTCCACGCCATTGCGACGGGCCGCTTCGGCCAGTCCAAGTGCATAGTTCAGTGGGTGCAAAACTCCGCTGCGTCGGTCCAGAACTCCACCCAGATAGGCTTCTGTCCCGGTCAGACGCTGCATTCCGCCTTGATCAAGCTGAACCATGCCGCCGCCGTGATTGTCCCAATCCTCAGCAAGTTTGTGCAATTCGTTGAGTGTTTTGGTCGTATGCGCTGCGCGCAGCCATCCCGGGCGGTTTGCATCGCACATAATACCGTGCCGAGCGATCAAATCGAAAACAAGATCGGCCGCGTCACCGGCCATTCGGATCATTCTGTTTCCCCAGAAATCTCCAAACCTTGCCTTGATGCCGGTCGGCCCGTCCTTGAGGCCTACATTGATCTGCCCACCGTTGCGGCCAGATGCTCCCCAGCCCGGGTGTTGAGCGTCGATCAGAACAATTTTGATGCCTTCCTCGGCCAGGTGAAGCGCTGCCGAAAGGCCAGTGAATCCGGCACCAATCACTGTCACGTCTGATTGTCGCTCGCCAGTGAGTGGCGGGTATTCGGTTGAATAGGCTGCCGTTGCTGACCACAGGCTGTTTGCAATGACGGGGTTTTCGTTGCGGATCATCTATTGGCCTCGCGCGCTTGCCTTGCGGGGGTAATTGCATAGGTTTGGCTGGTGACGCCTTTCCGGACAGTATGTGAAGAATGCCTAGACTTTTGAACCAATTCGAACTGAAACCGACCGCCGACTTCGACGCGTTCGAACAGGCCTGGAACGCGTTTGTCGGACATTTGGTCGCGACGGGTCTGGCAACGAACGGGACCCCATTGTGTAAACGCATTCCTACAAGTGGTTACGATACAGACGAACAGCGTGACCATTCGCTTATGGCTGTGATCGAGTTCAGGGATCAAATGCAGGCCGACGCGGCTTGGTCCGCCATCGAGGATCGCATTGAGCCACTGGGAGAATTGCATCGCAGTGTCATTTCTATGGTGCACGACCCGGTTTTCACCTTTTGGTCGGACCTGTAGATCCATGATTGCGAACATTCGTATTGTTTTCACATCATTTATCTTCGTCATTGAATGATTATTCAATCAATGGCATAAACTTTGCGAATGTCAATCAGCCTCTCGCCGGCACGGCTTG
This sequence comes from Ruegeria sp. AB8, assembly GCF_056542605.1. NCBI lineage: Bacteria > Pseudomonadati > Pseudomonadota > Alphaproteobacteria > Rhodobacterales > Roseobacteraceae > Ruegeria > Ruegeria sp. AB8. The sequence goes on from NZ_JBQGAB010000011.1 coordinate 48,053, forward strand.
GCAGTGAGTGCGGGCAAGATTGAAGTACTTGAGAAGATGGGAGGTGTGCGAGTGAGTCAGACGCCAAGCGATAACACAAATCCGACAGGGCGCCGGCGTACCGAGTCCAAGGAGGTGCGGCGCCAACAGCTGATCAACGCCACAATCGACTCGATCGCACAAAACGGAATTGGTGGAACGACCATGTCCACCGTGACCGAGATAGCCGGTTTGTCGCTGGGCATCGTCAACTTCCACTTCAAGAGCAAACAGAACTTGCTGGAAGAAACGCTGTTGTTTCTTGCGAAGGAACACCATGAACAGTGGTTGGACGCTTTTGACAATGCAGGTTTGTCGGCGCCTGAAAAGCTGTTGGCCATCGTCGATGCGCATTTTCACCCGCGGATTTGCTCGCCGAAGAAACTGGCCGTCTGGTTTGCGTTTTTCGGAGAGGCGGGGCGGCGCAAAGTTTACCGCAAACTGATCAATGACATTGATCTGGAGCGTTACAGCATCGCGCTGCGCCTGTGTTCGGAAATTGCTGAGGATGGCGGGTATGACGACATGCCGCCAAGGCAGGTCGCCAATATCCTGGAGGCTCTGTACGACGGAATCTGGTTGGAGCTTTTGACCTACCCGGAGAACTTTCGGCGTTCCGAAGCCCGGGATCACATCGCCGCCTTCCTGTCCAAGGTTTACCCGGATCATTTTCGAATGCCAGAGTTCAAGAGCGGCAGTTGAGACAGTGCGGGTCAAATTTCCGGTTTTACAGAAAAAACGGGCCTGCGCACTGCGCAGCAAACAAAAGGCACACGAATGAGTAGGGATTCTCGCTACGACATCCTTTTCGAACCAGTACAAATCGGACCAGTCACTGCGCCAAACCGGTTCTATCAGGTTCCGCACTGCACAGGCATGGGCTGGCAATACCCTCGTACCCTTGCGGCCATGCGCAAGGTGAAAGCGCAAGGTGGATGGGGGGTCATATGTACGGAATACAACTCGATCCATCCATCATCTGACGACCTGCCGCATCCTTACGCGTCCCTTTGGGACGACAGCGATGTTCGGGCGCACGCTTTGATGACGGACGCGGTGCACGAATATGGCAGCCTTGCGGGTGCTGAGCTATGGTACGGAGGCGCCAACTCGAACAACCTGTTTTCCCGATTACCGAGCATGGACGTCGACAGCCGGCCCAACGTTAAAGGGCATCCCTATCAAACCCGCGCGATGGACAAGCAGGACATCCGGGATTTGCGCCGGTGGCACCGCAAGGCCGCCTTGCGGGCCCGAGACGCGGGCTTTGACATTGTCTATGTCTACGCGACGCACGGATACCTTATCTCGAACTTTCTGCATCCACGGGTGAACACGCGCAGCGACGAATATGGCGGCAGCCTGGAAAACAGGGTGCGCCTGACCCGTGAACTGATTCAGGAAACCAAGGACGCCGTTGGGGACCGGTGCGCTGTGGGGGTCCGTTTCTCAGCAGACGAAGAGATCGGTGAGGATGGCCAGCCCATCTATGGTGAGCGTCGCGAGATGTTCGAGATGCTCGCTGATCTTCCGGATTTGTGGGATATCAACATCGCAGATTACTCGGTCGAGATGGGCGTTTCCCGTTTTACCAAAGAGGCAGCTCTTGAACCCTACATGCATTGGGTCAAGTCCGTGACGGATAAGCCCGTGGTGACTGTGGGTCGCTTCACGTCACCCGATACAATGGTCTCGCAGGTCAGGCGCGGAATTACGGATTTTATCGGTGCCGCGCGCCCGTCGATTGCTGACCCTTACCTTCCCAAGAAAATCGAAGAAGGGCGCCTGTCTGCGATCCGTGAATGCATCGGGTGCAATGTCTGCTATGCCAGCGACACGATTGGCGTGCCAATTCGTTGCACGCAAAACCCGACAATGGGAGAGGAATGGCGCAAGGACTGGCATCCCGAAATCATTCGAAAGAAAGCTTCAGATGCACGCGTTCTGATTGTCGGGGCAGGGGCTGCCGGGCTTGAAGCCGCGCGGGCGCTTGGGGCGCGTGGGTATGATGTCCTGCTGGCAGAGGCTTCTCGTGAAATAGGCGGTCGGGTTGTGCGCGAAGCGGCACTTCCGGGCATGAGCGAGTACATTCGCGTCAGGGACTATCGCGAGCAGCAATTGATCGAAATGCCCAATGTTGAAATCTACCGGGAAAGCCCGCTGACGGCTGACGACATCTTCGCAGTTGAGGCTGACCACGTTGCAATCGCCACCGGCGCGACCTGGCGAAATGATTACCATGATGAGGAACGTTTCGTCCCGGTCGCGGAAGGAGCCGCCTTGAACCGCGTATACACCCCCGATGACATCATGGATGGAAAGATTCCCGACGGGCCTACTCTCGTTTTTGACAGTGATGGCTACTACATGGCCAGCGTCATTGCCGAAAAAATTAAGGCGCAAGGTCACGCCGTAACGTTTGTCACACCGTCCGACAGTGTGGCTGATTGGGCTGGAAAAACGTCCGAGCGTTGGCGCATCCGAACGCATTTGCTTCGCCTGGGGATCGAGATCATGCCGTCAAAGACGCTGAGACAATTCGATGGCGAAATGGCGCATTTGGATTGTCTCTACGGCGGATCAGGTAAGACCTTGCCCGTTGCCAACATTGTGATGGTGACAGCCCGGAAACCAAATGATGGCTTGTATCGGGAACTGAGCAGTCTGACGAAAGCTGCGGAATTGCCATTCAGCCTCCGCCGTATTGGCGATTGCGATGCACCAGCTATTATCGCGGCGGCAGTCTATGCCGGGCATAGATACGCCCAGGAATTGGATAGTTACGTGGATGTGGACGTCCCGCTAAAACACGATCGTGTCGATGTCGGGCAACAACTCATTTGATCGCTCGGTGCGGTCACCTCGATAAACATCTTAGAATGCAGGAGAAGTCTGTCATGCCGAAAGGTCTGGTTACCCGTCCACTGGAGGCGAAAGACAAGGAAGAGTGGCGCCGCTTGTGGACTGCCTATCTGGAGTTCTACGAGACCTCGGTCCCGGAAGATGTCTACGAGATTTCTTTCAGCAGGCTGTTGTCGACAGATACAGGTGAATACAACTGCCTCATTGCTGAACTGGACGGACAACCGGTTGGATTGGCACATTACCTGTTTCACAGGTTTATGTGGTCGGTCGAGGATACCTGCTATCTGATGGATCTGTTTGCAGACCCCGAGGTCCGTGGAAAGGGTGTCGGCCGTGCTCTGATCGAGGCCGTTTTTCAAACCGCAAAGCAGCATGGTGTTCCAACAACTTATTGGACCACTCAGGAGTTCAACTACAAGGGCCGAATGCTATACGACAAAGTGGCAAAACGAACGCCATTCATTGTCTACGAAAAAGACGGATAGTCAGCAGGGCCTTTTCTGAAGGCCTTGATCTGCGGAGGGCGGGTGTCTTTCACAGCTTCTATTTGTGTTCAAACCCAGCGCATTTGCGTACCGCAAGTCCAGTGCCGAGATCATTCGCCCAATATTCGGCACGTTTTCTTTGCGTTACACGGCGTTCTTGCTACTGTCGGCTGACAACAAGGTCGATAGGGGGAATATGTCATGAAACGCGCCGAACTGCTTTACTCTGGAATTGATCGTCGGAGCCTGCTTTTGGGCGCGAGCGCCGCAGCCAGCCTCGCGACATTTCCCAAACGCCTCATTGCGCAAGAGCCTTTGAGCGTTGCGGGCATTTACACCGTTCCAGTTGAACAGCAATGGGTCAGCCGCATCCACATTGCGGCGGAAGCGGCGAAAGATGCGGGCCAGATAACTTATGCCTTTACCGAGAACACGGCCAATACCGACTATACCCGGGTCATGCGGGAATACGCCGAAGGCGGCGCCAAGCTGATCGTGGGCGAGATTTTCGGGGTCGAGGCAGAAGCACGGGAGGTGGTTCTGGATTACCCCGATACCGCGTTCCTGTTGGGTTCGTCTTTCCTTGAAGATCCGGCCCATCCCAATCTGGCCGTTTTCGACAACTATATTCAGGACGCTGCCTATCTTACCGGTATCATCGCCGGCGCCATGAGCGAGTCTGGCAATATCGGAATGGTTGGCGGTTTCCCGATACCAGAGGTCAATCGGCTCATGCACGCGTTCATGGCTGGCGTGCGCGAAATGAAACCCGACGCGACCTTCCAGGTTTCGTTCATTGGCTCGTGGTTCGATCCGCCCAAAGCGAAAGAGACGGCTTTTGCGATGATCGAAAACGGTGCAGACGTTATGTATGCCGAACGCTTCGGTGTTTCCGACGCGGCGCAGGAGCGCGGCGTTCTGGCAATCGGCAATGTCATCGACACTCAGGCGGACTATCCGGATACGGTGGTTGCCTCGGCGCTCTGGCATTTTGAGCCTACGATGCAAGCGGCTCTTGCGGCGGTCGCCGACGGCAGCTTTACGGCGGCCAATTACGGGCTTTATTCCTACATGAAGGAAGGCGGCTGCTCGCTCGCGCCTCTGGGCACATTCGAAGGCAAGGTGCCTGCCGATGCGATGGCGCTTGTTGCTGAACGAGAGGCTGCAATTCGGGCGGGTACTTATGTTGTGGAAGTGGACGATTCAGAGCCTGTGTCCTCCTGATGTCCAACGATAGTTCGGCGCAGGAGGTTGTCCTGCGCCTCAATGGCATCACCAAGCGATTTGGCAATTTAACGGCCAATGACTCGGTTGACGTGACGCTTCACCGGGGCGAGGTCATCGCGCTTCTTGGTGAGAACGGCGCTGGCAAGACAACGCTTATGAACATCCTGTTCGGGCACTATACTGCGGACGAAGGAACCGTAGAGGTGTTTGGTCAAGTCTTGCCTGCCGGTGCAACCGGAGCAGCGCTGCGGGCCGGTGTCGGCATGGTGCACCAGCATTTCACGCTTGCCAATAACCTTACTGTTCTCGAAAATATCCTTCTGGGCACTTCTTCCCTTTGGTCGTTGGGCCGTGGCCGCCATAAGGCGCAGTCACGCGTGATGAAACTGGCCGAAGAATTCGGGCTGGCCGTCGACCCATCGGCCAAGACAGGGCAGTTGTCGGTCGGCGAGCGGCAGCGCGTGGAAATCCTGAAGGCACTGTATCGCGATGCCCGCATCTTGATTTTGGATGAGCCGACAGCGGTGCTGACACCACAGGAAGCTGACGCGCTGTTCGAGACGCTGCGCCGCGCCGTCGATCAGGGCCTTTCCGTCATCTTTATTTCCCATAAGCTGCACGAGGTTATGGCAATCTCGGACCGGGTTCTTGTGCTGCGCCATGGCAAGCTGGTCGGGGAAACGCGTACAGACGAAACGACACCTCATGCCCTTGCTGAGCTTATGGTCGGGGAAGAGATTACCCAACCCGTTCCATCCGAGGCCAAGCCCGGTGCCGTTCTTCTAAGCTTGCGCGGTGTCTCTGCGCATCCGCCTGGGCACCGAACCGGCCTTCGAAACATCGATCTGGATCTGCGTGCAGGCCAGATAATGGGCCTTGCCGGTGTGTCCGGAAACGGGCAGGGCGCACTGGCCGATTTGCTGTCGGGCGAGGCCAGGCCAGAGAGCGGAGAGATGTGGCTTGGTCAGGAAAAGGCGCCTGCTTGGTCACCTCGCGCGTCCCTTGCGGCCCGGATCGGGCGCATTCCCGAGGACCGCCACAGCACTGGCAGCATTGCAGATTTCTCGTTGACCGAAAATGCCATCCTTGAAAGCTACAGGAACCCGGGGATCAGCCGAGCAGGTTGGATGCGCTGGGCCGCGGCACAAGCCTTCGCGCAGAAGGTGATCGCGCGATACGATGTGCGTTGTCCCGGTCCGGATACGCGAATTCGTCTGCTTTCGGGCGGCAATATGCAGAAACTCATCCTCGGGCGGGTTCTTGAATCCGATCCGGAAATCATCCTCGCCAACCAGCCCGTGAGAGGGCTTGATATTGGGGCCGTAACCTACGTTCAGGAGCGTCTGATAGCAGCCAGAGATGCGGGCGCGTCGATCCTGCTGATCTCGGAAGACTTGGACGAAATCATGGGGCTTGCGGATGTGATCCGGGTGATGTCCGACGGCCGGCTCTCGCCTGAGTTCCCCCGTGGAACGATAACCCCCGCCGAGCTTGGGCGGTGGATGGCCGGGGAGGGGTTTGAACGTGCGGCTTGAACCGATTGCCAAACCGTCCCTCGCCCGATCCGTGGGATTTCCAGCGGTGGCACTGGGGCTTTCGATCGTTGTGGTATCTTTTCTCGTTCTACTTGCAGGGGCCAATCCTTTCGCCACGTTGGGACTGATACTGAAAGGAGCCGCAGGTTCGAAGTTCGCCGCGCTTGAGACCCTGAACCGGGCAACACCTTTGATCTTCACAGGTCTGGCGGTAGCCGTCGCCTTTCGCGCAAAGCTGTGGAACATCGGGGCGGAAGCACAGCTTTACATTGGCGCGCTTGTTACAGTCCTCTTCGGGACGTCGGCGTTGGGCCTGCCGGGGCCGCAACCACTGATATTGGTCGGTCTCGCCTCGATGCTGGGAGGGGCGCTGATGCTGCTGGGCCCGGTCATTCTCAAGACGCGTTTCGGCGTTGATGAAGTGGTGACGACTCTGCTGCTCAACTTCATCGTGCTTCTTTTCATCTCGCTTCTGCTGGAGGGACCGCTCAAGGATCCCATGGGGATGGGGTGGCCGAAATCGCCCAGGCTGGATGCAGAAGCGCGCCTTCCTCGGATTGTCGAAGGACTTCGTCTGCACTGGGGCTTTGCGCTTGCTCTGATCTGTGCCGTGGTCGTCTGGGTGATTGAGACCCGCACCACGCTTGGCTACGAAATCCGGGCTGTGGGTCAGAACCCGACGGCTGCCCGTTTCGCGGGTATCCCAGTAAATCTTGTGCTCTTGAAGACCGCGTTTCTTTCGGGCGGACTCGCGGCTTTGGCGGGGTTTTCGGAAGTCGCGGGGCTCAAGGGGTCCCTTACGCTGGATCTGAGTCCGGGCTTTGGCTACACAGGCATTATCGTCGCCATGCTTGCGCTACTTCACCCTCTTGGCGTCGTTCTTTCGGCGATTTTCGTAGCGGGCGTATTCGTCGGTGCCGACGGTATGAGCCGCGCCGCGAGCGTTCCCACCTATATCGCAGACCTTCTATTGGCGACCGCACTTTTGTTCATGGTCCTCGCCATCTTGCTGACGCGGTTCAGGATCGTGAGGGGCTGATGGAGATCTTCGATATCCTCCTCTCTGCCAGTTTTTGGGCAGCTGCTGTGCGCATTGCTTCTCCGTTGATCTTTGCGACGATGGGAGAGTTGATCTGCGAACGCGCGGGGGTTCTGAACCTCGGGATCGAAGGAATCATGGTGGCCGGCGCCTTTGCCGGTTGGATGGCGGTCTATGCCGGTACCGGACTGTGGACCGGTGTTTTCATTGCGATGCTGGCAGGTATGCTTTTCGGGCTTTTGCATGCGACGCTCACAGTGCCCTTTGGGTTGTCGCAGCATGTCGTGGGGCTTGGGATTACGCTTCTGGCGACATCAGCCGCCTATTATGCGTATCGCCTGGCCCTGCCGGAAGTCTCAAGCCCCCCGCGGATAACACCCTTTCAACCATTTGAGGTTCCGGTACTGTCGAAGATACCCGTTCTGGGGCAGGCGCTGTTCAACCAAACCCCGTTAACCTATCTGGCCTTTGTTATCGTTGGCGTAACTGCCTTCGTACTGTACCGGACGCCGCTGGGGCTGGCCCTGCGGGCAGCCGGAGAAAACCCGTCTGCAGTAGAGGCTCAGGGCCTTTCCGTTACCGCGCTTAGAATGGGGGCGGTCATCATGGGGTCTGGTCTGATGGCTGTCGGGGGGGCGTTCCTCACCATGTCGGCTTTTGACAGCTTTTTCTTCGAGATGGTCAACGGGCGCGGCTGGATCTGTATCGCATTGGTGGTTTTCGGTGCTTGGCGGCCAGGCAAGGCATTGTTGGGTGCGCTACTTTTCGCTGCCTTCGATGCCCTGCAAATCCGCCTGCAGCAGACGGGGCTGGGGGCCCTCGTTCCCTACCAGATCTTCTTGATGATCCCTTACATCCTGTCGATCCTGGCATTGATCCTGATGTCGCGTCGTGCCGAAGTGCCAGCGGCGCTGATGATACCCTACAACCGCGGAGAACGCTGATGGCAAGCTTCGATATTCTTGTGAAGGGCGGGAACCTGCCCGACGGAAACGTCGCCGATATCGGAATAACAGGCGACCGTATCACGGCAATGGGGCAGTTGGACGGTGCCGAGGCTGGTACAATCATCGACGCGACCGGCGACCTGGTCTCGCCGCCCTTTGTCGACCCCCATTTTCATTTGGATGCAACGCTTAGCTATGGCATCCCTCGAATAAACGCATCGGGCACGCTGCTGGAGGGGATCGGCCTTTGGGGCGAACTCAAGCAGGTGACTACGGCCGATGAAATGGTCGACCGTGCGCTTTCATACTGCGACTGGGCGGTCTCTATGGGCCTGCTTGCGATCCGGAGCCATGTGGACACCTGCGATGACAGCCTGAAGGGCGTCGAGGCGATGTTGCATGTGCGCGAAGTCGTTCGGCCTTACCTGGATCTTCAGCTTGTCGCCTTTCCGCAAGACGGTCTGCTGCGTGACCCCACTGCCCATGCCAATACATTGCGGGCGCTCGACATGGGGGTCGATGTCGTCGGCGGTATCCCACATTTTGAGAGGACCATGGCGGATGGTGCTGACTCGGTCCGTATCCTGTGCGAAATCGCCGCTGAACGGGACCTGCCGGTCGACATGCATTGTGACGAAACCGACGATCCTAATTCTCGGCATATCGAAACATTGGCTTATGAAACGACGCGACTGGGATTGCAGGGGCGGGTGGCAGGGTCTCACCTGACCTCAATGCATTCCATGGACAACTACTATGTCTCAAAGCTGCTTCCTCTGATCGCCGAGGCCGAAATCAGCGCCATTCCGAACCCACTGATCAACATTATGCTTCAGGGTCGGCACGACACTTTCCCGAAACGGCGCGGGCTGACCCGGGTGAAGGAAATGCAGGCTAAAGGTATCCGAGTTGGCTGGGGACAGGATTGTGTGCGCGACCCCTGGTATTCGCTGGGAACCGCAGACATGCTTGACGTTGCTTTCATGGGGTTGCACGTCGCTCAGATGTCGTCTCCAGAAGATATGAGGCGGTGTTTTGACATGGTTACGGTTGAAAATGCTGCAATCCTCGGACTTGAAGACTATGGCCTTTACGAGGGCGCCATGGCCTCGCTGTTGGTTCTGGACGCCGGGGACCCCATTGAAGCTGTCCGCCTGAGACCTGATCGGTTGGTGGTGATCTCAAAGGGAAATGTGGTTTCCAGAAAGCAACGCAACGATAGCCATCTCGCCCTTCCTGATCGGCCGAAAAGCGTGCGTAGGCGGCACTAGGGTTTATGTGACGGTCTCGTCATGATTTTTCTTTGAAGGGTCGGGGGCTTTCGTAGCCTCACTCAATGGTTTTACGATTGGGCTGGACGAACTATAGCCCGGTCTAGTCTGCGTTCTGTTTTGCGTACAAGCTACTGTTAATAAATAAAAAGTGGAAACGCGACATTTGCGTGAATCCCGTTTTGAAACCACTATCTGGATCGATGAACCGTAGCTGAAAATCATGAAATAGCTGGGTGTGCCTTGACCCGTTTACCAAGGCGGACCGCAGGAAATGCTGGCGAGTCGGGTCTCTGACCTCATTGATCTTTGTCAATATTGGCAAGGGTCAGAAGTGATACAATCGGCGATAACAAAGGGGGTTCCCATGGAAGACTTAGTCCAAATTGGAAGAGCATTTGTTCAGGCCATGCGTGATCGCAGGGGGCTTGTGAGTGTTGACGAAATGTACGCCGAAAACGCCCAGTCAATTGAGGCGGTTGTGCCGCCGGTTCGACAGTTTCGTATCACAAAAGGTCGGGACGCCATCAAGGGAAAGAGAGAGGACTGGCTGGCAGCGCATGAATTCCACGAACTCGATGTAGACGGACCCTATGTGCATCCACCCAACCGCTTTGCAGTGCGATTTAGTGCCGAAGTAACCCAGAAGGCCACAGGAAAACGTATGACCCTGAGCGAGATCGCCGTCTATTCGGTGGCAGAAGGCAAGATCGTAATGGAAGAGTTCTTCATGTTGCCGAAGTAGGAAGAACTACCATCATCTAAGTGGCTGCTTTTGTTGGGTTTGTGCGCTCGGCGAGTTTCCTGCCCGCAGTGACATCCTGGAGGGAGATCCGGTATGCAACGCAGAACTTCGACGTATTTCATTGGCGCGGATACTAGCGATGTATCGTTACTTGAATGCGCCGATGCTGCCCAACGTCAGCGCGGCCATTTGACTTGCCTTCTGATCGCGGCGCTACCGAACCTGCCTTACTTGAAGTACGGATCCAGCAAATTTGTCGAGGCTGGACTGCCCGCGAACTGGTTGGATCAATTGGAAAAGAAAAAGGAGACCTTAAAGGCCCGGGCCGCTGAAGTTGAAGCACTGCTTGCGCGTTCGAGCGTATCGGCAAGCGTCACGGTTTTCATGGGTTCCGGTGCGGACTTTAAGACTCTGGCGGCACGCCAATCGTACTGCTGTGATGTAGCATACCTGGACCCGAAACTGCGCAATGACCCCGAAGTGTTTCACGAGGTTAGCCATGGCGTGTTGTTCCATTCGCCAGTCGCCATGATGGTCAACGGAGACCCACATACCCAACGCGAGCGCATTTTTCTGGCGTGGAACGATAGTCTTGCTGCATCCAGAGCGGCCCATTTGGCTTTACCCTATTTTCTGGAAGCTAAGGAAGTTGTGATTGGTTGTTTCGATCAGCCGTTAGTACATGATCCGGAAAGTCAGGACCCCGGTACGGACATCGCTGCATGGCTCAGACACCACGGCTGTAGCGTGACCGTAGCGCAATTCCCGAGCGGCGGTCTGCCGATCGAACAGTGCATACAGGAACGTGCTAAGGAGGCCGGCTCTGACCTTATCGTCATGGGCGCTTACGGGCACTCATACTTGCGCGAGTCGATTTTTGGTGGAACTACAAGGGCCATGCTGGAACAAACCGGTCTTCCGGTTCTATTTGCGCACTGACTGACGCAAGTGGACGTCCAGTGTTTGTCTGGGTTCGACGGTCAGGTCCTAACATTATGAAATAATGGGTTCAGTGTATTGAGTTAGGAATTGTCTGATATTGTCCGGTAGTTCCCATCCAGAAACCCCTTCACAATCGACGTGAGTTCGTCCCAGTCTGTGAATTCCCGCGCGCCATCTCTCGGATCGATTTTCCGGCCCAACAAGACGACGTGTTTAACGATCTCTTTCTCAAAATATCCGTAGCTGTCGGGTCTCACCGCGCCTGCGACCAATGCTGACGCATCTGGTTCGAAACTCGTTCGCAACAACATCTCGGTGAGATAATCGCGGGCTTCCTCGCGCCCCGATGCAAAGGCCGCCTTTAGTCCCACAGAAAGCACGAGCGATTTTCGTTTCGCCAACTCGTCTTTGAACGACGCGATAAATGCTTCGAATGAGGCAGGGTGTCGACGTTCGTGAACAGGAGCCAACAGAACAACCCGATCCACATCGTCCAGTTTTACCTGACCGGGAAGTCGATCGGTATTGATCAATCTTGTGTCAAAGCCGGATTTCTTCGCGACATTGCTGATAAAATGCGCAATTTTGGCCGTCTGGCCCTCAACAGTGGCAAAGACGATAAGTACTGTCATTCCGATCCTCCCACAAATCGGTCTGAGAAGCGTTTCAAGTATTATGAATTGGCGTGAGTTCGCCTTTGATCTTAATCAAAGGCGCAAGTTGAGGCTGGCGATTCCAATACATTGAACGTGTTTCTGAAATTTGCATGACGACGCCTTACGCGGGGAAGAATTTCTGCTGTGATGGCTGGTCTTCTCTGCACTACCCAGTGGACGTCCGCGCTATCTCAGGGCAAATAAAAAGATTGCGACGCAAACAGTAACATTGATGGACCACACTGCCAGTTTGACCCGTCGGCGCGCGGACAGGTTTCTAAACGGATCAATCATAGTCAAACCTTTCAGACAGAACCCGATGCGAAGGTGTTCCCCGGGCAACAAGGTGATCTTCGACAGTGTCCATCATGGCAGTGGGGCCGCAGAGTACGAAAAGCCAGTTGTCATAATGTTCTGAAGAAAGCGTTCGGTCCAAGAGGGCGCCGTCGATCCAACCTGTTTCACCGCTCCAGTTCTTCGGGGGCTCGGATAGAACAAATACAGTATCTTCCCTGGTCAGTTCTTCCCGATAAACAATCTGCTCCTCGATCCGGTTTCCATAGATGAGCTTGATATCGCGTTGCTCTGCGCTCAGACGAACTTGGCGCAGTATGCTGAGCAATGGGGCGATGCCGACACCACCTGCGATCAGAACAATGCCTTGTTCAGCGCGTTTGCCGACCGAAAGGTTCCCGTGGGGGCCATCGAGATAGGCCAGCGTATCCGGCGCGATTTGCCCGAGACTGCCTGTGAAATCCCCAAGCTCTTTTATCACGAATGAAACTTCAGGACCTTCACCCGGTGCCGAGCTAATCGAAAACGGGTTCTCGCGCTGTGAAAAGACGTTGTGCCCCACATTGAGCCAGGCAAACTGGCCCGCTTCAAAGCTGAGGCCCGGGTGACCGTCCGGTTTGAGGCGCAATTCCCATTGCTTCGGTGTCAGCCGAGTGACCGAGGAAACACGCCACGGTTTTCGCATCTTAAACAAGGGGCGGACGAGATAGACATAAAGCAGAGTACCAACAGCAATGCCGGTCATTGCGAGCCACAGAAATGTGAGTGACGGATGCCCACCGTAGCGTCCTGCATAGATTGTGTGATGAAGTAGCAAACCGGCCAATGCCAGAGCACCGAGACCGTGCAAAAGACGCCATGTTTCGTATTTGTATTCAAGGCTTTTTCGGGCGACCGCCGAGGCGACCAGAACGACGATCAGGAAAAAGGCCCCAATCCCCGAGGACAGCACTGGAAAGTCTGTCGTAGTCGTCAGTTGGCGCGATACGTCCCACGGGCGGTGTCCGCCAGAAGGTGTGCCCTGGTAAAGTAGCGGGTGTATCAACGCAAAAACGAGTGCCGCGCGCGCCATCAGCTGATGCATGCGCATGGTCACATCCATGCCCACACCGGACGAAATGAACCTGAAGCGTCCGGAGAGCAGGAACTCTACCAGAATGATCGAAAATCCAATCATCCCCAGCCCGGATGCGAGTTCTTGGTGAAAAGATCGCGGTGGCCAGCCAAGTGACCAGGAAAAGCCCAACGGCGCCAAGATCAGCAGAACATAGATCAGCGCCAGATAGGGCCATTTCATATGGTTTTGCTCCACTGCGCCAGAGTTAGGCCATTCCCGCTGTCTCAAGGGGCTAGGCTAGGCGAGCCCCGGTTGGCGATCAAGCTTCCTGTGATCGGGTGTTTTCCCGTCCGGAACGCTATGCCCGTTGGAGTGCTGTCATGTTCCGAAATGGTGGCAGAAGACTGGCCGGTCCGAACGGCCAGGCGGGAAAAAGATGCGAGCATTCTCTTGCGCAAGATCAAGGTTCTTGACCGGGGTTTCTGCGATAATACGGCGTCCGTATAGCCGGACAAAAGGAGGAGGTTCAGAAATGCTTGAAGACAAAAAGTCCCCGCAACTTTTCACCGGAACGCATCCGCTCTCCGACAACTTTCGACGTGAAATGGAAACCCTGATGTCGCGGTTCTTAGGAGGCGGATCTCCGTTCTTACCGCTGGAAACGGCTGCGCAGCGCACGGGTCTGCCATCTCTTGATATGTCCGGCGCAATTTCCCCGGCCATTGATGTTCAGGAGACGGATACGGCAATCGTTCTGACGGCGGAATTGCCCGGTCTGGAAGAGGACGATGTTGAAATCGAAATCAAGGATCGCCGCCTCACCCTGCGAGGCCAGAAGAAGATCACACATGATGAGACGGGCGACCTGCGTGTCAGCGAAAGAAGCTATGGCAGCTTTTCACGGGCAATGACGCTGCCGGACACTGTTGATGTCGAGAATATCTCGGCCACCTTCGACAAGGGTGTTCTGAGCATCAACATGCCGAAAACCGAACCTCGGGATCCCAGCCGCAAGATCAAGGTTTCATCCAAGTAGGTGGCGTTTCGGCTGGTGCTTGAAACTGAAGGCCGATCATCGGTCGGCCTTCTGTGATTTGCAATCCAAGGAGTGTGCGGTTTGGTGAACCTGCTGGCACGGATTTGATGCTAAACTGACAGAGAAATCCAATCCTTCCTAGCACCCAAAACGAAGCAATAGGTTTTGTACAGCCGTGTGCTAAAGTACCTCTGCGTGGCCTTTGAAAAGGGGGCTAAAATGCGGAACTCAGACGCGGCTGACACAAGCTCATCGCCGTGCCCCGACGAGGGGGGCGTGCGTGCCCTCCTTGAAAATTTGACCGGACCGTCGCGCGGGAACGTGAGCTGGCTGGCCGACAATGCCCTTACTGTTTCGGTTGGTGAAAGCCGGGCGTTGAGTCTTCGCCCCAAAGACGACATGCCTCCGCACGACAACGATATCGCTGCTCTTCAGTGGGCGGACGGTGTCTATTCAATAACTGCGTCGTCTGGGCGTAATGTCTGGGTGAATGGGCGCAAAATATCGTCCGCGAGTCTCGGGCACGGCGATATGATCGAGTTCGGCGAGAAAGGCCCAATGTCTCGGTACAGGTTATGTAGCAAAACCTACCCGGCGCGTCATACGGTCGAAGAAATCCTAAGTGACGCCTACGCTTACGCCCGAACCAGCCGGCGGCCGTTTGCCAAAAGGATGTCCGGCGCGCTGCGCGACAGCGGTCGTCGGCTTGCGTCTCAGACGACAGTTCTGTTCAGGATCACGGTCGTCGCCGCACTTCTGCTGATCGCGGGCCTTGTGTTTCTGCTTTATCAAAACGATCAAAGGCTGGCGGACAGTATCCAACAGGAATCCCGCAAGATCGAAGCGGTTGCGGTGATGCTTGCACAGACACGTGAAGATGCGCTGACCCCGGATGATCTGGCCTCGCTGCGGGATGCCTTTGAAAACCAAGTCACGTCAACCGAGCAGCGTCTCGGAACCCTTGAACAGCGAGCAGGCGCGTCGACACGGGTAATTACCGCCTCATCTAAGTCTGTCGCATTCATTCAGGGTGCCTACGGGTTGCGTCATCTGGAAAGCGGGAAGCTCTTGCGGCACATGTTGGGGCCGGACGGAGAAAACCTGAAAACCCCGTTTGGGCAGCCCTGGATCGAACCGGACGGCACGGGCGAACCAGCTGAATTCCAGTTCACGGGAACCGGTTTTCTGCTGGAAGGTGTTCCGCTTATGGCCACCAATCGCCATGTTGCCTTGCCGTGGACGTCCCGCGACCGGGTGGACGCTTTGAAAAGTGCGGGGTTGGAAGCGGAAATGCTGAGGCTGCTGGCCTATTTGCCAGGTCAACCGGATCCGATTGAGGCCAAGTTGGAGAAGTTCAGCGAATCGGCCGATGTCGCTCTTTTGTCAGTAGCTCCTGATCGGGTTCAGGGGCTGGGCGTGCCGTTGGCGGATGAACCGCCAAACGCAGGGGAAGAAGTCTACCTGTTGGGATACCCGACAGGCCTGAAGGCGCTGATTGCGCAGGCGGGGCCGGGCTTTCTTCAAACGCTGGAGAAGGAAGGTTCGGTCAATTTCTGGTCCGTAGCGTCCCGATTGTCCGAGCAAAGCAAGATTCATCCGCTGGCCAGCCGGGGGATCGTTGCCAGAGCAAGCCCGGGTTCCATCGTTTACGACGCCGAAACCACAACCGGCGGAAGCGGAGGACCCGCCTTGAACCGGCGAGGCGAGGTAGTCGCCATCAACGCCGCGATCCTGCCTGAGTTTGGCGGCTCCAACATTGGCGTTCCGGTTGCGCACCTCAAAGAACTGTTGAGCGAGGCAGAAGGCCTGTAGTCAGTCGCTTGTTCGGAAGCGGGACTTCTGTACAAGGAAAACCGCCGCCAGCGGGACCGTGACAGTGATCAGGGCGGCTGCAATCAGCAGATACCCGAGTTGGCTGTAGTCGGCAGCCGAGGTAACGACACCCGTTTCCGGATTGGTCACCGCGCGTGTAACGACGAATGTTTGGTTCAGGTATTTTGTTCCGAGACTGGCCGCCGACAACGCCATGTTGGTGAACGATGCCATCACCGCAAAAAAGGTCGCTTTCAGTTGGACCGGGGCGTTGCGCGCGATCCAGGCCAGCAACGGGACCATGGCAATTTGCCCAAGAGGCGATTCAACAGCCGTGTCGAGAATGGCAATGAACCTGGCGTCGACAACTCCGCCTGTATGCGCTGCCGTCCATTCATGAACGCCGTAGTAAAGGGCAAGGTTTGGAAGAGAGAGCAGACCAGCCGCGATCGTAAGCACCACCACCACGTGAGCGATTGAGCGTTTGGCCATGAATGGCCGCAGGACGATCAATCCAAGCAATGCCAGCAAGGACGTCAGCAGAGCCAGGATTGCCAAAAACTGCTCGTCGAACCCCAATTCGTCAATTTCAAACCACGTCAGTCCCGGCCCCGGCAGCGGAACTGCACGGAACACGAAAATGATTATTGCCGTACCGACCAGGGCTTTCGCCTGGGCGGGTTCCAGTTCTTTCAGAAGACGGGACATGAGGTACAGGATCACCGTGAGAGAAACGGCAAAGACTACCTCTTGCGCAAACTCGAATTCCGCGGTTCCCAACACAATGCTGAACACAACAAACGCGAAGCCACCCAGCAATATTGACCATTTGACCTCGGTCACCTCATCCGGGGTATGCAGTGGGTGACCCTGACGAAGCCGCTGACGTTGTATCAGTGAGTGCAGCACCACACCGCTGACGGACAGCACAGGGATGATCAACGCAATCAGGTAAACCTGGCCGTAGAGAGCAAGCCGGTCAGACTTTTGCAGATCTTCCGTTCCTGAGAATATCCAGATGTTGACGGCCGCAACCGCTGCAAACCCTGAGATGATCGAAACTCTGCCCAAGGTCTGCATTGTCGTGTGCTGGGCGCGGGTTTCTTCAGGCGTAAACGCAAGGCCGTCCTGATCGACCTTGGGAACGGCCTCGACCGTCATGGCGTCGGCGACGACATCCTGAATGGCATAGCCGGAAGGCGCCAGAAGCAGGGCGACAACATACCAGTCTTCCAGCGGCATGACGCCGGCCATCCGAACGGGCGCGGTCACAAGCCCGTACATTGTGAGCAGGGACAGGGTAATCAGGGACGCGCCAAACAGGATCAACAGGGATTTCCAGCGCCAGAACAGATCCACGATGTGGCCCAGCGGCATTTTGAGAATCCAGGGAAGACCGGCCCAAAATGCCAGACCTGCGACAAAAGACGCTGATAAATCGAGGTAATCCTTCAGAAAAAAAGCACCGACAACCGAGGTCAAACCGGAGACGCCAGCCGCGAAGTAGACCATCAAAGGCGGCAGATAGGACCATTGCAATTGCTGAGCCAGATCCACAAAGGTTCTGTGCCACCAATCTGAGAGCTGCGTTCCTGTCGAAGATCGGTCAGTGGTCATATGCCAACCTGGAATTGCTGATGGCCCGTTTGCCTTTGCATTTAGTTAGAGAAATCCAGCTCCGAAAAGCAATGCACTGGTGATCACGCCAAGGATCGGAACGAAAAGAGGCACCCGGAAGTGTTCTTCAGACCCGTTCGGTTTCACCTTCAGAAGGATCAGCGAGATATTGACGAGGACAAAGACCCCTAGAACAATCTGTGATGTGCGCTCCGCCAAGATCCCAATCGGTACGGTTTGGGTCAGAAGAAGGATTGTTGCGACAACGAGCAGTGTGGCAACCACAGGCGTCTGGGTTGCTTTAGGCACAATGGCCAGGGCTTTTGGCAGGTGGTCCCTGTCAGCCAGCCCATAGATCACCCGCGATGCCATGATCATCTGGATCAGGACGCCATTGACCGTCGCCACGATCGCAACTGCGGAAAAACCCTGTTTGATCACCTCGGGGGCATTTGCAAAAACAAGTGCAAGCGGCGCAGCAGACGCTGATAGAACATCAATCGGGACAACCAGCAGCACCGTCAGCGATGTTCCAAGATACAGTATCGTCGCCAGTATGAGCGTCAGCAAAATTGCTTTCGGGATGGTACGAACAGGGTCAATCACTTCTTCGGCGACATTTGCCATGTCCTCAAAACCGACAAATGCAAAAAAAGCGAGAAGAGATGCAGCGAAGATGCCTCGCCACGCTTCAAGCTCAAGTGGAGGGAGCATGGAGCTGACATTATATCCCTGCGGGTCCTGAACCGACATGCCCCAGCCGATCACAAATAGAAGCCCTGCAATCTCGATGATCGTGATGGCCGCAGCAACCAGTACCGATTCCGTGATCCCCCACAGGGCAATAAGCCCCATAATCAACACAACGCTGACAGTCAGAAATGGTATTGCCAGACCCGTTAATGCGTGAAGATAGGAGGCTGCGCCTATCGCGACGGCAGAGGCCGAGATAACGCCCGAGGCCGCAACCGCCAGACCGACCAGCATTGCCATCCAGTTTTTCTGAAATCCCGCTTCGACATAGGCTGCCTCTCCTGCGCTGACCGGAAATCGCGTTGCGAGTTCCGCATATGAAAGTGCGGTCAGTGAGACGACGAGTGCAGCCACGACAAACGAAAACGCGGCATACGGGCCGGCTATGTCCGCCGTCGCGCCGACGAGCACATAAATTCCTGCTCCGACCGTTACGCCCAGGCCATAAAGCGTCAGCAACGGTGCTGTAAGGGCCCGCTTGAGTTTCTGTTCTGGCGGTTCAAAGGTGCTCATCAGGGTTTATACCGAATGTCTTGCTGGCACGTCGCCAGCGGTGTCGTTGTTGTCACCGTCCGCATTTGGCGGTGCGGCCAGGTCTTGCGATCCAATTCGCGCCGTATTCCTTGCGTCTCAACGTTCAGGCTCTTTGGCGGCTTGTGAACAAAGAGGGGGCTCGCCACCACTCCTGCCGAGCCCCCGTGTGGAACGTCCACGCTATTCAAATTCCGCTCACTGTCATGTTTGCTTGGGGACAGGTCAGTGAACGTAGATCATGATTAATATTCGTATTTCACTATATGAAGGTTGCAAGTGCATTGATCTGTGTCAATCGGTACGTTCTGCGGGCCTCGTTTGGTTGCTTTGGAAAAGACAGTGATCTCCAGTGACTTTAGAGTTGATATGGTGCTTTGGTTGTGAAGTTCTGGAAATGTGAGGTGCCATTGGTGGCGGTCGCCAAACGTCGAAATAACCGGCCAGCACGAAACAGAACGTTTTCGTTGAATTCCGTCTTAGTCACAGGGTCCAAAAAGATTTAACTGATGGATCATACGAGCCGATTGTGCCAATAAAACAGGTTTGTTAACGTCGTCCCCGCGCCAGGGAGGGCGCATGTACCTACATGTTGGACTATTCGCATAACGGCTGGCTTGTGGCGGCATCGCTTGCCGTGGCATTGATGGCCGGTTTTACCGGGCTCTATCTGACGCATGGAGCCTCAAAGCTGAACGACCAAAGACGCAAGTTCATCGTCGCTCTGGCTGCGATCATTCTGGGTGGCGGCATCTGGTCCATGCACTTTGTGGCAATGCTGGGTTTGCAACTGCCAATTCTGTTTTATTACGACGCGCTGATCACATTGATTTCAGCTTTGGTGGCAATTCTGATGGTCGGTCTGGCCCTGCTGCTTTTGCATTTCCGTCCCCGGACGGTGCAAACAATGATCGGCGCCGGTGTCATCGTCGGCCTAGGAATTGTGGTGATGCATTACGTGGGTATGTCAGGGATGCAGCTTTGCCGCCCGGTCTACAATGCCTGGGATGTGGCAATTGCAACGCTAGCGTCGGTTATGCTCTCCGTTGCCGCCATTTGGGTTGCGTACGACAATCGAACCCAGCGCAATATCCTGCTGGGCACGGCCTGTTTTGGCCTGGCTGTATTCACGATGCACTTCGTGGCAACCGGCCTGACCGACTTTGTCGCGACGGACAACGCAGGCGGAGCCGGACCGGCCTTGAACAATCAGGTCCTGGCGATGGGTGTGACTGTTTCGGTGTTTCTGATTTGTGGTGCCTTTCTGCTGACCGGCATTTCGTTTGTCGGCCCCGAGACGGCCACCGGCGCTGCTCCTTCTGTGGAACCCGAACCCGAACCCGAACCGGCGCCGATCGTACCGCGTGCAGGTGTTCCGTACGAGCGTGACGGCCAAACCTTCTTTGCCCAGCCCGGAAAAATAGCCGCAATCCGGGCCGAGGGGCATTACACCGTGCTGTATATGGATGCCGATAAGCTTTTCTGCCCCTGGTCGATTACCGAGGCCGAAAGCCGGCTAAAACCAGATGGTTTCCTGCGGGCGCATCGCAGCTATCTGGTCAATCCCGAACATGTCTCAAGCTTTGAGAGGCACAAGGACAACGGCACCTGCTACTTCGACGGGGTTGCGGCGTTGACCAAGGTTCCGGTCAGCCGATCCCGGCTGACGGACATTCGCGAGGCGCTGGGCCTTTAGTCGCAACTCGTGCAGCTCATTCGCGTTTCGTGAAACAAGCTGCGCGCCCCGTTTCCACCCGCTGGAATGGCTGAACACAGTGTTCTTTCCTTACCTCAGGTCCCCCAAGGCATACCGCTCGGACCCAGGGAGGAAAAACATGATACCAGCCGGTTTTGAGTATCACCGGCCAGGCGACATCGCCTCGGCCATTGGAATTCTGCAGGAACACGGAGATGAGGCGCGCGTGATCGCAGGCGGCCACAGCCTGATCCCGATGATGAAGCTTCGCATGGCCGAGATGGGCCATCTGGTTGATCTGCAGGCCATTGATGAACTGAAAGGCATCGAGATCGGGGCTGAAACCGTCTCGCTGGGCGCGATGGTCACTCAGCATGAGTTGATCACGCATGACGGTCTGGCATCGGCCGTTCCGTTGATCCGCGAGGCCGCGTTGCAGATCGCTGATCCTCAGGTGCGTTATATGGGTACCGTTGGCGGCAACGTCGCCAACGGTGATCCGGGCAACGACATGCCTGGCCTGATGCAGTGTCTGAACGCGACGTTCGAACTGTCTGGTCCTGATGGCAACCGCAGCGTGGCAGCCCGCGATTTCTATGAGGCTGCCTATTTCACCGCGCGCGAGGATGAGGAAATCCTGACCCGGATTTCGATCCCGGTACCGGGGGTGGGCGTCGGACAGGCGTATGAAAAGCAGAAGCGCAAGATCGGCGACTACGCGACCGCTGCGGCCGCGGTGATGGTTGGCAACGGTCAGGCATCGGTCGCTATGACCAATCTGGCGGATACGCCCATCTGGTCTGAGGCGGCCAGTAGAGCGTTGGCCGGCGGCGACGTCGACGGCTGCGTCGCAGCAATGCTCGAAGCGATTGATCCAGTGGCTGACAATCGCGGCCCCGTCGAATTCAAAAAACACGTGGCGGCCGTGATGCTGCGCCGCGCCATAGACCGTGCGCAAAGCCGCGCGGTCTGAGGGAGGAACACTTATGTCGAAAATGCACGTCAAACTCACCGTGAACGGCAAGCAGGTCGAAGGTCTGGCCGAGCCGCGCACGCTGCTGATCCACTTCCTGCGGGAAGATCTGAAAATCACCGGCCCTCATATCGGTTGCGAGACCAGCCATTGCGGGGCCTGCACCGTGGATATCGATGGCAAGTCCGTCAAATCCTGCACGACATTCGTGGCGCAGGTGAACGGTGCCGATATCACCACTGTCGAAGGCCTGACCAATGACGATGGCAGCCTTGGTGTCCTGCAAGAGATGTTCCGGGAACATCACGGGCTGCAATGTGGATTCTGCACGCCGGGGATGATCACCCGGGCGCATCGCTTGCTGCAGGAAAACCCGAACCCGACTGAGGAAGAAATTCGTTTTGGTATGGCTGGGAACCTCTGCCGTTGCACCGGTTATCAGAACATCGTCAAGGCGATCTCGGCCTCGGCTGACATGCTGAACGCTCAGAAGGAGGCCGCGGAATGAACGATCAAACCATGACCCCCGAAGAACGCGCCGCCAATCTCAAAGGGATGGGCAGCTCGCGCAAACGCGTCGAGGATGTGCGCTTTACCCAAGGCAAGGGCAACTATGTTGATGACATCAAACTGGATGGGATGCTGTTCGGTGCCTTTGTTCGCTCGCCTTATGCCCATGCCCGCGTTGTCAGTGTAAACAAAGACGCCGCGATGGCCGTGCCCGGTGTTGTTGCTGTATTGACAGCCGAGGATCTAGCTCCGCTAGGCTTGCATTGGATGCCGACGCTGGCTGGTGACAAGCAGATGGTGTTGGCCGATGGCAAGGTTCTGTTCCAGGGCCAGGAAGTCGCTTATGTAGTCGCCGAAAACCGCTATATCGCGGCGGATGCGGCTGAGCTGGTCGAGGTTGACTACGAAGAACTGCCCGTCCTGACCGACCCGTTCGAGGCACTGAAATCGGACGTTGTCCTGCGTGAAGACCTTGCGGGTCAGACCGAAGGCGCACACGGGCCGCGCAAGCATCACAACCACATCTTCACTTGGGAACAGGGCGACAAGGACGCCACCGAGGCCGTTCTGGGCGAGGCTGATGTCGTCGCTGAAGAGATGGTCTATTACCACAGGACCCACCCATGTCCGCTTGAGACCTGTGGCTGTGTGGCTTCGATGGATAAGGTGACCGGCAAGCTGACGCTTTATGGTACTTTCCAGGCCCCGCACGCGATCCGAACCGTTGTGTCGCTGATCTCGGGTCTCGCCGAGCACAATATCCGGGTAATCAGCCCTGATATCGGTGGTGGTTTCGGTAACAAGGTGGGCGCTTATGCGGGCTATGTCTGCTCGGTCGTCGCCTCGATTGTCACCGGCCAGCCGGTGAAATGGGTCGAGAACCGGATGGAAAATCTAATGTCCACCGCCTTTGCCCGCGATTATTGGATGCAGGGCAAGATCGCTGCGACCAAGGATGGCAAGATCACTGGCCTGTGGTGTCACACCACGGCGGATCATGGCGGGTTCGACGCATGCGCCGACCCGACCAAATTCCCGGCCGGTTTCATGAACATCTGCACCGGGTCGTATGACATCCCCACCGCTTATCTGGCTGTGGACGGGGTCTACACCAACAAGGCACCTGGCGGCGTCGCCTATCGTTGCTCGTTCCGGGTGACCGAGGCCGCCTATTTCATCGAACGGATGATAGAGGTTCTGGCCATCAAGCTGAACATGGACGCGGCTGAACTGCGCCGGATCAACTTTATCCGCAAAGATCAGTTCCCATATCAATCGGCGCTGGGCTGGGAGTATGACTCGGGCGATTACCACACCGCTTGGGATAAGGCATTGAAGGCCGTGGGCTACGAAGACTTGCGCGCCGAACAGGCGCAGCGGATTGAGGACTTCAAATCGGGCAAGACCCGCAAGTTGTTGGGTATTGGGCTGACGCACTTCACTGAAATCGTAGGCGCGGGACCGGTGAAGAACTGCGATATTCTCGGGCTCGGCATGTTCGATTCCTGCGAAATTCGAATCCACCCGACTGGGTCGGCCATCGCGCGGTTGGGGGCGATCAGTCAGGGTCAGGGCCATGCCACGACCTTTGCCCAGATCATCGCCAGTGAGATCGGCTTGCCTGCCGACGATATCACGCTGGAGGAAGGTGACACGGACACCGCGCCTTATGGTCTTGGGACCTATGGGTCTCGGTCGACACCTGTGGCCGGTGCGGCAACGGCGATGGCCGCCCGCAAAATCCGCGCCAAGGCGCAGATGATCGCGGCCTACCTGCTGGAAGTCCATGACAACGACGTCGAATGGGATGTGGATCGCTTTGCCGTCAAAGGCGCGCCCGAGCGGTTCAAGACGATGAAGGAAATCGCCTTTGCCGCCTACAATCAGGCGATCCCGGGGCTGGAACCCGGTCTGGAGGCGGTCAGCTACTATGACCCGCCGAACATGACCTATCCGTTCGGAGCTTATATCTGCGTCATGGAGATCGACGTGGATACAGGCGAATGGGACGTTCGGCAATTCTATGCGCTGGACGATTGCGGCACCCGGATCAACCCGATGATCATAGAAGGTCAGGTCCACGGTGGCGTGACCGAGGCGCTGGCCATCGCGATGGGTCAGGAAATCGCCTATGATGAGATGGGCAATGTGAAGACCGGTACTTTGATGGACTTCTTCCTGCCCACGGCATGGGAGACACCCAATTACACCACTGATCACACGGTGACGCCATCTCCGCATCACCCGATTGGTGCCAAGGGCGTGGGCGAGAGCCCCAATGTCGGCGGCGTGCCTGCGTTTTCGAATGCGGTGCATGATGCATTCCGTCCATTTGGCCTTGTTCAGAGCCACATGCCGCACGACCACTGGCGCATCTGGAAGATAGCCAACGGTCTGGGCATGCACAGCTAACAGGAAAAGCCGCCGCGCTGCATCTCAGTGCGGCGGCAATCCGGGAGAATGGCATGAGCTTGCAGGAGATACAGCAAGGCCTCGCCGAGGTGGGTTATGTTGCCGACGACCGATTGGCTATGGCGTTGCATCTGGCGCAGACCCTTGGGCGTCCGCTGTTGTTGGAAGGGCCCGCAGGGGTTGGCAAAACCGAGGTTGCAAAGGCGTTGGCAGCACAGCGCGTAGCGCGATTGATCCGGTTGCAGTGCTATGAAGGGCTGGATGCCAGCCACGCGATTTATGAGTGGAATTACCAGCGCCAGTTGCTGGCCATTCGTGCAAGCGAGGCACAGGGCGGAACCAGCGAGGCCCAGCTATTTACTGATGACTATCTGCTGAAGCGACCATTGCTGGAAGCAATCAGCGAAGAAGAGCCACCTGTTCTGCTGATCGATGAAATCGACCGCGCGGATGAGGAGTTTGAGGCCTATCTGCTCGAGATTTTGTCGGACTTTCAGATCACCATCCCCGAGCTTGGCACCATCAAGGCGCGTTCGCGGCCCATCGTGATCCTGACGGCAAACGGGACGCGGGACCTTTCAGACGCGCTGCGGCGGCGTTGCCTTTATAGTTTCCTCGACTACCCATCGCGTGAAACGGAAATGGCAATCCTGAAATCTCGCATGCCCAAAGTCGAAGGGCTGTTGGCGCACCAGATCATTGGCGTTGTGCAGGCATTGCGCAAAGAAGATTTGGAAAAGACCCCTGGCATCGCCGAGATGCTGGACTGGGCGGCCGCCCTTTCAGGGCTGGGTGTAAACGACATGGCGCAATCCCGCGAAGAGGTTCAGGCGACGCTTGTCTGCCTTCTAAAAACTGCCGCCGACTATGACGCTGCCCCGCCCGAAGTGATGGATCGCCTGATAGGAAAGGTGGCGTGATGCAAGTCACCCGGTTCCCCACTCGCGCATCTGGTTTGGCGGATCGCATGTCCGGCTTCATCGCACATCTGCGTATGAACGGAATGCGTGTTGGACCGGCTGAAACGGGGGACGCATTGGCCGCGCTGGCGGCGGTTGAGGCAACGGATATCAGACAGGCCCAGCGGGCGCTTTGCGTGTTACTGGCCGGCGACGCCGACGATTGGCGGCGCTTCGATGACCTGTTCGAGGCCTATTGGTTCAATACCGGAAAGCAGCGCACGGGAACTGCCCAAACGGCGCATGTGCGGGTTCAATCCGCCAAGCCGATGATCTGGCAGCAGGAAAGCCAGGCTGCTCAGGAAACGGAAACCGGCACGGATCAGGCCACTGCGCCTGATCCCGGCGACGGGGAGGCCGTGGGGAGGAACGGGAAGCTGATTGCAACCCGTACGGCCAACCTGTCGCGTCAGGATTTGCGCGAGCTGATGGACGAAGACGCGCTGCGGCAGGCGGAACAAGCCGCGACTGCTATCGCGCGCGCAATCCGCGACCGCCGCTCGCGCCGGCGGAAACAAGCGCTGCGTGGCCCCTCGCTTGATATGCGCCGGATCCAACGCGCCAGCCTTGCAAGGGGCGGAGAACCGATGGACCTGTATCGCCGCGCTCGTCCACCACGCCCGATGCGGATTGTGGCCTTGTGTGACGTAAGCGGTTCGATGACGGTTTATTCGCGGGTTTTTCTGGCCTTCCTCAAAGGTCTGATCGGCAGTGGCACAGAGGCGGACGCCTATCTCTTCCATACCCGTCTGATGCGCGTCACGGATGCGCTGCGCGACCACGACTCCTTGCGCGCGGCCGGGCGGCTGTCGTTGATGGCCGAAGGGTTTGGCGGCGGCACGGATATCTCGGGCAGTCTTGAGCATTTTCTGAATGGATACGGCGCGCGGTCTTTGAACGGGCGGACCATCGTGCTGATCTTGTCCGATGGGTATTGCAGTTCCGACCCGCAGGCGCTGGGCGATGCGCTGGCGCGCATCCGACGTAAAGCGCGGCGGATCGTATGGCTGAACCCCCTGAAAGGCTGGCGGGACTACCAGCCGATTGCTGCCGCGATGCAGGCGGCGGAACCCTATCTGGATGCACATTTGCCAGCCAACACGCTGGAAGCGCTGGCGGCGTTGGAACCGCAGTTTCGTAAGCTGTGAAAGGAATCTGAAATGGCTAACTTCGACATATTCGACACGATTGAACAGCTGCGCCAAACCGGTGAGGCCTTTTGTGTGGCTACGGTCCTGCGTACGGCGGATGCAACGTCCGCAAAGGCCGGAGGAAAAGCTGCGATCACCAAAGACGGGCGCCTTCTTGGACATCTCGGAGGGGCTTGCGTGCAGCGCGCCGTCCGAACCTCGGCCCGGACGGCGCTGATCACCGGTGAGCCGCAGATGATCCGTGTCAAACCTTCGAATAAGGTGGTGAGCATGACAGACCCCGACGGAGTGCAGACCTTCAAAAGCGGCTGCCCCTCGGGCGGCACTGTCGATCTGTTGGTCGAACCGTATCAACACACCCCGCGTCTGGTGATCTTTGGGACGTCTCCGATTGCCACAGCGCTGGCAGCGCATGGGGCGCTGGCCGGCTTTCGCATCTGCCTTGGTGACGAGGCAGAAACAGACGGCGACTACGATAGGTTTACGCTGGAAACCATCGACCATTTGGACATCGAATCGCAGGATTTCGTTGTTGTTGCCTCGCAGGGTCGCGGAGACGCTGACGCCCTGAAAGCGGCGCTGCAAACCGAGGCGGCCCATGTCTCCATGGTGGCCAGCCGCCGAAAGGCTGATGCGCTTACGGCAAAACTCATCGCTCAAGGTTTGGCGCCGGAGCGCGCGGCGCAGCTCAAATCCCCGGCCGGGCTGGATATCCATGCGATCGATCCGCATGAAATCGCCCTGTCGATCCTGGCCGAGATCGTGCTGTGGCGAAACACGAACAAATCCAGAGAGGCATCTGATGATGAAAAACGTGCTTAATCGCCTGCGGCGTTTGTGGCTGGTGCGCCCGGACGTAACGCCGGAAGAGGCTACCGAGACCGCACTTCTGGTCTATCCAAGATGTTGTTGAACAAAGGAAACATGAATGGAACTCAGTGACGAAATCCACATTGCCACCCCGCGCGACGTCGTTTACCGCGCTTTGAACGATCCGGATGTCCTGCGCGAGTGCATTCCCGGCTGCGAGGAACTGATCCAGCACTCGCCCGAGCACCTTGAGGCCAAGGTTGTCCTCAAGATCGGCCCAGTCAAGGCGCGGTTCTCTGGCGAGGTGACGCTGGATACTTCAAATGCACCTGAAGGTTTTTCCCTGACCGGGGAAGGCAAAGGCGGCGCGGCCGGGTTTGCCAAAGGTGGTGCCGACGTAACGCTTACCTCAAATGGGGATGAGACCATTCTTGCATACACCGCTAAAGTTGAAGTCGGCGGAAAGATTGCGCAATTGGGTAGTCGATTGATTGCTGGCACCGCGAAAAAGCTCTCGGGCAAGTTCTTTACTCGTTTTGGCGAGATCGTCTCGGAGCAATCGGTTTCTTAGAACCAGTATCAGTAGAACTTGGGATTGAGTGGCTGGGAATTGATCATCGTTCAGAGGTGACAAAACCCAGCTCATTTGCGTGCCCATCTGGACGTAACCAAACTTGATGCGGCCAAATCCAGTTGTTCTGCGGTGCCATTCAAACTTCAAAGATGCGCGTGAACGACGGAAAGGGCGTGGGTTAACGCCCTCTCGGCGAAATCTATATCGCCTGTGAAGTCGCTGCCCTTTCGGCTTGCGTCTTCCTGCAAGTTTTCTTCGCCTTTCTGAATGCGTCCCTCCGCAATCGTGCCCCAAACCGCGATATCCTTGATCTTCATCGGGTCGACGGTCACGGGGTTCTCTGCCAAAATCGTGAAGTTGGCGAGCTTGCCCGGTTCGATGCTGCCCCGTTCTTCTTCAAGGCGGTGAGAATACGCCGCATTGATCGTGACCCCACGCAGGGCCTGTTCGGCAGAGATCTTTTGGTCGCTGCCGGCAACGCGACCGGAACTCGTGATCCGGTTTACCGCACACCACATCAGGAACAGTGGGTCGCCCGGTGCCATGGGCATGTCAGAGTGCAGCGACCACGAGATAGCTGATTTCTCCAGATCGCCCAGCCGCACCATCTGGTCCGCGCGCTCGGGTCCCAGGCCGGTTTCGCTGTAGCGATCTGATAGCGCGGTGACGTAGTAAGGATTGGCGCTGACGATCGCGCCGAGGCGTTTGATACGCTCGACCTGGTCGGGCGCGCTGACGGCGAAGTGGACAATCACCGTACGATGATCAAAACGCGGGTTGCGTAATAGATTATCTTCCAGCGTGTTCAGAACACGGTCGAGACCGGCATCGCCGTTGACATGCACATGGACCTGATAACCGGCGTCCCAATAGATCCGGAAAGCACGTTCGAAAGCATCCTGATCCATCATCCATTCACCGTGATAGTCACCGATGGCGGGGTCGCGAAGTTGGATTGCGAGGGAATATATGGCGCCGTCAGAGAACAGTTTTACGCTGCCAGTTGCCATGCTGGTCATGCCGCCGTACCAGTCGACCAAAGCCTCGGTTTTGCGGATCACGTCGGTATCCTGATCGTAAGTAGCAACCAGGCTTTTGCCATCGGGAATGAACGTCCATCGGAAGGGCATCGATGGCGCCGACATCACCGCATTGACAGCATCCTGAATGGGCTTTGCAAGAATACCGCCCGGTTCGTTTCCGAAGGTCACACCCTTGGCGTGCATGTAGTCGCGCATGGTCAGCAGGCCGGAACGGAACTTGTCAGGGTTTGCGACCATCGGTGCGATATTCGGCAAAACGGCAAACAAACCCTGTTCCCAGAAGTGACCATCTTCGAAACTGGATTGTGATTTTTCTGTCTCTGACCAGCTGGCGATCAGGTCTTCGGTGACGCCCGCGGCGTTCATCGCGGCTGTATTCAGGATGAACTCATGACAGGATCTGGCCCACGCGAATACCGGCCGCTCGGCGCTGATCGCGTCGAGGTCGGCACGGGTCAGAGGGCCATAGAACGCGGCATGATACCCCCAAGTGAGCAGCGGTTCAGCCGGATCATCCAGCTCGGCCTCGGCTGCCGCAAGGCGCGTCATGAAGTCATCCTTGTCCTTGAGGGCAATCGCGGTGCCGTCGGGCAGTTCCCAATCCTCGATGGACAGGATCAGGGATGACATTGTCAATCCTGCCAGGATCGGATGGTCGTGCTGCGCAATGAAACCGGGAACGATAACGTGGTCGTCGAATGTTGTGTCCAGATCGTACGGTTTATCTCCAAGGATGCCCTTGACATCGTCCAGCGTTCCGGTTGCAAGGATCCGATCTTTTATCACCGCAACGGCCTGAGCTGACGGTTGATCCGGGTCGAGCGTCACGATCTCGCGCGCAGTGAAAATCGTGGCGGTCTCCAAACCCAACATCGCAGCGCCAACGTCCGAAAGAGAGGTCGCTTGAGCCATTGCCTGTCCGGCCAAAGCCAGGGCAGTTGAGTTGATCAGGGCGAATTTTAGGAAACGCCTTCTGGAAATATCAGTCATTACGTTCTCCGGAAATCACGTTGTTGAGGAAACAGCGGGTACAAATAACGTCAGCACCCATTTAAGCGTAAGGTACTCAAAAATCACCATGTTCTTTCAGATACGGTCCGATTTCCTGAAAGAACTCATCGAACCCCGGATGGCCGCGTATCATGCAATGATTGGCCCCGGGCAGTTCAACGAACTCTGCCGTCGGGATTTCCCGGGCTGTCTCACGGCCTTCATTGATGGGTGCCGCCATGTCGCCTTGGGCATGCAACACCAAAGTCGGAACATTCACGCGCTGCGCATCCGCGCGTACGTCCATGTAGCTGTTCATTTCCATGATCCGCAAGGCCGTTTCCGGGCTGGCGGAGATGCGTTGCATTTCGTCGAAACTTGCCCCTTCTTCCGGCGTGGCATCCGGCATGTAACAAGACGTGAAGAAATGGCGGTACACCGGGTTGGGGGAGCCCCAGCCGGCCGATACCATGGCGCGAGATGCCTGATAAAACTGTTCGGCTTCGGCGTCCCCGCGCTTCATGCGCCCGCGCAAATAGCCCCCCAGCAGGATAAGAAATTTCACGCGCTTGGGGTGTCTTGCCGCAAATCGAATTGAAAATGCAGACCCCTGACTGATGCCGAACAGGCCAAAACGATCCAGCCCGGCCGCATCGGCCACGGCAATCATGTCGTCGATCATACGATCTTCTGAAATGTCCTCAACTTCCCAGTCTGAAAGCCCGTTTCCCCGTTGGTCGAACCGGACCAATCGACAGAGTTTGGACATCTCGGACAGGAAATCCCCCCAGACCGGGCTGGTCCACTCATACTCGATGTGATTAAGCCAATTCGGGGCTTTCAGCACAGGTATACCTTCTCCGGTCGAGGCCCAGGCAAGATTTACGCCATCTGCCGATTTGCAGAACTTCACGCGCTGTTGCAGTGAAATCTCAGGAGCCGCACGCACGGGCGCCGCCTGAGGGGACCATTGCCAGACACGAATGGGTCGAGTGATGTTCTTGACGCGTTGGCCGCCCATGTCGCGAAATGGAGCGTCGACCCGGTCCTGAATTGCCTGATGCACGATATCCGAAACGCACACGCCGCCGGGTTCTGCCAATCCTTCAAGCCGCGCGGCGACGTTCACCCCATCTCCGAAGATGTCACCGTCGTCGAAAATGACATCGCCCAGATTGATGCCGACGCGAAATCGGATTCTCTTGTCGTCCTCCAGTTCGGTTTCCCGAAGGCTCATCGCTTGCTGAATGCTGACGGCGCATTGAACCGCGTCCTGAACGGATTCAAATGAGGCCAGCATGCCGTCTCCGGTCGTTTTGATGATGCTTCCTCCGCGCCGGGTTATTTCCGGATCGATCAATTCGCGCCGATGTTTCTTTTGACGTGACAGAACACCCAACTCGTCCACTTCCATCAAGCGCGAGTACCCGACCATATCGGCCGCCATAATGGCTGAGAGGCGTTGTTCCATGGCAATCCCCCCTCTGCGCCAGCGGTGGTTTGATCGCTGTCAATCAGGTGCCGGCGCGAAACAATGACCCCAGTATAGCCGGAAATCTTCAGACCGTAACGGCGCTGGTGAAGGTTTGAAGAGATCGTGGAATTTTCCGACTTCACTCGAACTGAATAATGACCGTCTCAAAATCCTCGAAGCTTGTGACCTTGGTGTGATGACCGCGTCCGAACTTGTCTGCCATGTGCCAAACGTCCCCCGGTCCTATATCCCGAAATTTGCCATCGCTTGCGGTAACGCGGATCGTTCCGGCAAGGCACACCAGCCTTTGCGTCACTGGCGTCGGGTGGATCGGTTCGTTCCAACCTGATCGAAGCCTCAGGAACATGGTCTGTTTAACATGCTCCGGCTCGGAGAACTCAATTGCCTTTGCTGGTGGCGCAAAGCTTCGCTCTGCCAGCGGAACTTCGATCTCGGACCAACGGCTTTCGCCTGCGGCGTCGGCATACAGGTTGTAGTACTTCACGATCAAAACCCTTCCGGAGATTTGACAAAGCCAGGCTGATGGTCAAAATCATCAACCCTAAAGCTGTGAACCAATTGGTAAGATGCTCAAAAAGCCGGCGACGATGTGATCCCATGCCGTACCTGTCGGCTCGGAGTCATATTCCAGGATCGTGCCATCCTCGTTCCGGGTCCGCCACTTAAGTTGGCCTGCACGCTCCAATGTCACGTGATAGGTGTAGGCTGGCAGCGCTTGGTCCAGGGCAGCCATGGTTTGACTGGCCAAAGCGGGCGAATCCATCAGAATCCCCATTTCGGTATTGATGTGGACCGAACGCGGGTCCCAGTTGAACGACCCGACGAACAGATATCGGTCATCCACCGCGAAAGCCTTGGAATGGAGGCCGGATCGGGATTGCGCCCAATTGATGCCGCGACGTTGGACTTGGTAGGCATCGGGCCTCAGTTCATACAGGTCGACCCCGCCGCGCAGCATTGCCCGACGTTTCTTGGCATAGTGGGCGTAGACCGGTGCGACGTCGTTCGAGGCCAATGAGTTGGTGACAACTTTGACCTCGACTCCGCGGTTTTCCAGTTCGGTCATCCACCTCACGCCATTGTTGCGGGGTACAAAATAGGCCGAGATGATGTTTACTTCGCTTTTGGCATTTTCGAAGTAGGGCAGAAGTTGGGATGCGAGAATTGGATCCGAGTTTTCCAGGCCCGCGGCCTTGGACGGCGGGTCCGCATACAATCGGGCAGGAAGCCAATCCAGTGACAGCGCGCCGTCTGCAAAATTCTCTTCGGCGGATCGTCGTAGGGCGGCACCGTATTGCGTTTGCTTCGCCTCTTCCACCAGCGCGTTGAGCCTGCCTCGCGCATCGCTCAGGCTGAAGGCCTCCGGTTCACCGACAACCACGCGGGCAGGGACGGCAAATTCGCTGTTCCAGTATGCGTCAAAGCTTTTGGAGACCTCTTTTACAACAGGACCTGCGGCCAGAACGTCCAGATCGGCATAGTTCATTTCTTTACGGGCCAGAAAGTACTCGGCACCGATGTTTCGCCCACCGACAATCGTGAACACGTTGTCCGCCGTCATGGACTTGTTGTGCATTCGTCGATTGATGCGTTTGAAATCAGTCAGCCCCGCAACCAGCAGGCTTTGATCGCGCCAAAAGGGGTTAAACAGCCGGATTTCGATGTTTTCGTGGTAATCAAGCGCAGCGGTCATCGCGTCGTAGCCGGATGTATCCATGTCATCCAACAGCAACCGGACACGCACCCCCCGATCTGCCGCTTGTAAAAGACTGGCCGCAAAGAGATGCCCGGTCGGATCGTTGTGCAAAAGATAGTATTGGGCGTTGATCGTTTGCTCTGCCGCTGCGGCCATCAATAGCCTTGAGACCAGAGCTTCTTCGCCGTCGCTGATCAGCTTTACACCCGAACGACCGTCTTTTGGGTCTCCGAGGCGGTTGACGGTCTGCGCAAGATTGCTGCCCGAGCTTGCAGGAACAGCACTTGATACCGTCTTTTCATATGTACGAACTCGGGGAGAGCAAGCGACAAGGCCCAACGCGCAAACGACACAAACCACGATAGCCCATGGTTTCATAGTCTTCCTCCAACCATCCGTTACCAAGTGACTACGCATCAGGGCGCGAATGCAAGTTTCTTCTTTGCAGCGTCTGGTTGTTTCGCATCTGTCCCCGGGCGGTGTGTGGTAGGGATCGCAGTATGGCGACCATTAAAAGCCACCTATTTGCGGGTTGGATGGGGGGGCGAGATAGGTCGAAGTATGGTGGCAAAGCCTGAATTCGTACCGGTTTTGCCTGCAAACACCCGTCTAGGCGTCGACTGTTCTGATGCTTCCGATCTCGATTTCTCGGTTTTGTTTGGACGAGGCAATTGCCGCAAAAACGATGGCCAATGACTTTAGGTTGTTCTTTGCGGATACCGAGGGCTCTCGGTCCTCTTCTATCGCACAAAGAAGCTCGCCCATGGTTCCGCGAAACCCGTCGTTGAACCATTGTCCCTTGAGCGCTGGGCGCGCGATGCCCTGTGCTGTCTCAATCGTCACAGATTGCGACGAAAGATCCGGTCCCCTTGATGTAAGGCTTCCGGTTGTGCCAGCCACATATGTTGTGTCACGCGGGCCAAAAGGAACGCCCCCGTCAAAAATCAGGCTTGCCTGGCCTTGGTCCAAACGCACCAGCGACTGTGACATCAAAGGGACCTTGTTGGCCTGGCCACGTGCCGGTGTCGCGGTTGCAAAGACGCTTTCTGCCCTGTCGCCAACAAGAGACGCAAGAAAATCGAACCAATGCACACCAAAATCGTAAAGGATCAGGTGCTCCATTTCGTCAAACGGCGTACCTGCGGTCCAGCCGTGATCCCAGTGAATTGAAACATGTGCAGACAGAACGTCGCCGATCAATCCAACTGAAACCGCCTCGCGCATCCAGGACAGGTGCGGAGCCCAGCGGCCATTTTGGTTTACCGCGAGTTTCACACCCTGATCATCTGCCAGCTTCACAAGGTCATTGCCAAGATCGAGGTCGGTAACAAACGGCTTCTGGCTGAGCACGTGTTTGCCCGCCTGCAAAGCAGCCTTGAGGATTGGCACGCGGTGTTCCGGATGAAGCGTGACGTCGACAACGTCGATTTCATTGTCGGAAAGAAGCGCCTGCCAATCATCTTCGATGCGCGCCGACGGGCAGTATTCGGCGGCCTTTTCTTCGGCTTTCGCGCGCGTCCGGTTCCAGATTGCGGCAATGTCCCAGCCGGCCGTTCGGTAGGCATCCAGATGGCTTACGGAAATTCCGCCCGTACCAATTATTCCGATCCTGGGCCTGTATTTTTGAGGCGCCGGTGGAGAATACGGCAGGTCCGGGGCAGGGACTTCGGGCAACTGGGCTGACTTTAAGGCATACTGGTCGGTTTTAGCACTGTCCTCGCTCATGACAGCAACCTGAGAGTTTGTTTTTCGCGGGCTGAACGGAGCGCGGTATCGACGATCCGCTGTGCTGTCAGACACAGGGCCGGATCAAGCGGCCCTTCGACCCGGGTTCCATTGGACAGGCAGCCAAGGACGTATTCGATGGCGTTTCGTTCGCCAGCAGCCAACGGGGTCACCGGTATCTCGTGCCGTTCGGGTTTTGCGCGGGTCTGAACCGTTATGTGGCTGGCATAGTCGGGCGACGAAATGGTGCCGTCGGTGCCGACAAAAACAAACCCGCAAGTGGGTTGCGGCTGCGTTGTCCAAGGATCGGTGAACGTACCCCAGCGCGTTTCCATCTTTGACAGCCCGGTTTCGTAACGGCACACGGCAATTGCATGCTGATCGACCTCGATACCTGGTGTTTCGTCAACGGTGCATGTGACCTCGATCGGTGCACGGCCGCCCATGAACCAGGTTCCAAGCGTCGCGCCGTATCCCAGGTAATCAAGCAGCGAACCGCCACCGGATGACCGTTTGTACCACCAGGAGTCCGGCTTTTGACGCTCGACTTCCTCGGGGGTTACTTCGACCTTATCGGCCAAGTGGTACAACGGTCCGCGATTTCCGTCATAGAAATGGACCTCACGCAGGTCACCGATCATGCCTTCGTCGATCAACCGCTTGGCCGTCACGTGGCTTTCGACCCATCGCAAGGGCCAGTTGATGACCAGCTGATTTCCGGTTTCGCTCATCGCCGTCATCATCCGGCGGGCATCGTCAACAGATGCGGCAAAGGGTTTTTCGACAAAAACATGCATGTCATGAAGAGCCAGCCGTTCCGCGTAGTCCGCATGTTGCGCTGTCGCCACGCAAAGAATGGCCATATCGTAAGGACCCGCCGTCATACATGCGTCGAATTCCGTAAATACCCGATCTTCCGGAATATCGAATGCCTTCACTGCCGCCTGCATTTTGTCCTGATCCGGATCGAAGATCGCGGCGATTTCGGCGTCAGGATGCTCGTGCACCATCCGAAGCAAATCACCCATATGCATGTGATCGAAACTGACGCCGACGATCCGGAATTTTGCCATTGGGAACCTCCTTTAGCGTGTGCCGGTGATCCTGACGTAGAGCGCAGTAACCGCGAGGATGATCAGCCCAAACAGGGCCGTGCGTGCGCCTTCCGGCATCTGCATCAATGTTAGCATGGTATCCAGCACACGCAGAATAAGTGCGCCCACAATTGCACCCGCGAAGCTGCCACGCCCCCCAAAGATTGATGTGCCGCCGATCACCGCCGCGGCGACCGATGGCAACAACAACGGATTTGCAAGGCTCAGTGAGGTTTGACGGATCATGCCGAGATAGAGCAAACCAGCCAGTGCGGCGATAAAGCTGGATAGCACGTAGAGCGCCAGATAGACCTGCCAGGCCCGTACACCGGATAATTTGGCGGCCTGTTCGTTGGAGCCAAGTGCAAACAGCAACCGGCCAAACCCGGTATAGCGCATCAGCCACAGGATAAAGAGCGCGAACGGAACGAATACAAAAAGTCCGTTCGGCATTCCTGCGGTTCGACCGGTCCCGAGCCATGAAAGGAAAGCGGGAATCTCGGTGCCCGCATTGATGACGAGGCGTTGGTAGACCTGCAGGCATCCGGTGGCGATCAATCCCGTTCCAAGCGTCATGATCAAAGGATGGACACGCACCAGTCCAACCCCGATGCCATTTACAACGCCAACAATAAGGCCTGCGGACAAAGCAATCAGGACTGCAGGCGTTACGCCCCATATTGCGCTGAGTGTCGCGCAGACGAAGGCTGACACAGTAGCGACCACTCCGACCGACAGGTCAATTCCTGCCGTCAGCATCGTCAGTACCTGACAAGCGGCAAGCATCGCCAGCGGAATTGCGAACTTGATCAGGTTGCCGACCCAAAAGGTCGAAATCAGCCCGTCCCGACCGGCCCGAAACGGGGTGACGATACCCGGCCGCAAGACCTCGAGCACAGCGATCATCAGGAACAGGAAAACCAACAGCGGTATGATCGGGTTGTCACGAAGATACCGCCCAAAGCGGACCATTGGCAGGTCAGTGGTGTCCATGCTCATCGGCGGGCCCCCCTTAGTGACGCCGCAGTGCCCAGCATGACAACAAGGACCATGATTGTTCCTTCGATAATTGTTGTCACGTTTGGATCGACGGCCAGCAAAGTCAGGATCGTTCGGATGATCCGCAGAATGAAAACGGCGATGATCGGGCCAAGAAGGCCGCCTTTGCCACCACCCAGAACGACACCGCCAAGAACCACCGCCGCGACAGAGGCCATAAGATACGGACCTGGCACCGGCTCTCCTATTCCGGTCAGGGCGGCCAGGCTTAATCCGCCCATGGCGCAAAACAGACCGCATAGGGCGTAGGCGATAACTTTCGTTCTTCCGACCGCAACGCCTGAACGGAAGGCAGCCAGTTCGTCCGACCCAGTTGCATAGATCGACAGCCCAAGTTTAGAGCGCCGGATCGGCAGCCAGACCACCGCGATGCCGACAGCGATGACGACAAGCGCCTTTGGCAGCCCGTCGAACAGAAAATGCCCTCGGATCGCTTGTTCCAGCCAGTCCGCCGTCGCGCCACCGGGTGTTTCAAGGATCAGCAACGCAACGCCTTCCCAAACAAAAAGCATTGCGAGTGTAACGACGATGTCGGGTACGCGCGTCACAACAATCAGTAGCCCGTTGATCAGCCCCATCAAAAGCCCGACACCCAGAACTATTAGCAGGGCGGGCACACCGGCCATGCGTTCCATCAAAACGGCAGCCGTCACGGCGCATACCGCCATCATCGATGCGACGGACAAATCGATGCCGCCGACGATCACGACGATGGCCATACCGGCGGTTGCAAAAGCAAAGGGCAGGGCGGCACGGGCGATACTCTCAAGCCCGGACGCGCCGAAAGTGGGTTGTATCACCTTTGTGATGGTCAGAAGAACCACAAGAAGTAAAACGAGCCCCATGACCCAGGAGTGTTTTCGGATGGTCCCGCTCACGCTGCGCCCTCCGCTTCGGTCAGGCCATAAGCCGCGCGCATCAGTGTTTGTTCATCGGCGTTGGC
The DNA here is from genome assembly GCF_056542605.1 of Ruegeria sp. AB8. Lineage (NCBI taxonomy): Bacteria > Pseudomonadati > Pseudomonadota > Alphaproteobacteria > Rhodobacterales > Roseobacteraceae > Ruegeria > Ruegeria sp. AB8. The sequence goes on from NZ_JBQGAB010000011.1 coordinate 86,013, forward strand.
AGCGTCAATCACGTCAACCACCCGCCCGTTGAAGATTACGACCGCACGATCGCAGGCAAGCGGGATTTCTTCCAACTCGGATGTGTAGAACAAAACCGCCGCGCCCTGATCGGCCAACTCGCGAACCAGTGGATAAATCTGGCGTTTCGTGCGGACATCAATGCCACGGGTCGGGTCGAACAAAAGCAAGGTTTCGACACCGGTCGCCAGCCAGCGACCAATGGTGACTTTCTGCTGGTTGCCACCTGAAAGTCGTTGCACTTCGCCCTGCGCGCGTGTGTCGATCTGCAGCTTTTCGACCGCATAAGCGACCCGGTCCCGCTCGTGACGGAGTTTTATCGGCCCCCAGTTTCTAAGACGTGCCGAGAATGGTAGCGCAATGTTTTCCCTGACGGACCTTTGCGCCATCAAAGCATCAGAACGGTCGCCCGGCACGAAGGTCAGCCCGGCCGCAATGGCGTCGGCGGGGTGGGCGAAATGAACAGGCTTTCCGTCCACTTCCATTGACCCTGACGTTGGTCGGTCAAAACCCGCGAGCACCTCGAAAAGCTCATCCTGTCCCTGACCTTCAAGCGCGACTACCCCCAGTACTTCGCCGGGGTACAAGTCGAACGAGACGTCCGAGAAACTGGGCTCGAACGCAAGCGACTGAACGTGCAATCGGGGTGTCTGTGTTTGTGGTCCGTTTGCTTTAAGTATCTGGCGCTGTCCGATGTCTATCTTTTGACCCAGCATCAACTCGACAACGCGTTCTTCGACGCCGGGTTCAATGTCCAGATCCCCGACAGACATGCCATCCCGCAACACCGTCGCCCGATCGCATAGTTCAGAAATCTCGGTGAAGCGGTGGGAAACATAGATCACCCCCATCCCGTCATTTGCCTTGCGTCGAACGGTTTTCAGAACACGTTCAACCAAATCTGTGGGCAGCGCAGCGGTCATTTCGTCCAGCAGGAGAACGTCAGGTTCAACTGCCAATGCGCGGGCCAGATCGAGAATGCGAAGCGTGGCGAGCGGCAGGTCGCCAATCATCGCTGACAACTTCAGGTCATTGATCCCAAGTTCCGAAACCCAGTCACGGAACTGATCGACCGGTGTGTCGGTCAGCCTGAGATTGTCGGACACGTCGAGATCAGGAATAAGTGACGGTTCCTGGTAAACAGGCACCAGACCGGAACGGCGCGCCTCGGCCGGGTTTCCGACATGCGCCGGTTTCCCCCGGATCAGCACCTGGCCAGCATCAGGTTTCAGGGCACCCGTTATGATTTTGACAAAAGTCGACTTCCCGGCACCATTTGCCCCCATCAAGGCAACAATCTCGCCTTCGGCGACCGTAAGCTGGGCTTTGGTCAGGGCATGTACGGCGCCAAAACTTTTGGCCACGTCAGACGCGTCGAGTAGTGCTGTGCGGCTCATGGAGTTCCTTGAATGCTGGAGATGCTCTGTGTGTGCCCTCCGCCCCGCCGGGGGCGGAAGGCCAGTCAATTGGGATCAGCCTTCGCCGGGTCCCTTGCAGTCGATGATCTGTTCCATCGTGTAGTCAGTCCATCCGGGAACCGTCACGGAAACGGGCCATTCAGGATCCAGATTAGGATTCTGAGCGGCCTTGATCGTTTCGCGGCCAGCATCTGTTGCGTTTTCCCAAAGCACGGGGTCGACAAGGACAGTGTTACTGTCAGGGGCCTCACCGTTCAGGATGTCGACGGCCAAAGCGATGCCCGCGCCGCCAACCGAGCCGGGGTTTGTCACCGCTGCGCCATTCAATCCCTCAACCTCGGTCAGGTATTGAACAAAGCCCGCATTGTCCGCTCCAACGATGGGTACCAAAGGCGCACCGGATTCCGTGAACGCGTCGACGATTACATTGTCGATGCCGCTGGTCCAGACACCGTCAAACGGGATGCCTGTGGCAAGGAAATCAAAGATCTGTTGCTTGCCCTGGTCCTGCTGCCATCCGGTGAAAACCTCGTGCACCACGTTGATCTCGGGATGTTCAGCCAGTGCGCGCTTAAAGCCGTTGTCGCGGTCCGTATCCGCCGAAACCCCGGCGATACCGCGCATGTAAACGACGTCACCTTTCCCGCCGAGCTGCTCGAACAGCCACTTGGCACCAAGGTAGGCGTATTCTTCCTGATTGTTCGACAGAATGTACGCGCCTTCGGCCGAAACGCCTGCATCCACGGCCACAACGACGATGTCTTGCGCCATCGCCTTTTCTAGCGCCGAGTTCAAGGCGTCGGGATTGGATGGGTTCAGAACAATCGCGTCGACACCTGCTTCGATCAGGTTGTTGATGTCTTCCAGTTGCCCGGCAGAATCCGTGTTGCGATGCGCAACGATCAGGTTTGTGACATCGGCTTCAACCAAAGCCTGCGCGCGCATGGCGCAGATCATCTGTTCGCGCCAACCGTTACCTTGAACGGTGTTGGACACGCCGATTGTGTATTGCTTGTGCCCGTCCGCTATCGCCACAGTTGCAAGAGAAGCAGATACTGCTATCGCAGCAACTCCGTATAGTAGGTTTTTCATTTCGTTTTCCTCCCAGTTTTCAATCGGTTCACGTTTGATGTTGTTTCATTTGATGAATGGCGACAGGACATCCCGGGCCAGCAGGAACCCCCGCTTGACCTTTTCGTCCGTGCCTTCGAACAGCCTGTCTTCATGCTCGATGATGATGGGACCGTCGTATCCGACGCGGTAAAGTCCGGAAAAGAAGCCAGACCAGTCCACGTCACCCAGCCCGCAAAGCCGGGGGACTTGCCACCCCATGCCGGTTGACATCACCCCGTTCTCATACAGCCCGTCCTGATCAACCATCACATCCTTGGCGTGGACATGGGCCATGTGAGGGCCGAACTCCTTGATAAAGCGCGTCTGATCGATGAATTGCCAAATTAGATGCGAAGGGTCGAAATTCATGCCAACCGCATCGCCCCACTGCTCGAATATCCGTCGCCAAATCTTGGGCGAATAGGCGATGTTGTGACCCCCGGGCCATTCGTCATAGCTGAAGATCATCGGGCAGTTCTCAAAACACAGGCGCACGCCAGAGTTTTGTGCGTGCTTGACGATCGGATCGAAAATTTCCGTCGCGCGTTCCCAGTTCGCGTCGAGGTTCAGCGTCCGGACACCGCCCACGAATGTGTTGACGACGTTGATGCCCATCACCCCAGCAGCGGTGATGACCTTCATGAGGTGCCCGATAACTTCTGCCCGATGATCCGCATCGGCATGGAGTGGGTTGGGGTAGTATCCCAGACCGGAAATCTCGACCCCATGACCGCCAAGTTCCGCGATAATCTCATTTCCCTGATCTGCAGAAAGGCCGTCCACGTTGATGTGGCTGGTTCCCGCATAGCGCCGTTGCTCGCCGCCTGATGCAGGCCAGCAGGCGACCTCCATCGCTGAAAACCCATTGGCACCGGCCCAGGCCGCCACATCGGCCAGTTGAGAGTCTTCGAATGGTGCAGTCAGTAAGCCCAGTTTCATGTCATCGCCCTCAAATCTCGCTCAAATCCACCCAGCGGCTTTCTTTCGCCGATTTCACGACAGCATCGCAGAACCGCATCTCGTAATGGCCGTCCTCGAATGTGGCCCATGTGCTGCCTTTCTGACGCCCGCCTGCGATGACATCGGCATAGACGGCCCGAAAAAAGTTGAAGAAGGAATCCGCGAAGCCCTCGACATGTCCGGGTGGCAATGTGGCGGCGGCAACCCCGGGGCCGTTCATCAATGTAAAGTCGCGCATCAGGGTCTGGTTCGGCGCGTCGCGGTGCCCAATGAACAGATGGTCAGGGGTTTCACTGTCCCAGGCGGCACTGGCCTTCGCCCCGGCGATATCCCATTGCAATGAGTTCTTTCGACCCATGTTCACCTGAGATGTGCTCATCAAGCCCCGTGCTCCGTTTTCATAACGGATTAGGATCATCGCCGCGTCGTCGGTATCGATAGGCACAGTTTCGGTTTCACCGGTTCCGCTGGAAAACGTCTCGACCGAGCCGAGAGGTTTCTGGCGTTCCGGAATGAAGGTTGTCAGCTCTGCAAAGACAGAAGCAGCTGTCAACCCGGTGACGAAACTAGTCAGATCAACCCAGTGCGTTCCAATGTCACCGACTGAACGCAGCGCTCCGCCCATTTCGCTTTCCAGCCGCCAGTTCCAGTCATCTGATTTTGCCAGCCAGTCCTGGTGGTAATGCCCTGTTATGAAACGAATATCACCAAGATCGCCTGTTTGAACCATGCCATGAGCCTGCTGGTTCAGCGGGTAAAACCGGATGTTGTAACAAACCGCCGCTACCTTTCCTGACGCATCGGCCAGGTCCACCATTTCAGCGCTTTCGGCGGACGTCATGGCAAGGGGCTTTTCACAGATGACGTGTTTGCCTGCCGCCAGAATCGACTTCACCTGCGGATAATGTGCGTGGTTCGGGGTCGTTACGTGCACCACATCGACGCTTTCATCCGCCAGCAGGTCGTCCAGAGATGTGTAGGCGTGCGTCACGCTCATCGCTTGGGCCCGATCCCGGCCGCGCTCTGGCGATGATCCAAGAACGCCTCTTACGTCCACGCCCAGACGCCGAAGGGCCTGAACGTGCACCGTTCCAATGAATCCGGTCCCGATCACTGCCGCGCCAATTTTTGCGAAGTCACTCATCGTGTGCTCCTGTCAAACAACCGAATACCCTCCGTCCACGGTCAGGCATGTACCCGTCACAAAAGCCGAGGCATCTGATGCAAGAAACATGGCTGATCCTGCGATATCTTCCGGTTGACCCCAGCGCGCCAACGGTGTGCGGGCTTCGACCGCTTTTGTGAAATTTGCATCTTCCCTCGCCCGGGCCGATTGTTCGGTCACGATGAACCCGGGTGCGATTGCATTCACCCGAATACCGTCCTTGGCCCAGGCGATTGCCAGCGATTTTGTCAGTTGTTCCACACCGGCTTTCGAGGCGCCGTAGGCCGGGTTTTGCGGTGAACCAAATCGCGCATACATCGAGGCCACATTGATGACGCGTCCTTTTGCGGCCGAAAGGGCAGGGTGCAACGCCTCGGCGCAACGAAACGACCCGGTCAGATTGACGTCCAGCACGTGTGAGAAGAAGTCGGGCTCCATCTCCTCGCCGCGTCGTGTGATCGCGGCACAATTGATCAGCACATCAATATGGTTCCGTGCTCCAGCGAATTTGTAGACTTCGACCGTGTTGGTTACATCCAGTTGACTGTAGCCAAACCGGGTTGCGTCCTCTTCGATGCAATCCGGTTCCACGCCGGTAATTTCCACTTCGGCGCCCGCGTCCTGAAATGCTCTGGCAACAGCTGCGCCAATACCGCCCCGGCTGGCGCCAATCACCAGGACCTTTGCCCCAGTAAAGTCGAAGGAGGTCTTCGAAGTCATCAAAGAGCCCGGATTCCGCTGCTTTTGAATTCGGATGTCATCACTTCCCTCAATCCGCGAGTTTCCTCTGCAATCGATTACATTTTCGAAAAAACCTGCTTTTCAAAAACTGTAATCGATTACATAATCGGCATCACAATAGATTCGAGTCAAGCTGGAAATTTTCTGACTGGTCATGAACAAGAAGCCCAAACCCGCCACGATACAGGATGTTGCCCGTTCCGCGATGGTGTCTACGGCCACGGTCAGTCGTGTTTTGTCCAATCCTGGTCTGGTGTCGGAAGCAACGCGTTTGGCAGTACAGGAAGCCATTCATGAGACAGGCTACCGGGTCAACCAGGCCGCCAGAAACCTGCGCATGCAAAGGGCCGGTGCTGTACTGATCCTGGTCCCCAATCTAGGCAAGCCTTTCTACTCGGGCATCTTGGCTGGTATCAGCGAGGGGTTTGCCGGATCGGACTATGCAGTTCTGATTGCAGATACAGAAAGCAACCCATTGAAGGATGAAACTCTTGCCGGGTACTTTCGGGACGGCCGGATCGACGGTGCAATTTCGTTGGACGGCGGGATATCGTCGGCCGCGTTGCAGCAATGCGTCAGGTACGGGGCGGGTGACCGCATTGTCTTTTTGTGTGAATGGGTCGAGGGCGCGTCCTTTCCGGTGATTTCCAGTGATAACGCCGAAGGTGCGCGATTGGCGATCAGGCATCTGCATGATTTGGGCCACAAGAAAATCGCGCATGTGACCGGCCCCGACGGGAATGTTCTGACAACGGCCCGGCGTGAGGGCATGGTCGAAGAACGGACGCGGCTGGGGCTTCCAGCGCAGCCGGAGTGGATCATCAGGGGCGATTTCTCGCTGGAATCCGGACATGAGGCCGCCAGAAGAATACTCGCGATGGATGACCGCCCAACGGCTGTATTCTGCGCGGCGGACATGGTTGCCTTTGGGTTGATCTCTGGGCTGGTCGCAGGCGGGCTGAAGGTGCCCGAAGACATTTCGGTTGTCGGTTTTGACGATATCGAAATGTCAGGTTCTTACGTTCCCGCGCTGACAACAATCCGACAAGACCGGCATCAACTGGGACGCCGTGCAGCCGAGGTGTTGCTGGGCCAGTTGGCGAATACAAGCCGGAACCCTCCGACAAAAACGGCAGTTTCCGTGGAACTTGTCACGCGGGCGAGCACTGCGCCGCCCAGTTGACAGGCCAAAATTCGAGGCGACTTTGCTATGGTCAAGGAAGCTGCGTAAGAACTGCCATGAGCGATGAAGAGAGGGGATATGAGTAAGTCGACCGCATCCACTGGCTCGGATTTCGCTGTTCGGGACTATTCCCTGACCGGTACGAGTACGCGCCAGGCGATAGAGGCCGGTCTGTCGGCCGCCGAGTGGTATCATAGCGAGGTTCCCCGAAAGAAGCTGAAGTCTCTAATGAAGCGTCGGGATGCGCCTGCCATTCGTGACACAGTGATCTGGATCGCCTTGCATTTTGTGTTTGCGGCTGGCGGGCTTTACTTTTGGGGCAGTTGGCTTTGCGTGCCTTTCTGGTTTGCTTACGGGGTTGTGTACGGTTCTGCTTGCGACAGTCGTTGGCACGAATGTGGTCACGGAACAGCGTTTCGAACCCGCTGGATGAACGATGTCGTGTACCACATCGCGTCCTTCCAGATCATGCGAAACCCGGTCAATTGGCGCTGGAGCCACGCGCGGCATCACACCGATACACTTATTGTTGGCCGCGATCCGGAAATTGCGTGGATGCATCCGATCAACCTGATCCTTAAGACGCTTGCATTTGTAGGGATTGTTGAGACCTGGACTTCGCTCGAAGTTCTGATGCGAAATGCCATGGGGAACCTGTCGCAGGAAGAGCGGGACTACATTCCGGAAAGCCAGTGGTCGAAAGCAGTATTCTGGGCACGGGTTCACGTCGCAATCTACGCCGCTGTTTTATTGGTTTCATTGGTATTGTTTGTCTCTGGGGCAGCTTGGAAGTCCCTGATCCCGATACTCCTGATCGGCGGCCCCCGGGTCTATGGATGCTGGCATTTTGTAATGACGGGGCTGCTTCAGCATGGAGGATTGGCCGAGAACGTTCTTGATCACAGGTTGAATTCCCGAACGCTCTACATGAACCCGATCAGCCGTTGGGTTTACTGGAACATGAATTACCACATCGAGCATCATATGTTCCCGATGGTGCCATATTACTCACTTCCAGCGCTTCATGAGTTGATCAAGGATGACCTGCCGCCGCCGAACACTTCAATTTGGGATGGCTACAAAGAAATGATGGGTTCCGTCATGAAGCAACGCATTGATCCGAACTATGCAATTCGAAAAACACTTCCAACGACGGCGCGACCTTATCGAGAGCATTTGCACATGGCTGTTCCCGAGCGAAAAACGGAAACTGTAAGCGGCGACCGGGAGGGAGTGTAATGCCTTGGTTCGACGCTTGCGCCGTAGACGATGTTGACGAAGAGGACGTCATTCGTTGGGATCACGAGGGCCGTACATACGCAATTTTCCGTAGTCAGGATAATGAGTTCTACTGCACTGATGGTCTCTGTACACACGAACATGTGCACTTATCGGACGGCCTGGTGATGGATTATGAGATCGAGTGCCCCAAGCACAACGGGCTATTCGACTACCGCTCGGGCAAAGCTCTACGAGCGCCTGCATGTGAAGACCTTCGCACCCACGAAACCAAAGTGGAACATGGTCGTGTGATGGTTCTGGTGGAATGATGGTTTGGGTGAGGTATCAATTGTGATCAACCTGTCCGCTACTGGTATCCGGCTTTCCTTCGATTTGCAGTTGGGGTTGATCGAGAGCTTTTGCGTAAATGACGGCGGTACCGAGATCTCGCCGCTGCATCGCGCACCTTGGGTCGGAACGGGCGAAGCCATGCCCGAGGGTATTGCGTCTCATCTGGAAAAGCTCGGTGGTGATTTTTTCTGCGCGCCTTTCGGGGCAACCGAGGGCGCGTCGCCGCTGCATGGATGGCCGCCCAATTCACGCTGGGTATTGAAGGAAAAGACCGAAAACTACTTACGAGCCGAGCTCGAAATAACGGTCTATGGGGCAAGGCTGCAGAAAGAGATCACACTGCGCCCGGGGCATCCATTTGTCTATCAGCGTCATACGTTCATTGGTGGCGATGGGTTGGTGCCGGTAGCCAATCACGCGAACGTATCTTTGCCAAATGGCGGGATCATTCAAACCTCTCGAAAGCAGTGTTGGAGAACACCTCAGACCCCGCTGGAAGTTGATCCGTCATTGGGCCATTCAGCGCTAAAATACCCGGCTGAAAGTGATACTTTGACGTCTTTCCCTGGTATGGGAGACGAATTGGACCTGTCACACTATCCATGGTCTTCGAAAAGCGAAGATTTTGTCGTTGGGCTGGAACCCCCTGAAGTGAAACTGGGGTGGACTGCGGTTATTCGCCCGGTGGAGGGTGACGTTTTCCTGTCACTCAAATCGGCACAGGCTTTGCCGATGACAATGTTGTGGCATTCCAACGGAGGTCGTTACTATGCTCCGTGGTCGGGCAGGCACTTCGCCTGCCTTGGGGTCGAGGAAGGGGCCGCGTCGACCGTTCTGGGCACTGATGAAAACAGTTTTCCCAATGGTCGTGGAGTCATTCAACTGGTTCCCGATGGCCAAGTTGAGATTAGTCATGTCGTCGGCGCGTTTCGTTGGCGTGATGGGGGTGGGGTGAGCGCCATTGAGACCGGGAAAGATCAACTCCTGATCCGAAATACGAAGAACGAGGAGGTCCTTTTGCCGTTTGACCTGCAAGCACTCCGCATTTGAGTGGATGGAAGCTGCGCATCCACACTGTTGATGCCCGGCATCAAGGGTGCCATTCAATGCTTCTCTCTCGAAGTCTGCTTCATCCGGACAATGCGGCGAGCCGGCCTTTTCGACCGAGCGTCCGCAATGATCTCTAAAGGCCTTGCTCTGGTCCGGCATGAGGCTTTGCGCTCCACCACCCAGAAACTCGCCAGAGTTCGGGCGGTATAGATGGCAAGGCGGTGGACCACGATTTCCAGAATACGGCACCAAGATGATAGCGATTATTTCTTATCTATTTTAGGGTGTTAGGGTGACGCGTCAAAGCCGGCGCAGGCAAAGCTCTCTGAATGCAGACCAAGATCGAACAGCGGCGACAGACTGCGCCCATCACTGCCGGTCAAGTTGACGTTGCTGGGAAGGTTGCCGACCGTGCTTTGGGTACAGTGCGCTTTGGTCGGGCAGTTGGCTATCCGCAAATGTCTGACTTCACTGGGGCGAAAACGGAGGATGCAAACCCCACGCGTCTATTGCGATGTGTGGCAGTCGGGTTCTGCCAGCGAATGTCGGCTGACCAGCCTTGTATTGATGCAGATTGAATGGCCTTCCGATTTGCCCTCAACCATTGCAGTCAATTCAAGCGCGGCCTTGCGACCCATTTCCCGGTGGGGAACATGTACGGTCGTCAAGGCCGGGCTGACGATCTCGGCCAATTCTATGTCATCGAAACCCGTTACCGAAACTTGTTCCGGCACCTTTATTCCAAGTCTTCGGGCCTCGCACAGTGCACCTGCGGCCAGAACATCGTTGCCGCACATGACCACTGTTGGCCTTGGGGTGAGGGCCATCAGTTGCCGAAAGGCTTCAGCGCCCTTGTCAATTTCGTAAGTAGTTTCGATCAAGGTCAAGGCATCGGCGTCGAGGTTGCTCTGTGACATAGCCTGCCTGACACCTTCGACGCGGTTTTGCGCCCGATCGTTTCCTTTTGTCTTGCCCGAAATCATGGCGATCCGCCGGTGGCCTGCCGCAATCACGGTTCGCGCCAGTTCCCCCATAGCATCCTTGTTGCTGAAACCGACGGACGGCCGCTTGACGTCCGGGTCGTAGGACCAGGCAACAAGTGATGGAATCTGGTGGCGCTCCAGATACTCATAAATGTCTGCGTCACGCTCATGTCCGATAAGAAGCAACCCGTCCGCACCGCGGGCGACAAGCGTGCGGATCTGCTCTCTCTCCACTTCGGGGTCGTAAGCGGAACTGGATACCAGAAGGGTATATCCGCTTTCACGAAGCTGGTCCTGAAACTCCTGCAATCCGCGGGCGAAGATTGCGTTGTCCATTGTGGGAATAATCGCGCCGATGGTGAAGCTGCGATTCGCTGCCATTACACGAGCTGCAAAATTCGGCGTATAGCCCAACGATTCGACCGCTTGCATGACCCGATGTCGGGTTTGCTCGATTACCCGTTCCGGCGAATTCAGGCATCGCGACACAGTGGCGGTCGAAACGCCTGCCGCCTTTGCAACGTCGTTAAGTGTCGGAGCTGAACGGGTTTTTCCCATGCGGAGCCTGCTGTTGCTTTGGCACCGTCATACCACAAAAAACCGGTCTTGCCATCTGTTGATGTAAGCGCTTGCATTATTGATGTAAGCGCTTACAAATAGGGTTGAGAAAACAATCCGGGGTTTTGCGATGTTCCTTTGGGCTGCTGCTGTCGTCTTTGCCGTATTTTTCACAAATGTGGCGCTGGGCGCATTTGGAGGCGGCGGATTCCTGGGGGATGTCGGTGAGATGCTGGTTCTGTTTGCTGCCTCGATCCTGTTCGTGGCGGCCATTCTCAAGCGAGAGGCTGACCAAGAAAACAACAATGGCAGCTGACAGATTCAATGGGAGGAAGAAAATGACGAATGGCAAGGATGGCCTCAAATCTGCTGAGCGCCGGAATTTTCTGAAGCTGGCTTCAACCGGCTCGTTCACAGCGGCGGTGGTGGCCGGAGCTGGCGGCGTATTGTGGTCTTCGGAGGCCGCAGCGCAAACCGCCAAAGAAGAGAAAGAACGCGAGAATGCAGCCGAGCATGTGATGACCGTCGCCACGGCTTACGTGCTGGGCGCGTCGCGTAGTTATCCGATCATGCAGTTGGATTTAAAGGAAAATATCCAGAACGCGACCAACGGCAAGATCTACGTCAAGCTGGCTCCCGGTGGGCAGTTGGGTGCGGGCGGCGCGCTGGTTCAAAAGGTTCAGGGCGGCACAATTCAGGCAGCACAGCATTCGCTGTCGAACTTTGCGCCTTTTGCCTCGACCGTCGATCTGATCAACATGCCGTATCTGTGCGGCTCGAACCAGCGGTTCACCAATCTGGTGCATTCCGACACTTGGAAGAACGAAGTGCATCCCAAGGTCGAAGCCGCCGGATTCAAGGCCCTGTTCTACGTTGTGATTGATCCAAGGGTTGTCGCGGTGCGTCAGGGCGGAAACGCCATTCTTACCCCGTCGGACATGAGCGGTGTGAAATTCCGCGTGCCCGGCTCGAAGATGCTGCAGCAATACTATCGGATGGTCGGTGCCAACCCGACACCTGTCGCATGGGGCGAGACGCCATCGGCGATCAAGCAGGGTGTGGCCGATGCGCTGGATCCGTCGGTCGGTGCGTTGTATGTCTTTGGCTTCAAGGACATTCTCAGCAACGTCACCTTCACGCAGGCCGTGCCGGACAGTCAGGTCTATTCCTGTAATCTGGAATGGTTCAATTCACTGCCATCCGATGTGCAAGAGGGCATCATGTGGGGGTCGGAAATGACCAGCCACCAGAACCTGTCCAAAGTACCGTCGGCACGAGCCTATGCCATGGCGGAACTGAACAAGGCAGGCGTACAATTCCATTCGCTGTCCGATGATCAACTGGCCGAGTGGAAGGATGCCGGTGGCTACCAGCGTTCGGAATGGGATCCGTTCAAGACCGAACTTGCAGGCTCGATGGACAATTTCGAAAAACTGGTCGAGGCGGCTGGAACGCAGGGCAAGTACTACGTCCACGACGCATAAGATCCGACGGGCGAGGGGGGCTGACCTCTCTCGCCCGTTTTACCACGTGCAACCAGATGGCGGCGGTCCCAGCGGACCGGCAGGTCTAGTGTTGCCAGGGACCGGGGCCGGAAATGACCATATTGCAAAAAATCGACCGAGACGCCGAGCGCTGGCTGCTACTGGTGTTCTACGTGATGCTTGTCATCACCATGGCGATCGAGGTGTTGCGGCGTGAAGTGTTCGCATTCTCCTCGATCTGGGGCGAAGAGATCGTCCGCTATTCCTTCATATATCTCGCCTGGATCGGCGCGGCGGCGGCCGTCAAGGAACGCGCCCATATCCGCATCGACGTGATCATGCATTATCTCGGGCCACGCCCCAAGGCGGCTTTGTACATCTTCGGCGATTTGGTGATGTTCGTGGTGGCCGTTATCGCGCTTTACTGGTCATATGAGGCGGTTCATGTCTCGGCCAAGTTCGGTTCGGTCACGGACGGGTTGCGGGTCTCCAAGGTCTGGTTCCTGATGGCTGTGCCGACCGGATTTGCGCTGATGATATGGCGCCTGATCCAATCCCTTTTGCGCGACCTGAAATCCCTTCGCGACGGCACGCCCGTCTTCGAAGGCGACAAGCTGTTTGATTGAGGAGAACTCGAATGCTCTGGAACTCCCTCAATCAAACCGTTGAGCTGGGATGGGATTTTTACCTGCCGGTGATCCTGTTCGTGGGCCTGATCGCCTTGGCGGTGCCGGTCTGGGCCGCCATTGGTACCGCCGCGATTGTCATGCTGATCATGTCGGGCGACCTGCCGCTGAGCGCCATCGGTGAAAGCCTGTTCACCGGTATCGACGCATTTGCACTGACAGCTGTGCCGCTGTTCATCCTGACCGGCGATGTGCTTGTGCGAACCGGCCTCAGTAAGAAATTTCTGGATGTGGCCGAGGCGCTGACCTGCTGGACGCGCGGCGGTTTCGGATCAGCGACCGTTCTGGTCTGCGGGATGTTTGCGGCGATCTCGGGCTCGGACGCGGCGGGTGCCGCTGCCGTGGGGCGGATGACAATCGCGCGGCTTGTCGAAAGCGGTTACCCCCGACCCTATGCCTGCGCCCTGGTGGCGGCTGGCGCCTGTACCGGCATCCTTATCCCACCTTCAATCGCGTATATCATTATCGGTCTTGTACTGGGCATCTCAGCGTCAACACTGTTTCTGGCGGCGCTTATCCCGGGTCTTGCGATCCTGGTGTCGATCCTGATCACCAACATCATCATGAACCGCCTTTATACCTATGAGACCGGCGGCAATATGGGGCTGGGCGAGTGGATGGGCAATCTGGGTCAATCGTTGAAATCCGGCTGGTATGCCTTCATCGTGCCGGGAATCATTTTCTACGGCATCTTCTCGGGCCGTCTGACCCCGACCGAAGCCGGTGCAACGGCGGTGGTCGTAACCATCGTGATGGGTTTCATACTGGGCACCCTGAAGCTGTCGGACTTTCCGGCGATGCTTGTCAGCTCTGCCAAAGTGAACGGGGTGATCCTGCCGATCATCGCATTTTCAGCCCCGCTGGCCGAGGCGCTGGCAATCATGGGTGTGCCGCAGGGCTTTGTGACCGCCGTGACCGGGCTGACCGATGATCCGGCCATGCTGATCCTGTTGATGATCTGCATCCTGATCGCAGCGGGCTGCGTTATGGAGACGACGCCCAACATCGTGATCCTGGCGCCAATCCTGAAACCCCTGGCCGACAACATCGGCATGAACGAAATCCAGTTCTGCATCATGATGATCACCGCGCTGGGCGTTGGCTTCATCACGCCGCCCCTGGGGCTGAACCTCTTTGTTGTCTCCGGCATTACCGGCGAGTCGATCCTGAAAATCGCAGCCCGTGCCGTTCCCTTTGTTCTGACAATGCTGATCGTCGTGCTGCTGATCGCCTATTTCCCGCCGATCTCGACCACTTTGCTTCCTGATATCTACAAGTAGGACCCCCTGGAAATGACCCGTGAATATCTGAAAAAGGCCACCCTGACTCCCAAGTCGGACGCGTCTGAAACTCATAAGATCGTGCAGGGCATCCTCGACGACATTGAGACTGGAGGCGATGCCAAGGCTCTGGAATATGCCGCAAAGTTTGACCAGTACGAGGGCAACGTGCTGCTGACGCCGGAAGAGATCGAGGCCGCTTGTGCACTGGTCCCGGAGAAACTGAAGGCGGATATTCGGTTTTCCCACGACAATGTTCGCCGCTTTGCCCAACTGCAAAAAGGCACGGTGCATGACGTGGAAATGGAAATCTCCCCCGGTTTCGTGACCGGGCAAAAGGCGATCCCGGTGGATGCGGCCGGATGCTACGTTCCGGGCGGGCGCTACAGCCATATTGCCAGCGCCATCATGACCGTGACCACCGCCAAGGTGGCAGGGTGCAAGCATATCACCGCCTGTTCGCCGCCGCGCCCCGGCGTCGGTGTGGCCCCGGCCATCATCTATGCTGCCCATATCTGTGGCGCGGATAAAATCATGGCAATGGGTGGTGTTCAGGGTGTTGCGGCAATGACATTCGGTCTGTTTGGCTTGCCCAAGGCAAACATCCTGGTGGGCCCCGGAAACCAGTTTGTCGCCGAGGCGAAGCGCATCCTGTTTGGCCGCGTCGGCATCGACATGATAGCAGGCCCGACTGACAGCCTGATCCTGGCTGACGGCACAGCGGACGCCCACATCGTTGCCACCGATCTGGTGAGCCAGGCAGAGCATGGCTACAACTCTCCGGTCTGGCTGGTTACCGACAACCGCGCCCTGGCGGAAGACGTGATGCGGCTGGTACCGGATTACATCAACGACCTGCCCGAGGTGAACCGCGAGAACGCCGCAGCGGCCTGGCGTGATTATGCCGAGGTGATCCTTTGTGCGGATCGAGAAGAAATGGCCGCCTGTTCCGACGAATACGCGCCCGAGCATCTGACAGTGCAGGCCGCGGATCTGGATTGGTGGCTTGAGCGGCTGACCTGCTACGGCTCATTGTTCCTGGGTGAAGAGACTACAGTTTCCTACGGCGACAAGGCCGCAGGGACCAACCATGTGCTGCCGACTTCGCGCGCGGCAAGCTATACTGGCGGGCTGTCGGTTCACAAATACATGAAGATCGTCACCTGGCAGCGCGCAACCCGCGAGGGTTCGAAACCAGTGGCCGAGGCCACCGCGCGGATTGCCCGGCTGGAAGGGATGGAGGGGCACGCGCGTGCCGCCGACGTCCGGTTGGCCAAGTACTTCCCGGACGAAGTCTTTGATCTGACCGCAAATGGCTGACCCGCGAGCCCTGTTCGATCTGACAGGCCGAACTGCCTGCGTAACCGGTGCCAGTTCCGGTTTGGGACGGCAAGCGGCAGTGACGCTCGCTGCCGCCGGAGCGCAGGTTGTGGCGGTCGCACGGCGTGCCGAGGCATTGGAAGGTCTGTGTGCGGAAATCGGGGCTGGCGCTGCCCATGTGGTGGCGGATGTGGCGGACCGCAGCGGGCTGAAGGCGCTGGCAGAAGCGATTTCGGCCCCCTTCGGAATGCCGGATATTCTGGTACATGCGGCCGGGATCAATACACGGCAGCCAGCGGACGAAGTGACGATTGCGGATTGGGACCAGACGCTGGCTTTGAACCTTTCAGCGCCGTTCTTTATCAGCCAGGCATTTGTGCCTGCGATGAAGGAACGGGGGTGGGGGCGGATCGTCAATTTCGCGTCGCTCCAGACCTTTCGGGCTTTTCCCGGTGGCATCGCATACGGAGCCAGCAAGGGCGGGGTCGGTCAGATGACCCGCGCCATGGCTGAAGCCTGGTCGCCCCACGGCATCACCGCCAACGCGATCGGGCCCGGGTTCTTCCCGACCGAGCTGACACAGGCCGTGTTCAGCGACAAGGCGCGTGCTGCGGGCAATGCGGCGCAAACCTGTATCGGCCGCAATGGCCGGCTTGAGGATATCGACGGACCGCTGTTGTTTCTGTGTTCCGAAGCGTCGGGTTATGTCACCGGGCAAGTCCTGATGGTTGACGGAGGGTTCACGGCAAAATGAAAGCGCTTGTCTATGAAGGGGTTGAGAAGCTTGGCTTTCGCGATGTGCCGATGGCTGCGGCCCAGGCAGGCGAACACCTGATCCGCATCCATGCCTCGGGCATCTGCGGGTCCGACATGCATGCCTATATGGGTCATGACGCCCGGCGTCCTGCGCCGCTCATATTGGGGCACGAGGCGGCTGGAGTAATCGTGGGCGGGCCGCGTGATGGTCAAAGGGTAACGATCAATCCGTTGGTCACCTGTGAAGAGTGTGCAGCCTGTGTGTCCGGGCGCGAAAACCTCTGCGCCCGCCGCGAGATCATTTCAATGCCCCCGCGCGAGGGGGCCTTTGCGCAGTTCGTGGCAATCCCCGAGCGCAATCTGGTAACGGTGCCGGATGACGTGCCGCTGGAAAAGGCGACGCTGAGTGAACCGCTGGCCGTAAGCTGGCATGCCGCCCGACTTGCACTCGAAGCGCTGAATCCACAGATGGAACGCCGCGCGCTTGTCATCGGCGGCGGCGCGATCGGGCTGGCGGCTGCCTTGGCGTTTCGCGCCATGGGTGTGGATGATGTGACGATACAGGAACCCAACGCCGCCCGCCGTGCCTTTCTGACAGAGCGCTGCGGCCAACAGACAATCGACGCGTTTCAGGGCATGGTGCCGCTGGTGTTGGATGCGGTGGGGTATGCTGCCACCCGTGCCGCAGCCTCGGCGATTGCAATGCCGGGCGGAGTAATTGCGCATGTCGGTCTGGGTGAGGATGCAGGCGGTCTGGATATCCGCCGCATGACCTTGCAGGAAATCACATTCATCGGCACTTATACCTATACCGCGCAGGATTTCCGTGACACCGCACAGGCAATTTTTGAAGGTCGCTTGGGCCCGCTCGACTGGCCCGAACTGCGCCCGTTGTCTGACGGCGCTGCCGCTTTTCACGACTTGCGGTCCGGTTCGGTGGCCGCGCCCAAGATTATCCTCGACCCGTGGGCCTGAACGCCTGCGATAAAACGGAGAGAACCCATGTATGACAAAGTCCTGGTTCCTATGGCCCTGGATCACGGAGTTTCCGGCACCACCCTCAGGGCCGCCACGACATTATGCAATCCGGGTGGGCAGATCATCGCTCTGCACGTCTACGAAGCGCCGCATGGCTCAGTCGGCACTTATTTGGACGAAGACGTCGTGCGCGAAGGGTTCGAAACGGCCCGCCGCCAGCTGGCCCAGAAAACGTCAGACCATGACAACGTAACAGCCGAGATCGTGAAGGGCCGTTCGTATCGCGGCATCGTCGAATACGCGGAAAAACACGGCGTGGACTGCATTGTCGTTGGTTCTCACAAGCCCGGCCTCAGCGACTATTTTCTGGGCACAACGGCAGCCCGCGTTGTTCGCCATGCTCCGTGCGCGGTGCATGTCTGCCGCACCGCCTGAACCCCGATACTGACACATCCAACCGCGCGTTATGCGCCACAGACAGGACTGATATCCCGGATATGGACATAGACAAAAAGATAACAGACGACCTGGTTGCGAACGATGTTTCGTTCGTAACCACCGTCCCTTGCAAGCAATTGGCGGGCGTGATCGAAGAAATCGACCAGCGCGACGGCATCTATCACATACCTTCGAACAAGGAAGACGAAGGCATGGGCCTGTGCGCAGGGGCATGGATGGGCGGCAAGCGCCCTGCGATTATCATGCAGAACACCGCCATCGGCGTTACGATCAACACGTTGGCCACCCTGATCCAGTACTACCGGATGCCACTGCCCATGCTGATTTCGTATCGCGGTGAGCTGCGCGAACCCATCGCCTGCCAGGTCGAGATGGCGGTGCACACCAAGGCACTGCTGGCCCAGCTCAATATCCCGACATATCATTTCCACCATCAGTCGGATGTCGAGGAACTGGACGCGATCCTGAAATACACCTTCATGTGCAACAAGCCGGTCGCCATCCTGACCGACGCCAACTTCTGGGGAGGCTACGGCGACCAATGATCCGCTCTGAAATCCTGAAGGAAATCGCCCCGATCCTGCGTGATCAGCTGGTTGTCTGCAATATCGGCATCCCCAGCCAGGAACTGCACGCCATCGACGATCAGCCGACCAACTTCTACATGCTGGGCACCATGGGACTGGCCTCGAGCATCGGTCTGGGGCTCGCCCTGTCGCAGCCGAAGCCGGTGATCGTCATCGATGGTGACGGCTCGATCCTGACCAATCTTGGTACTTTGCCGACCATCGCCAACAACGTGGCCGACAACTATATCCTGCTGATCGTGGACAATGGCTCATACGGGTCGACCGGGGATCAGCCGACCTATGCCGGGCAGAAAACGTCCCTGACGAAAATGGCCGAGGCCGCCGGGTGCGAGCGGGTGATCGAATGTGCCGCCCAGGACACGGGCCGTGTGCTGCAAGAGGCACTGGATGCCAAACAGATGACCATCATCGTCAGCAAATGCGAAAGCGGAAATGCCAAGATGCCGCCGATCACGATGGACCCGGTCGTCATCCGCGACCGCTTCATGAAGGCCGTACAGGCCTGATGGCCGCAGGCACCATCCATAGCGCCGAAGACGCCCGCCGTCTGGCTAGGCGGCGTCTGCCGTGGATGGTGTTCGATTATATCGACGGCTCCGCCGGGGCCGAAACCGGCGCGGCGCGCAACCGTGCCGCATTGGACGCCATAACCTTGCGACCCCGTATCCTGCGCGATGTCAGTCAACGGTCGATGGCGTCTCGGGTCTTTGATGTCGAGGCAGACAGGCCCTTCGGTATCGCCCCCATGGGGATGTGCAACCTTGCCGCCCCGGGCGCTGATTTGATGCTTGCGAGGCTTGCGGCGCGCTACAGCGTGCCACATGTCGTATCGACCGTGGCCTCGACGCCGATGGAAGAGATCATTACCGAGGCCGAAGGTAATGCCTGGTTTCAGTTGTATTTCAGCGGAGACGGGACGGGATCTTTCAAACTGGCCGAGCGTGCGAAACAGGCCGGGTATGACATCCTTGTCCTGACCGTCGATGTCCCCGAGGTCGGCCGTCGCCCGCGCGAATTGCGCCATGGGTTCAAGATGCCGTTCCGCATCGGCCCGCGCCAGTTCATCGACTTCGCACTGCACCCGTACTGGTCATTGAACACCCTTCTGAAGGGCAAGCCTGTGATGGCCAATTTCGAGATGGAAGGCTATGACTTCGATCGTACCGAAAGCCGGGCGCGTGCCACATGGGACACTTTGGTGCAATTGCGCGACCTTTGGCCTGGAAAACTGGTCGTCAAGGGCGTGCTGGACGTCGAAGATGCCCGCAACCTGATGTCGGCAGGCGTGGATGCCATCCAGGTTTCAAGCCATGGCGCGCGGCAGTTGGATTCTGCGCCTGCGCCGATTGACATGCTGGCAAAGATCCGTGCCGATCTTGGGCCAGACTTTCCCGTGTTCTACGACAGCGGCATCCGGTCAGGCGAAGATGTTCTCAAGGCATTGTCGGTCGGGGCGGACTACGTATTTGTCGGAAGGATCCTGCAGTATGCCATTGCGGCCGCGGGTGAATCCGGTTTGGAGCAATTGTGGGACGCGCTTAGCGAAGAACTGAGCATTGCCATGGCGCAGACCGGGAAGACCTCTCTGACCGGCCCCTGACTGCGAGCACTGCGCGCGTAAAACACCCGACAATCCGGCTGAAATAGCGGTCGCTTACGGCTTGACCTATTTTGCGGAACTGCGACGCTTGGGGTAGGCCGTTGAGTTCAGCTCGGGCCAGTACTGCACCACCTCTTTTGCGGAACTGCGGGATAGAAGGGACTTCATGTCGCGCCCCACACGGAGTGGTTTGATCAGCGCCTTGACAAGATCTCGGGTTCAATTAATTTTATCAACTAAAATAAAAATGGGGATTTGCGTCGAATGTACCTTGGGTTGGATTTGGGAACATCTGGTCTCAGAGGGATTTTGGTAGATGAAAACGGTTTGGTCGTAAGCAGCGCCGAGGTCAGCGTTTCAACTTCGACGCCAAAGTCTGGATGGTCCGAACAGAACCCATCAGATTGGATTGATGCGTGCCAAGAAGTTGTCAGGCAAATCCGCGTCAGCAACGAAAGTGCCTTCGCAAAACTGCTGGGTATCGGTCTTAGCGGACATATGCACGGTGCCACCCTTCTGGATAAAGCCGGCAATGTTTTGCGACCATGTATTCTTTGGAACGACACACGGTCCGCTGATGAGGCGAGGATGTTGGATCAGACACCGCAGATGCGCGCCATATCAGGGAATATCGTGTTCCCGGGGTTCACAGCGCCAAAATTGGAATGGGTGCGCTCACATGAGCCGGAGGTATTCGCAAAGACCGCTAAAGTTCTGCTGCCAAAAGACTATTTGCGATTCTGGCTGACGGGCGAATATGTCTCGGATGTGTCAGACAGTGCGGGGACCTCCTGGTTGGATGTTGGCGCTCGGCAATGGTCGGAAACCGCGCTGGCCGCTTGCCACATGCGCACGGACCAAATGCCTTGCTTGGTTGAAGGCAGTGAGCCTGGTGGAGAGTTGAAAGCCGAGTTGCGGCAAGAGTGGGGGCTTTCCGGGCGTGTTGTCGTAGCCGGAGGAGCAGGGGACAACGCCGCATCAGCCTGCGGTATCGGCAGCATTCGGGACGGTGCAGGCTTTGTCTCACTGGGAACCTCCGGCGTTTTGCTTGTTGCCAGGGATACCTATGCGCCCGCACCTGAAACTGCTGTGCACTGCTTTTGCCATGCTATCCCGGACAAGTGGATACAAATGGGGGTTATCCTGTCGGCCACAAACAGCATGAACTGGCTGTCACGGAACCTCGGTAAACCAGTGGAAGAACTGGTTGCGGCGTTGCCTGACGGGGTGACTGGGCCTTCGTCGGTTACGTTCCTTCCCTTCCTGTCCGGCGAACGAACCCCGCACAACGACAGCAAGATCCGGGGCGCATTTCTGGGCGTGGACGTGGCATCCGAACCTGTCGATCTGACCCGAGCGGTGATGGAGGGTGTTGCATTTGCGATGAGAGATTGCCTTGAAGCCCTGAAAAGTACGGGAACAGAACCAAACAGCCTGATGGCCGTAGGAGGGGGCGCGCGGTCGAGGTTTTGGTTGGAAACACTCGCAACCGTTTTGCAGGTGCCGCTGGACGTGCCCAAAGGCAGCGAATTCGGAGCGGCCATGGGCGCCGCGCGCCTTGCCATCTGTGCTGCCAACAACACAAATCCGGCAGATGTCATGACGCCGCCGGAGATCGAGGAAACTATAGAGCCGCGTAGTGACCTGATCGACCTTTATGAAAGCGAATACGGGCGATACCGGCAATACTACAAGGCGCTCGCGCCGTTGGCGGCAAGATGACACCGGACACGGAAAAGCTCTCTCGGGTCGAAACAGCTGTGTTGACGGATGGGGAAATGCGGGCCTCGGTCCTGAATTACGGCGCAATCACGCAAGAGTGGTTGTACAAGGACAGGCCGCTCATTCTGGGGTTCAATGACCTGTCCGCGTACTTCAAAGATACAAGTTATACGGGTGCAATTGTCGGACGCGTCGCGAACCGGATTGGCGGTGCGCGCTTTGATCTGGAAGGCACTGGTTTCGAACTGAGCGCCAATGAAAGTGAAAACACCCTTCATGGTGGAGAGAAGGGACTTTCCAGTCAATTCTGGGATCTCAAGAAGATGGCGCCAAACGAGGTCTTGCTGAGCTATCTTTCACGCGACGGGGAAAGCGGCTTTCCGGGGGAGGTTAGGTTCGAAGTCCGGATCTCGCTACAGCTTCCGCGATTGATTTATTCGTTCACAGCCAATCCGGACCGGCCTACGCCCATCAGTCTGACGCAACACAACTACTACACCTTGGGAAGCTCATACGGGGTCGACGCGCACAGGTTGAAACTTGCCTCAAACCGGTATCTGGAAATCGACCATCAAGGAATTCCTTCCGGTCGGGTCTGTTCAACCACGGAAAACGAGTTGGACTTTGAAGAGTCAAAATCGATTGGAAGTATTTCTGCAGGGATCGATCACTACTTTTGCTTCGACCAAAACCGTGATCCAAAGGCTCCGGTAGCGGTATTTTCGGCACCTTCTGGTCTTGCTTTGACAGTCTATTCTGACCAGCCTGGAGCGCAGGTGTATTCAGGGGCGAAGATGGCAAAACCGTTTCGTGGTTCGTCCGGTCTCTGTATTGAGCCATCGGGATACCCCAACGCCCCAAATATCCCGTCGTTTCCGTCGATTATCTGTACACCTGAGAACCCGTACCGTCAGGTGCTTGCCTTAGAGATCTCTGAGGGTTGGCATGAGGGCTAAGTCGTTAATCACAGTTTTCAGCCTGTCCATTTGGGGCGCCGGTGGCATAAGTGCTCAAGAGCTTGGGCCGAGGCCGGAGTTCCTTGATCCTGATTTCGACAGCGTCGAGTTGGGGCGGTTTCTGTTCTACGACCCGATCTTGTCGGGCAACAAGAACATCAGTTGCGCGACCTGTCATCATCCCAGGCTGGGTACGTCAGATGGTCTTTCCCTTGGCATCGGGGAAGGGGGAATAGGGCTGGGTACGGATCGCACGCTGGATCCCCTGAACACGCCCGAACAACGAATTCCGCGAAACTCGCCAGGTCTTTGGAACCTCGGAGCCATTGAGTTCACGACGTTCTTTCATGACGGGCGGCTTGAGACGGACCCGAGCCAAGTCAATGGCATCAGGACGCCGCTGGGAACGCATATGAGGCCCGGCTTCCAGTCGGCACTGGCGGCACAAGCCATGTTTCCAGTTTTGTCGGCGGACGAAATGGGTGGTCATTATTCCGAGAATGACGTCAGCAAAGCGGTGCGACTTGGGTTTTTGACACAACCAGGCGGCGCATGGGATCTGATTGCAGCCCGTGTCGCGGCTGTTCCGGAGTACCGGCAAAGGTTCGATGAGATCACGCCGGGCAAAGAGATCACATTCACGGATATTGCCAACGCAATCGCGGATTTCATCGCGTTCGAGTGGCGCGCGGATAACAGCCCGTTCGACCGCGCGATGAGAGGTGAAGGTGAGTTGTCGGAAAAGGCCACATTCGGCATGAGCCTTTTCTACGGCAAGGCTGAGTGCAGCAGTTGCCATTCGGGCTGGTTCCAGACGGATCACCAGTTTCATTCAATCGCGATGCCCCAAATCGGCCCCGGAAAAGCGGCGCGGTTTGAGAGCCACAATCGGGACGACGGGCGTCTCCGCGTGACTGGTCGCGCAGAGGATACATTTGCTTTTCGAACACCCTCACTGCGTAACGTGACGCTGACTGCTCCGTATGGACATAACGGAGCTTTTGCCCGTCTTGAGGACATGGTGCGCCACCATCTGGATCCGGTGACGTCATTGAAAAACTACTCGATTGAAATGGCCTGGTTGCCAGACTTCCCGGGTTCCGAAGATCAAAATCCAATGCTGGACCAGCAAAATGTGGATGCGATTGCCGAAAGTAACGGCTTGTCTAAAATCACCCTGACAGATCAAGAGATTAAGGCGCTGCTGAGCTTTCTGGCAAGCCTTGAACATCCGGCGGAGCGGCTCGGTGTGCCCGATCAGGTTCCCAGCGGCCTGCCCATTGACAAGTAACTAACGCCGAATTCGGAAGATCTGGTTGGCGTGGGTTTCCAGCCACTCGCTTGTCTTTCCATCCGGCCAGATCACACGAACCTGCACGCGGTCCTCATTCCCCAGGCCAAAATGATGGAACCCGGCTATGCCCCCGGCATGACCGCCGCCAACTGTTATTTCGCGGGTCTGAACACCTTGCGAAGTTCTGAGTTCGACAAACCCTCCTATCGCTGCTCGATTTAATTGATCCTGAGTAAGATCAACCAACAGCCAATTGCCACCCTGCGAGATGTTCTGGCTGACTTCGAGTGCCGAACCACGGTTGACGACCACCAGATCCAATCTTCCATCATTGTTCAAATCTGCCAGGGCCGCACCGCGAGACTTTGCCATCGACGCCACTCCGGCATCGACTGAGGCTTCGACGAACTGACCTTCCGGGGTTTGCATGAGCAGGTTGTTGGGATCGTTCAGGGCGGCGTCGGGCATTTGCTCGACATTGCCTTTCGCAACGAAGATGTCGTCCTTACCATCGTTGTTGACGTCGCCAAATTGAGCGTGCCAGCCGGTCGACGGTCTTCCGTCACCGCCACTATGCGGTCTGTGGGCTGTTGTTCCCTTTTCGTAGGTCGCATCGCGCCAAGTCGGGCCGTTGGCGCTTGGGTCAAAAACCTGAAGCTTCTGATCGCCCATGGAGGTCAGATAAACTTCGGGAAAGCCGTCGCCGGTCAGATCCCTTGATGCGATCCCCATTCCCCAGATCGAATAGGGTAACCAGCCTTCATCCAGATCATACAACCGCGGTTCGGCTTCCATGGCCCACAATTGCTCTTGTCCACCCCTGACGTAGTAATGGCGGTCATTGCTGACGCGAAGGTCCGCGCGTCCGGTCCGGGCCCAGTCGGAAAACATAATTGAAAGCGAACAGTGGCCGGGTTCAAGGTGCAGCGGCTGCTGGTAGCCGCTGCCATGGGGGCGGTAGAGGAGAGTGGGTCCGCAAGTTTCAAAAGGGCCGTCGGGATCGAACCGATTAACATAAGTCCCGAATGCCAGCGTCGGTAAGGACTGCCCATCTTCCCAAGTGGCTGAAAAACCTGTGGTCCAGTGATCTTCTGACAAGAAGCCAAGGCTATCAAAAGGGCCGAACCGACAATTTTGGTGGCCTTTGAGAAGAAGGTCCGGACCAACACGCAAAACCGCCAGATCCATCAGACCGTCGCTGTCGATATCCAGCGGATACGCGCCGGTTACGCCGGTCAGAGACAATTCATCGGGCGTCTCGACCTTAAAAGAAATCGTGCCCTGCGAAGTGTTGTGGAACAGTTGCGACCGGTTCGATCCGCCGGCCACGAACAGTTCGGGCAAAGAATCTCCGTTGCAATCGAACACGGCGACACCGCCGCCGACAAAATGCTCCCAGCCGCCATCGTAAATATGTTCCGGCACCTCGATGCCAACGAACTCGGGGGCGTTCGGCCCGGCATTTGCAGTGGTGGCAAGAACCACAAGGGCAGCAAACTTAGGACGCATTCGCCGAGAGTTCCTTGACCTTTAGGATCGAAATCTGTTCGATTCCGTATGCTGCGGCGCCTTTGGCCCACATCAAGTCGCCCCAATGGTGAACTTTGATATCCGGCAACGGCGCATCGACGTTCACGACACCGCTTCGGATGCGGGTCATAACCTCGCTGGAACATAGATGCTCAAAGCTTTTTTGCGTGCCCGAGACGATAATGCACTCGGGGTCAAAAAGGTTGATCAGATTGGAAACCCCAAGTCCAAACATTTGACCAGCACGGGCCAACACGGAAGACGCTCTTTCATCTCCAGAGTCGGCCAGATCATGAATGTCGGAAACAGCCTGCATTTCATTGGAATGACCTGTGACCGTCATTTCACGGATCAGCGCATAATCTCCGATATAGGCTTCCAGACATCCGCGTTGACCGCATTGGCACAATGCGCCGTCAAGCTGTACCTTGGTGTGCCCAAACTCAGCTCCGCAGCCGCGCTCTCCTCGATATAGCTTTCCGTCCAGAACGATACCCAGACCGACCCCATGTTCGATCGTGACAACAAGGAAGTTGCTCAGCCCCTTGCCAAGTCCAAACAACTGTTCGGCCTTTGCAACAAGGTTCGCGTCGTTATCCACGAAAGCAGGGCAGGACAGTTCTTTTGACAGCAGGCGATTGAAATCGATGTTTCTTTCGGCAATCGAAGATGACCAGTGCACGAAGTTTCCCCTGGCATCAACGAGACCAGCCACCCCGATTGAGACGCCAGCAAGGTCGTCAACAGATGCATCAATCTTTCCGCAGGTCTCCTCGAGTGCCTCGCGGATCGCCAGCACAAAATCCGTCGACGACATTCTGGCGGATTCCAGCGCATACTTGTGTGAAGCCACCTCATTGCCTTGGAAGTCGACCAGAATGACCGAGATTACCTGACGCGCGACCTTGAGCCCTGCGACAAGGTAAGACTGACCGTCCAATTGCAGCAAAACTCTTGGTCTGCCTCTTTTCCCGGATTTGAGCTGCGCTTCGCTTTGGGTTTCTTTGATCAATCCGGCCGAGATGAGATCTGCCGTCGCCGCCGTTACCGTAGCAGGGCTGGTTTGCAGGGCCGAAGCGATATCGATCCGCGAGACGGATCCTTTTGTTCTGATGTGCTCCAACACCCGTAGCCGGGTTGCATTTCTTTGTTCCAAAGAAACCGGAGAGGCTTTGCTTTTCAGCATCTTGTCCTCGCGAATCTCACCGCTGGCTCAACTTATTTGAATTTCAGTTCCTCTAATAGAGTAAATATTTTACCGGCTGAAATAAATGTGCTATTCAAAATCGTGAGAGCCGCGAATCGAGAAGCGATGGCTCGGCATATGGGAGGAAATCATGAAACGAATTCTCAGCTTTTCAGCTGCGGCCACTATGCTGGCCACGGTTGCATTCGCAGAGCCGGTGGTCGGTGTAAGCTGGTCCAACTTTCAGGAAGAACGCTGGAAGACGGACGAAGCGGCGATCAAATCGGCGCTGGAAGCAGGGGGTGCCGAATACATTTCGGCAGATGCGCAATCGTCTTCCGCAAAGCAGCTTTCGGACATCGAAAGCCTGATCGCCCAGGGTGTGGACGCCCTTATCATTCTGGCGCAGGACGCACAGGCTATCGGACCGGCGGTTCAGGCGGCAGCTGACGAAGGCATCCCGGTCATTGCTTATGACCGCCTTATCGAGGACGACCGTGCGTTTTACCTGACCTTTGACAATGTCGAGGTTGGCAGAATGCAGGCCCGGGCCGTTTTTGCGGCCATGCCCAAGGGCCACTACGTCATGATCAAAGGTTCGCCGACCGATCCAAACGCTGACTTCCTGCGGGGCGGCCAACAAGAAATCATCGGAGCGGCCGTCGACAGTGGTGACATCGTAATTGTCGGCGAAGCCTATACGGATGGCTGGCTTCCTGCGAACGCACAGCGGAACATGGAGCAGATCCTGACCGCAAATGAAAACAAGGTGGACGCTGTTGTCGCTTCGAATGACGGAACTGCAGGCGGTGTTGTTGCGGCCCTGACGGCACAGGGCATGGAAGGCATTCCGGTGTCGGGTCAGGATGGCGACCACGCAGCGCTGAACCGGGTTGCACTGGGCACTCAAACCGTTTCGGTTTGGAAAGATGCCCGTGAATTGGGCAAAGCGGCTGGTGAAATCGCATTGGCGCTGAGCGGTGGCACAAGTCCTGCAGATGTTGAAGGCGCGGTCAGCTGGACTTCGCCAGGTGGCACTGCGATGAACTCGGTCTTCCTGGCGCCGGTACCGATCACCAAAGACAACCTGACTGTTGTGGTGGATGCCGGATGGATTCCGCTGGAAGACTTGTGCCAGGGCGTCGAAAACGGCCCGGCCCCCTGTAACTAAAACCTAAAGTCCCTGGCCCTTTTTGGGGGCCGGGGACTATTGCTGACTATGAAAGATCGGAAATGACCGAAACTTCGTCTCAGCCGGTACCTGAAAAAGCGAAACCCAGCCTGTTTCAGCAATTGGAACTGGACATGCGGCTTTTGGGAATGATCGGCGCGTTTGTCATCCTGTGCATCGGGTTCAACATCGTCACCGATGGGCGGTTCCTGACACCTCGCAACCTGTTCAACCTGTCAATTCAGACGGTTTCGGTGGCAATCATGGCCTGCGGGATGGTGTTCATCATCGTCACGCGTCACATTGATCTGTCGGTCGGCGCGTTGCTGGCAACGACTTCGGCCGTGATGGCAATGACGCAAACCGATCTTTTGCCACAGGTCCTCGGGATGGGTTTGAACAACCCGGCAACCTGGGCGATTACCATTGTCGTCGGGTTGTTTGTCGGCACATTGATCGGTGCTTTTCACGGCTGGATGGTCGGGTACCTGACGATACCGGCCTTCATCGTCACTCTAGGCGGGTTTCTGGTCTGGAGGAACGTGGCATGGTACTTGACCAGCGGCCAGACCATTGGTCCTCTGGACAGTACGTTCCTGATGTTTGGCGGAACCAACGGAACCTTGGGGGCAACGACAAGCTGGCTGTTTGGCTTGTTTGCCACCGGGATCGCCATCTGGGCCTTGTGGAGCGGCCGTCGCGCAAAAGCCGCGCATGGCTTCCCCGTTAAGCCTGTTTGGGCCGAGGCCACCTTGGCCGGGATCATCGCAATTGCCATCCTTGGCTACGTCTACATCGTCAACAGCTACGCCATTCCGACGCGCCGATTGCAGCGCATGTTCGAAGCGCGCGGAGAGACGATGCCCGAAGGGCTGGTCGTCGGATACGGCATACCGATTTCTGTCCTCATCCTGATCATCGTGGCGGTGACACTTACGGTCGTGGCGCGAAAAACCCGGTTCGGGCGCTATATTTTTGCCACTGGTGGCAACCCGGATGCGGCAGAACTTTCGGGCATCAATACACGCCTGCTGACCGTGAAGATTTTTGCACTGATGGGCTTTTTGTGCGCTGTTTCGGCCGTGGTCGCCTCGGCCCGCCTTGCAAACCATTCCAACGACATTGGCACGTTGGATGAACTGAGGGTCATCGCCGCTGCCGTCATCGGTGGGACCGCGTTGTCCGGTGGCATCGGCACCATATACGGCGCGATCCTTGGCGCATTGATCATGCAAGCGCTGCAATCTGGCATGGCCATGGTTGGCGTCGATGCACCGTTTCAGAACATCGTGGTCGGCAGCGTTCTTGTACTGGCCGTCTATATCGACATCGTCTACCGCAAGCGACTGGGGGCAAAGTGATGCAAGCTCAGGACACGCAGAAAACACCAACCAATGCTGGCCGCGGATCTGGCGCGCCCCCATTGGTCGAGATGCGCGATATCTCGATCTCCTTCGGCGGGATCAAGGCCGTCGACCATGTGTCAGTCGATCTCTACCCCGGTGAGGTGGTTGGTTTGCTCGGACATAACGGGGCCGGGAAATCCACTTTGATCAAGGTCCTGTCCGGTGCCTATCAAATGGATCAGGGCGAAATTTTGATCGACGGCAAACGTGTCGAGATCGGAAACCCCCGTGATGCCCGCGCGAACAACATCGAAACGATCTACCAAACGCTCGCCTTGGCCGACAATCTGGATGCAACGTCGAACCTTTTCCTGGGGCGCGAGATGACGACGCCTTTCGGGTTGGTCAACGATGCAGCCATGGAGGCCGAGTGCCGCAAGATCATGGCGCAGCTGAACCCCAATTTTCAGAAGTTCAATGACCCGGTTTCCGCGTTGTCGGGGGGGCAAAGACAATCCGTGGCAATTGCTCGGGCTGTCTACTTCAATGCGCGCATTCTGATTATGGACGAGCCAACAGCGGCTCTTGGGCCGCATGAAACGCAGATGGTTGCGGATCTGATCCACCAGCTAAAGGCGCAAGGTATCGGTATCTTCCTGATCGATCACGATGTTCATGCCGTTATGGAGCTGTGTGATCGCGCTTCGGTCATGAAGAATGGGAAATTGGTTGGAACGGTCGATATCGCAGAAGTCACCGATGATGACCTTCTGTCGATGATCATTCTCGGCAAGAAGCCAGAACAAAAAGCAGAGTAGGGGGCAGAAATGCCAAGCGGATTTTTTGAAGGGATCGAGCGGATCCGGTTTGAAGGCGTGGACAGCACAAACCCGCTGGCCTTCCGGCACTATGATCCGGACGAGATGGTCATGGGCAAACGCATGGAAGATCATCTGCGGTTTGCAGTCGCCTGGTGGCACTCATTCGCGTGGGAGGGCGGAGACCCCTTCGGTGGTCCTACCTTTGAACGCCCGTGGCATCCTCAGGATGATATGGGGCGGGCTCGTTTGAAGGCAGATATTGCTTTCGAAATGTTCGAAGTTCTTGGCCAGCCCTACTTCTGCTGGCACGACGCCGACATCCGGCCCGAACAGGGAAATTTTGCCGACAACCTGAGAACTCTGGAAGAAATCACGGATTACATTGGCGAAAAGATGCAGGTGTCCGGGACGAAACTGCTTTGGGGCACGGCCAATATGTTCAGCCATCGCCGCTGGATGGCCGGCGCCAGCACCAATCCTGACCCCGACGTTTTTGCCTTTGCGGCGGCAACGGTGAAATCCTGCCTGGACGCGATCCACAAACTCGGTGGTGAAAACTATGTACTTTGGGGCGGGCGCGAAGGGTACGAGACCCTGCTGAACACGGATATGAAAACCGAACTGGACCACATGGGTCGGTTTCTGATTATGGTCGTGGAGTATAAACACAAGATCGGGTTCAAGGGCACCATTCTGGTAGAACCCAAACCACAGGAGCCGTCCAAACACCAATACGACTATGACGCGGCAACCTGCATCGGGTTCCTCAGGAAATACGGTCTGGAGAATGAAGTGAAGCTGAACCTCGAACAGGGGCATGCGATCCTTGCAGGGCACAGCTTTGAGCATGAAATTGCGGTGGCCGCAGCCGAGGGAATGCTGGGCTCGATCGATATGAACCGCAACGACTACCAGTCGGGTTGGGATACAGACCAGTTCCCAAATAACACGCCGGAAGTAGCCTTGGCTTATTATTACATATTGAAGGCCGGCGGCTTTACCACCGGAGGCACAAATTTCGACGCAAAAATCCGCCGCCAGTCCATTGATGCAAAAGATCTGGTGGCTGCCCATGTAGGCGGTATGGATATCTGCGCCCGGGGTTTGAAAGCCGCTGCCGCCATGATTGAAGATGGCGGTTTGGAAGCTGAGCTATCGAAGCGGTACTCGGGCTGGAACACGCCTTCAGCGGCGACGATGCTGGATAGCGGTCTGGAAGAGATTGCTGCGCGCGTTTTGCGTGAGAACATAAATCCGAGGCCGCAATCGGGACATCAGGAAATCCTGGAGAACTATGTAAACAGGTTTGTCTGAACAGGGGCAGCATTCAATAAGCGGGTACTGAGAGATTGACACATTTGGCAGTTCACAGCGCTTGTCCCAACATTTGACCAATGATCTGTTCGTGTTTCGGCGTCGGGCTAAAAGCCATAATCGCGCAATTCACGACGAAAAACTGGTTGATGTGGATGAAATCGGAGACGCCCTTCAAGCTGGAACGAATTGTGGTTCGTGTCGGCCGGAGCTTGCCGATTTGGTCGTTGAACATTCGGAACGGCTTTGCCAGACGAACTTGGCCTGAGGTGGAGTAGGGGGCTGTCCAGCGTCTGGAAACAGCGAAGCCAAGTTCTATTTTCTACGTCCATTTGGCTTGAGAGGGCACCCTTTTTTACGTTGCCAGATCAGTCTGGAGAGGGAGTCGAAGCCAGATACTCAGCTATCGCTGCCCGGCATCCCCGCTGCCAGATCGCGGTCAGCCAGCGGGCGAAATCGCTGGCGAAGGGAGTGTCTCGACCAAACGCACCACAGTACTGGCTTTGTTCGATCCACAGTTGCGGATTGGCCCTTGATGCCAGCGCCGTTTTTTTCAAGTCCTCCCAGTGAGGATCGTTTGGGGCGATTTCGGATCCATTCTCGCGAACCCCCGCGCACATCCGGCACCAGAAAGCTTGGGACAGCGCAAGCCCGTTCAGGGATGAACCGGCCGCATGCGCATCGCGCATCGAGGGCAGCAAGAACCCCGGATGGCGTGATGATCCGTCGAACGCGACCCGACGCGTCGAATCGTGGATTGCGGTATTCGAAAAACGCCCCTCGACCAATCCAAGATATTCAGTCGCGGTTGTTCCGGGGACAGGTTTGACATGGGGAAGAATTTCTTCGGCCTGAACTTTGCGGAAAAACGACACGATGTCGGGGTCCTGCATGCAATCTGCAATCGTGGGGACATTCAGAACTTCCCCGGCATTTGCCAGCAATTGGTGACCGCCGTTCAGTATGCGCAGTTTCATTGTCTCGTAACTATGGACATCTTGGGTCAGCGTCACGCCAACCTCATCCAGCGGCGGCCGCCCGTCACAAAAATCGTCCTCGATCACCCACTGGCGAAAGTTTTCATGCGAGACCGGCGCGCGGTCGTCGATGCCGAGGTTGCGGCATTGCGATATTAATTGTTCCGTCGTCGCGGGCACAATGCAGTCCACCATCGAGTTCGGAAACGCGCAATTCCGGTCTATCCAGTCGGCCAGATCGGGGTCGGACATACGGGTCAATCCAACGATACAGTTTCGCAAAATCGCACCGTTGCCCTGAAGGTTATCGCAGCTGAGCGCGGTAAAGGGTTTCAGACCGTTCGTCCGGCGCTGCCCGAGCGCGGCAACAATGGCGCCAAAAGCGGTGCGGGGCTGGTTGGGATTTGCCGCGTCATGGCGAATATCATCGTGGTTCAGGTTGAACGCACCGGTCTTGGCGTCCAGAAAATACCCGCCTTCGGTCACGGTCAGCGATACGATCCGGATGGCCGGATCAGCCATCTTCCGGATCAGAGATGCGTTGCCATCCTGAATCGGAAGGTAGTCGATCATAGGGCCGATCACCTCGGCAGATATTCCCTCGGGGTCCAGTTCGATCAATGTTGTCAGGCAGTCCTGCGCCAGCAATTTCTTTCGCATATCGGCGTCGTAGCTTCGCACACCCGCCCCGATAATCGCCCAGTCCAATGCCTGACCCTGCTGCATCAACTGGTGGATATACCAGGCCTGATGCGCACGGTGAAAATTACCCAAACCTATATGAACGATGCCCGGTCTCAGGTCCGCGCCATCATAATCCGGTGTTCTGACGGATGCCGGCAGGCCTTCAAGGCTGTCGCGCCGCACCCGAACCGGAGGTTTTGCGTTCGCCATGGGGTCCATCAGCTCATCCAGTTTCCGCCATCGACATTGTAGGTTTGAGCGACGATGTACTTGGCCTCGTCAGAGGCCAGAAACACCGCCATCCCGGTCAGATCTTCAGCGCGGCCCATCCGGCCATACGGAACGGCGGCCGCCACTTCGCGCTTTTTCTGACCCGGGGCCTTACCTTCGTGTTTTGCAAAAAACGCATCTACGCCGTCCCAGTGTTCTCCGTCGACAACGCCCGGGGCGATGGCATTCACGTTGATCCCATGGGAAATCAGGTTCAGGCCCGCCGATTGAGTCAGCGATATGATCGCGGCCTTGCTGGCACAGTACACAGCGACCAAAGGTTCGCCCCTTCGCCCAGCCTGCGATGCCATGTTGATGATCCGGCCCTTGATCCCGTGTTCGATCATGTGGCGCGCAACGGCCTGCATCGTGAACAATGTGCCAGCGACATTGATGTCAAAGACACGATTGTAGTCGGCACGCTCAATCTCAACGATTGGTGCGGCAGTGAAGATGGCCGCGTTGTTGATCAGAATGTCGATCGGACCGAAATGTGCGGCTGTTCGCGCGACGGCGTCATCTATGCTGTTCTGGCGGGTCACGTCCATCTCGACGGCCAGGGCAGCTTCGCCGATTTCACCGGCCGCCTCCTGCGCACGTTTGCT
This sequence comes from Ruegeria sp. AB8, assembly GCF_056542605.1. Lineage (NCBI taxonomy): Bacteria > Pseudomonadati > Pseudomonadota > Alphaproteobacteria > Rhodobacterales > Roseobacteraceae > Ruegeria > Ruegeria sp. AB8. Next base: position 119,804 of record NZ_JBQGAB010000011.1, read on the forward strand.
GTCAATGTCGGCGATTGCGACCCGCGCGCCTTCTGCCACATAGGCTTTGGCAAAGGCCAGCCCGATGCCACGCGCGGCCCCGGTGATCAGGGCGGTTTTGCCTGCCAGACGTGTCATTCGATCCGCAGGCCTTGCGCGTCAAACCGGTGGATCACATCTGCACGCGGGGTCAGGTGGATGCGGTCGCCGTGGCGGAAACCGACCTCGCCATCTGCTCGGACCGTGATTGTTTCAGCCAGACCGGTTTCGTGGACGTGAAAGAAGGTGTCCGAGCCCAAATGTTCGGAGACGCTGACGACCCCGGACCATTCTCCTTCGGTCTCGGAAACGCCTATGTGTTCGGGGCGAATTCCGATGGTTTGCGCGCCGTGTCTTGCGGCCTCCGGGCCTTCGATAAAGTTCATCCTGGGTGAACCGATGAACCCTGCCACAAACAGATTGCGTGGCGTGCGATACAGTTCCAGCGGGGTGCCGACCTGTTCGATCACTCCGGCCTGAAGAACGACGATCTTGTCGGCCATTGTCATGGCTTCAACCTGATCGTGGGTCACGTATATCATTGTTGTCGCCAGGCGTTCGTGCAGTTCGCTGATCTCAAGCCGCATGCCGACGCGCAACGCGGCGTCAAGATTCGACAGGGGTTCATCAAACAGAAACGCTGCCGGCTCGCGTACGATGGCGCGACCAATGGCAACGCGCTGGCGCTGCCCGCCGGATAACTGCCCGGGGCGGCGGTCCAGATAGTCGCTCAGGTTCAGAACACTTGCCGCGCCTTCGACGCGTTTGTCGATCTCGGCCTGATCCAGCTTGGCCATGCGCAGGGGAAAGGCGATGTTCTTGCGTACAGTCATGTGCGGGTACAAGGCGTAGGACTGGAACACCATCGCCAGCCCCCGCTTGGCAGGTGGGACATCGGTGGCATCCGATCCGTCAATATCGATGGAACCCGACGTGATATCCTCCAACCCCGCGATCAGGCGCAATAGGGTAGACTTGCCACACCCCGACGGACCGACGAAGACGGTGAACTCACCATCCTCGATGGTCAGGTCCAGCGGGGGGATGACCTGTACGTCGCCGAAGCTTTTGGTCACGGACTTGAGTTGAATACGTCCCATGTGTCGTGTTCCTTATTTCACAGCGCCGAAGGTCAGGCCGCGGACAAGTTGTTTCTGGCTGAACCAGCCAAGGATCAGGATTGGTGCAATCGCCATGGTCGAGGCCGCGCTGAGCTTGGCAAAGAACAGGCCTTCGGGGCTGGAATAGCTGGCGATAAACGCGGTGAGCGGAGCCGCGTCGACGGCGGTCAGGTTGAGCGTCCAGAACGCCTCGTTCCACGCCAGGATGAAGTTCAGCAGAACGGTCGAGGCGATGCCCGGGATGGCCATGGGCGTGAGGACATAGAGGATTTCCTCTTTCAGCGTCGCGCCATCCATCCGCGCGGCTTCCAGAATTTCACCCGGGATCTCGCGGAAGTAGGTGTAGAGCATCCAGACGATGATCGGCAGGTTGATCAACATCAGAACCACGACCAGCCCCCCGCGCGTGTCCAGCAGACCCAACCGGATGAACAGCAGGTAGATCGGGTAAAGCACGCCAACGGCAGGCAACATCTTGGTGGACAGCATCCACAGCAGAATGTCCTTGGTGCGTTTCGAGGGGACAAATGCCATGGCCCAGGCGGCGGGCACTGCGATGATCACACCCAGTATGGTCGAACCACCCGCGATGATGACCGAGTTCCACAGGAACCGCATGTAGTCTGAGCGCTCCTGTACGATCGCGTAGTTCTCCAGCGTCCAGTCGAAATTCAGGAACAGCGGCGGGCTGGCGATCGCCTGCGCCTCGGTCTTGAAGCTTGTCAGGATGGTCCAGAGGATCGGGAAGAAGATCAGCAAACCGACGGCCCATGCAAGGGCAGTGTTCAGCGATTTGCGGCGGGTTGTGACGGCGCGGGCCATGGTCTTACCTCCTCACGCGTCCAGGTTCTTGCCAACGATGCGCATCAGGAAGATCGCAACGATGTTGGCTAGGATGATGGCGTAAACACCTCCGGCTGATCCGAGGCCGACATTCTGGCTTTCCAAAACGCGCTGGAAGATCAGGTAGGTGAGTGTGCGGGTGCCGAATGCGCCGCCCGTGGTCACGAAGATTTCGGCGAAGATCGACAAAAGAAAAATCGTCTGGATCAGGATCACGATGGTAATCGCGCGGCTGAGGTGCGGCAGGATGATGTGATAGAACCGCTTCAGCACCGGTGCCCCGTCCATCTCGGCCGCTTCCAGTTGTTCACTGTCCAGCGACTGGATTGCGGTCAGCAGGATAAGCGTCGCAAAAGGCAGCCACTGCCACGACACGATCATGATGATCGAGGTCATCGACGCCTCGGACAGCCACGAAATTGGTTCGGCCCCGAAAAAGCGCCACAAGTGGGCAAGCAAGCCATTGACCGGGTCCATGAACATGTTCTTCCAGACCAGCGCGGACACAGTGGGCATGACAAAAAACGGTGCGATCACGAGGATCCGAACGACGCCTTGTCCCCACATTGGCTGGTCCAGCAGCATCGCCAATAGAATGCCCAGAATAACCGTGATCACCAGAACGCCGCCGACAATAACCAGCGTTGCCTGCACCGCGGGCCAGAACGAACTGGATGAGACGAACCGGACATAGTTGTCGAAACCAACCCAGCCCAGATCACCGCCGCGCAGCGGCAGGTACTTCTTGAAGGAAAAATACAGTGTCATCGTCAGAGGCACGAGCATCCAGCCAAGCAGCAGGACCACGGCAGGTGCCATCATCAGGCGCGCAACGGATCGGGAGTGTTGAGTAGCCATGATGCAAGACCTCTCTGTTCAGGCGTAAGCATAGCCTGCGAGAAAAACGGGAATTGTGGAAGTCAGAGTGGCGGGTGGGACATTGCCCACCCACCGGGGAGGGATGCCTCAGTATCCTGCGGCTTCCATTTCTTCAGCCGTGAAGGCCTGCGCTTTGGCAAGGGCCTCGTCCACTGTCTGCTGTCCGGCATAGACTGCCGAGAACTCCTGGCTTACCTGAGTGGCGATACCCGCAAATTCCGGGATCGCGACAAACTGGATGCCGGTATAGGGCGTCGGCTGTGCGCAGCAATTCTGCGGGTCGGCCATCAGGATCGATTCCAGCGTCATTTTTGCGAACGGGACTGCCTTGTAGTTGTCGTTCTCATATAGCGACGTCCGCGCGCCCGGAGGCACATTGGCCCAGCCTTCATTTTCGGCCACCAGCTCGATGTAGTCTTTCGAGGTCGCCCATTCGATAAACTGTTTGGCAGCGTCTTCCTGCTGAGTGCCTGCCGGAATTGCCAGGGCCCAAGCCCAAAGCCAATTGGCGCGTTTGTCCACGCCTTCCGAATTGGGCGCCAGTGCGAAGCCCACCTTGTCGGCGACTGTGGAATCGTCGGGGTTGGTCACGAAAGAAGCGGCGACCGTTGCGTCAATCCACATGCCGCATTTGCCCTGCTGGAACAGCGACAGGTTTTCGTTGAAGCCGTTGGTGGCATAGCCAGCGGGGCCGGACTCACCCATCATATCGACAAAGAAGGTCAGGGCTTCTTTCCATTCAGGCTGATCGAACTGAGGTTTCCAGTTTTCGTCAAACCACCGCGCACCGAATGAGTTTCCGGTCACCGTGATGAAGGCGCCGCCTTCACCCCAGCCCGCCTTGCCGCGCAGGCAGATGCCGTTGATGTCGTTGTCGCGGTCGGTCATAGCCGCCGCCGCTTCGCGAATGAATTGCCAGGTCGGTGCCTCGGGCATTTCCAGACCTGCCTTTTCCATCAGGTCCGTACGATACATGATCATCGAGCTTTCGCCATAGAACGGCGCCGCATAAAGCGTCCCTTCATGGCTCAGGCCACCGGCCATCGCGGGCAGAATATCGTCGACGTCATATTCCGCGGACATTCCGTCCAACGGCACCAGCCAACCATTCGCACCCCAGATCGGTGTCTCGTACATGCCGATGGTCATGATGTCGAACTGACCGCCTTTGGTGGTGATGTCGGTGGTCACGCGCTGACGCAGGACGTTTTCCTCGAGCGTCACCCACTCCACATCGATCCCGGTCGCTTCGGTGAATTTGTCGGTATAGCCCTGCATCCGGATCATGTCGCCGTTGTTCACTGTAGCGATCGTGATGGATTGCGCGTGGGCTGCTGCCGTGGCGACGAATGTCAGTGCAGTCGCCGCACGAAGTGCGTTCTTCAGATACATCCCTGTCCTCCCTGAGCTTGGATGTCGTGCAGAGAGGTTAGAGTGTAAATTGTCGCGCCGTCAATAAAAACTTTACGCGCGTTAAAAAACTGCAACTAAGCAGAATCCCTTAAAACAAGCCTTGCAGGGAACAGCGTCTCTGTCCTCGTTTCAAATTTCCCGCCACTTTCAATGAGTTCGAACAGCGTCTCGACGCTGCGCCCGGCAACATTGTCATAGTCATGCGCGGCTGTTGTCAGGGATGGGCACGTAAACTTTGCGAAAGGATGGTCGTCATTCGAGGCCAGGCGAAGCGCGCAATCATCCTTGCGACCGACCCGAATCCCCTGTTCGTAGCAGGCCGCAAGAAAGCCGATGGCCAGCCGGTCATTGCTGCATAACACCGAGTCGCTCGGCAACATGCGCTCCTCCAGAACCTTCAGTGCACCCCTGTGGCCAATTTCTTCAAACGCCCAGCCCGTGCCGTCGACCTTGATGATATGTGGCTCAAACCCGAGACGCTCCATGACCTCAACATAGGCCTTGCGTCTTTTGTTGGCGTTCGGGTTGGCAGGCGTCCGCATTTCGAAGAACGAAGGCGGTTCGCCAGTGCGCGTCATGTATTCCACAGTTTGCGAGACAAAACTGAAATTGTCCGACCCGACGAATGCTGCGCCAAGGCCATCAAGGTTACTGTCAAACAGAACTGTCGGCACATTGGCGCAGAACTCTTCGATCGCTGAACGGTCTGAAATCCGCCCCAATGGCGCCAGCAAAACCCCGGCGGGTTTCAGGGATTGCAGCCCGTCCAGGATTTCATTTTCCAGCTTCTGTTCGCCATGAGAACTGAACAGGGAAGGGCGATACCCGGCCGCGATGCAGCTTTGTTCCAGATAACGCGCGATTTCGGCAAAGAACGGGTCGGCCAGATAGGGAACGACAATGCCGATATTCTTGGTCAGCTTCCGGTTTTGGTTCACCGCAAAGATATTGGGGCGATAGTCAAACCGTTCCAGCGCTTCTTCGATGCGGGCCCGTGTCGTCGGGCGAACACTATCGGGGTCGTGAAAGTACTTGGATACCGTCGGTCGCGAAATCCCGCTGAGGGCCGCGAACTCTTCCATATTCTTTATTTTGGTCATGCCAGTCTGCCTGCGGATACTGTCCGCCTTGATCTTATCATAGCTTTACATATTCTTTGCGCGCGCTAAAAAATCAATAGCCCGGCTGGCAACAGGTGTTGACAGCGTGCCGGCCATTGCGGGAACTTGCGCAACAGTCTCTCAACTGGAAAAGGAATGGCCATGTCTCGACTATCGGAACGCCGGGATTTTGCTGTTGCGGTTTGTAAAGAAGCTGGGGCAATCGCCAAAAAGTACTTTGCGGACAGGGGCGATCTTGTCGTTGACCAAAAGGGCGCTCAGGACTGGGTCAGCGAAGCGGATAGGAACGTCGAGACATTCATCCGTCAGAGGATCGCGGAATTCTGGCCCGAGGATGGAGTGTTCGGTGAAGAGCATGGCGCGACCGAAGGGGAAAGTGGCTTCGATTGGGTGATAGACCCCATCGACGGGACGACGAATTTTGTCAACGGCATTCCGGCTTATACCATTGTTCTGGCCGGCGTCGCTGAAGGGCGCACGATGGTCGGGGTGATCCATGAACCAAATGTCGATGAGACATTTGTGGCAACACGCGGAGAGGGGGCGACCTTGAACGGTACGCCGGTTCACGTCGCATCCGGAGTGGCGTTGCGGGATGGAACCGTAGCCGTAGGATATTCGAACCGGGTCGAAACACGCCATGTCCTGCCTGTCGTTGCAGAACTGATCGAACGTGGGGCCATGTTCCACCGGAACGCCAGCGGGGCGCTGTCTCTTGCTTATGTCGCCGCAGGAAGACTTCTGGGTTATGTGGAAGAGCATATGAACGCTTGGGATTGTCTGGCCGGGCAATTGCTGGTCGCGGAGGCTGGTGGCACAATCGAAGATCAGGACGCAGAAGCAATGATCCGGGACGGAGGGCGCGTTATTGTGGGCACACCAGATGTCTTCGGTTCCTTGCTTGAGATCGCCGAGGACGCGTGGAGTTCTTGACCTCTAGGTAAATGCGACCCACCCGGACTGAGGTTTGAGTGTCAAAAGATCTGCCTGCCAGAAATGACCCTGTGAAGGCTGATCGTAACGGCGGTCAATTGAAAGGCCTGAAAGTGCGCACCATAATAGTGTTCCGACCGCCCCATGAGTGACTATGGCCAGGTCTTTGCCCCGGTGCATACTAACGATCTCGGTCACAGTCCAATGAATGCGCGCCTTCGCTTCGACCGCTGTTTCCCAACCGCGATAGCTGGTTTCCGGTCGGGCAAAAAACGCGTCAGCGGCGGCTTCGAACTCCTCCCTTGGTAGGAAACCGGTTGCACTGCGGTCGTTTTCGCCAAGGCCCGCGTGTTGTTTCGGGCGCAGGTTTCGAGCGGCGGCAAGGATCTCGCCCGTTTCGCGGGCCTTCTGCTCGTTGCTGGTCCAAATCCGGGTGACATTCGCCAGAGCGCCATTCAAGGCGAATGCTGTAGCACGATCACGGCCGACGGCGCTCAGACCCCAATCCGTGATCGGGATGCCCGGATCAATTGAAACCTCGGGATGTGTGATGATCAGAAGTTTCGGCATCTAATCGGGAAGTAGCACAGGCCCCTTATCGGCAAAACTCATCCTAACCTCAGCGCCCGGCTCAAGTGGTGCGTCGACGTCATCGTGAACAGCAAAGGCCTGACCGAAAGTGCCAGTCAGCGTGTATTCCATCCGGACGCCGACATATGTCGCCTTGGCCACGGTAGCGGGGATACCCTGATCAGAGCCGATCACCAGACGCGAGGGTCGGACGGCGATGGTGGCGCCACCCGGCGTCAAACCACGGCGCGGCAGCGTATGGCGATAGCCTTCGATTTCGATTGTGGCGGTGTCACCTTCCGTGCCAACGATCTGGCAATCAAGCAGGTTTGCCTCGCCTATGAAGTCTGCAACGAAACGGTCGTTCGGCGCATCATATAGCTCGCGCGGGGTGCCCATCTGAGCGATGGCCGCGTTGCGCATCACGACGATCTCATCCGAAACCGCCAGAGCCTCCTCCTGATCGTGCGTGACGTAGACGACAGTCAGGCCAAGGTCTTGCTGGATGGCCCGGATGTCCTCACGCACCTGACGACGAAGCTTGGCGTCGAGATTGGACAGCGGCTCATCAAACAGCAGCACCTGAGGCTCAAGAACCAGCGCCCGGGCGACGGCGACACGCTGTTGCTGACCGCCGGACAGTTCGGACGGAAGACGACTGTCGAACCCTTTGAGGCCAACAAGTTCCAGACCGTTCAAGGCGCGACTTCGGGCTTCGTCCTTCGCAAAGCCGGAAAACGTCAGACCGTACATCACGTTTTCCAACACACTCATGTGCGGAAAAAGCGCGTAGGATTGGAACACCATCGACACGTCGCGGTCGGTCGCAGGCAGTCTGGTCACGTCCCGGTCACCGATTAGAATCGTGCCCGAGCTTGCCATTTCCAACCCTGCGATCATGCGCAAGGTCGTGGTTTTCCCGCACCCGGAAGGACCCAGCAGCGTAACCAGCTTGCCGGTCTCGACATGCAGATTGATGTTGTCAACGGCGACCACATCCTTGCCGAACATTTTTGTAACGGATTCGAACCGAACCGGCGCGGCTTTGGACTGCAGGCTCATGTCATTCTCTCCTAAACACTAGTGCGCGACTGGGTCATTCGCCGTCCGATCTGAGTCCGCCCGACAATCAACTGCATAAGCGCAACTGCCGACAGCATCACGAAAATCAGTGTGGTCGAATAGGCGATTGCAAGGCCATAGTCGTTGTTTTCGACCCGCCCGATAATATAGCTGGTTGCCATGTCATATTCCGCGCTGACCAGAAAGATAACGGCAGAGATCGCCGTCATGGCGCGCACGAAACTGTAGACCAGCGCGGCCAGTATCGCAGGGCGCAGCAACGGCAGAATGATACGCCGGAACGTTTGCCACGAGTTTGCCCCAAGCGTCAGCGAGGATTCGTCCAGGCTACGGTCAAGCTGCGACATGCTGGCAATGCCCGCGCGAACGCCGACCGGCATGTTGCGGAAGATAAAGCTGACGATGAGTATGACGCCGGTGCCCGTGATTTCGATGGGCGGGACGTTAAACGCAAGGATGTAGCTGACACCGATCACCGTTCCGGGGATCGCGAATGACAGCATGGTTCCGAACTCAAAGGCGTTCTTGCCTGCAAAGTTCTGCCGTGTCAGCAGATATGCGGTCACCAATCCTACGGCTGCAGTCAGCGGCGCGGCAATGGCGGCGATTGTAATGGTGGTCCAGAAGCTGTCCCAAGCTGCACCGGTCCAGCGAATGCCTTCTTCTTCGAAACGCACAGAAAAGGCGGTCACATAGTGTTTGAGTGTCAACGAATTGTTGACGCCCCACAACTCGACCACGCTGCCGTATACGATCATTGCATAAACAATGACGGTGAACAGCGACCAGCCAAGCGCGACAACCAGCACAGGGACAGACAGGCCGGTCGGCATCAATGGGTGCACGCCTGCGTCACCTTTACCGGTCACAGTGGTATAGCTTTTCTTGCCCAGCCAGACCCGCTGCGCGTAGAAGGCTGACAAGGTGAAAAACAGAAGCACCATGGCCAGAACGGCGGCGCGACCCTGATCGTATTGAGCGCCGACGATTGCGAAGAAGATCTCGGTCGACAGAACGTCGAAGTTTCCGCCCAGCACCAGCGGGTTTCCGAAATCGGCCATGCTTTCGATGAAACCCAGAAGAAAGGCATTGGCAAGACCCGGGCGCATCAGGGGGAGGGAGACCGTCTTGAACGTCTGCCATCTGCTGGCGCGGAGCGTTTGGGCTGCTTCCTCCATCGAAGGAGAGACGCCTTCCACCACGCCGATCAGAACGAGAAAGGCAATGGGCGTGAACGCCAGCGTCTGCGCGATCAGAATGCCGGGCATTCCGTACAGCCACCGTGTTGGTTGCGTGCCCAACAGATCGGCAATGAAGCGGGTAACAGACCCGGACAGGCCAAACAGCAGGATGAGGGCAAGGCCGATCACAAAGGGCGGCGTGATGATCGGCAGAACGGTCAAGGCCCGCAATGCGCGCTTGTAGCGGAAGCCCGAGCGCGTCACGACCAAAGCGAAACACAGGCCCAGGATCGTAGTGACGAAGCCGACCAAGATGGCAAGGAACAGGGAATTCCAGGCTGCGCCGCACTTGGCCCCATAAAAACAATCCAATCCCCAAAGCCGGTCATCGAAGAACTTCGAAAAGAATACCGCAATTGAATAGGCGCCATCTTCGGTGACGAAGGCGGCAAACAACATCTTTGCGATAGGGAAAAAGACAAAGGCGGTGACGATGGTGATCACGCCTCCGATTGCGCTGACGACGAAGACATCACCGTTGATGGCGCCTCGTGCCGCGATGCCCTGGGTCAGCAGGAACAAAAAACTCGATGCGCATATCATCGCGCCATAGCCCATGCCGAACTGGCGGTCGCCGAGTTCACCAAAAAACGCTTCCATCCAATCGAAGTTGAAACCTCTGATGCCGATACTGAACCCCTGAGCAATCAGCCAGCCGAAGCCGAGTGCGCCGGACAGGATCAGAATGCGAGCATAAAGCGGGTCGGATTTGACGCGCCCCAGTGCAAGCAAAGGCAGCAAAAGGGCAATCACAAGCGGTGCAAGCCAGAGCTTCTCGCCTTGTCCGATCAGAAATGCTGCGGGTGCATAATCTTCGTCGATCGGGTAGCCGTCAAAAAGCCATTCGAACGACCACAGGCCGCCGTCAACCATGTACCAGGGTAACAGGCAGAATCCGACCCAACCGGCAATGATCCAAAAGATCAGGACCGGATGGGTCGTTTTTGTCGTCTTGTCAGTCATTTATTGTGGCAGAACTGAAACCTCTTCATCCCATTTCTGCAACAACCGCTTCCGTTCGTCTGACGAGCCATACTTTTTGAAATCATAGTCGATCAGCTTGATCTGGCTCATGTCAGGCGCGCTTTCCGAGGTTTCGGCGCTTTTGTTCGATGGAACCTGGAACGCGTTGACCTGAAGGGCAAGGTTCTGAGCTTCGGGCGACAGCGCCCAATCATAGAACTTCTTCGCCTCTTCCACGTTGCGGGCACCTTCGATGATCGACATCGAGCCAATTTCGTAACCGGTACCCTCGCAAGGCGCCACGACCTTGATCGGGAAACCTGAAACAGCCTGCTTCACGGCGTCATGCATAAAGACGATACCGATGGTGTTTTCACCGCGCCCCGCGGCCTTGATCGGGGCCGAGCCTGACTTGGTGTATTGGTTGATGTTCGAATGCAGGCCCTTCATGAACTCAAAGCCTTCATCCTCGCCGAAGATCTGTACCATCGAGGCCAGCGTCGTATAGGCCGTGCCCGATGAGTTTGGGTTCGCCATCTGAACGTGGCCCTTGTACTCGGGCTTCAGAAGGTCTTTCCAACAGGCAGGTTCGGGCAGGTTGTTTGCGGCGACAAGGTCTGCGTTGTAACCATAACCAAGCGCACCTGAATAGATACCGATCGTCCGGTTGCCGGCGCTTTCAGCCTGGGAAATCGCCCAGTCGTGCAGTTGGTCGCGCATTGGAGACACGTATTCCATTGTCAGGCCTTCTTCGGCGGCCTGAAGGTGCGGGTCGCCCGTGCCACCCCACCACACGTCGCCTTTAGGGTTCGAGCTTTCGGCGCGAATTTGCGCAAAGGTTTCACCCGACGATTTCCGGGTCATGTTCACATCGATGCCTGTCGCATCTTCGAAGCTGCGTGCCATGAGTTGACACCAATCTTCCTGGGCCGAGCAATAGAAGGTCAGCTTGTCTGCCTGCGCCGCCGACATGGAGGCAGCTAGGGCAATCAGCGACCCGACGGCCGTGGATGTCAATTTCTTCATTATACGTTCCTCCCTTTGAGAATAATTTGTCCGGGTTTCCCGGTTCTTTTAAGCTCTTCCTCATGCGGTGTTTCATAGACCCTGAACCGCCTATGCGAACTCAATGACAACTTGCGCTGGATTTCTGGTGGCGCCAGTTACCAGGGCGGTTTCGTGAGCGGGGTCAATCGGTGAATAATGTGTCTTGCTTCCAGATCTCCGTGCAGCCTTCTGAATTCTCACAATGAAATGTGCGTTGTGCAACAAAAAAGGTCTGCCCAGAAGAACTTGGCCCGGATCGGGCAAGGTCTGGTTTCGGTACAAGAGCGATCAATTGGATGGCTTCGGGCTGCATCCGGTCACGCAGATTGGTCAGTTGGGTGACAGGGTAACGATTTCGAAAGACATTTGGATCAGTTGTTCCAAGTCCTGTCGCTTCATTCGAAAAGGTGGCGCGATGGTTATTGGCCTCGACCAGCGCGCCCGTTGTTACAAGGAACGGGTAATGTGGAAGTCTTGAAGTAGCTGGAAACTGAGCCAGCGTATCAGCCACGTCGGAGGCGAGATTTCAGATCTGTGGGAGCGCATGAGGCGGACCGCGCGAATGAGCCTGATGCCCCTGTCCTGCGGTTGGCAGATTAACCAACGTCACACTGAGTGGGGCGGGCCGCTAAGGCCGGCCCCCGATTGAGCATCTGTCGATCACCAGTGGCCGGTGCTTTCCATGCTTGCCCAGGGTTCGGCCGGCTCAAGGGCATTGCCGTTTTGCAGCAATTCAACCGAGATGTTGTCAGGCGAGCGGACAAATGCCATGCGTCCGTCGCGGGGCGGGCGGTTGATGATTACTCCGTTGTCCTGCAGGTGCTGGCACGTCTCATAGATGTTGTCGACGCCGTAGGCCAGATGCCCGAAATGGCGGCTGTCGCTGGGCAGTGCATCATCGCCATCCCAATTATACGTCAGCTCAATCGGTGCATCTTCCTGACCCGGAGGTGCTAGGAATATCAGGGTAAAACGCCCTGCTTCGCTTTCATAACGTCGCGTTTCCTTCAGTCCCAGCAGCTCGTAGAAAGCCAGTGATTTTTCCAGATCTTTCACGCGGACCATGGTGTGAAGATAAGTCAGCCCCATCGTGCCATCCTTTTTTGTGCAGGTGATGCGCTGCAGCTTAGCGCGCCAAGGCAAGGTGTCGAGGGGCAGAGGGCAAACAATTGTGCGTTTGGGCAATTGGGCGCACATATCGCGGTTCCTGTGCCTGATCTACCGATATATAGTGGGCGGCGACTCATTGCTGGAAAGGACCATTTCATGCCGCTGTCTTCTGACCAACTGGCCGAGATCGAAGCGCAACGCGCGCAATCGCATCCCACACGCCGCGTCGTCGCAGCGGGAATGGAGGAGCATCTGTATACGGCCCATCAGGTGCTGGATCATGGATTTGTCCGCGTCATCGACTATATGGGCGATGATGCCGCGATTTGTCAGGCCGCGCGTGTGTCTTATGGCAAAGGCACCAAGTCGGTGCAGAATGACGAGGGGCTGATCCGCTACCTGATGCGGCACTGGCATTCGACCCCGTTCGAGATGTGCGAGATCAAGTTGCACGTCAAACTTCCGGTCTTTGTGGCCCGCCAGTGGATTCGTCATCGTACGGCGAATGTGAACGAATACTCGGCGCGGTACTCCATTCTGGATCGCGAGTTCTATATCCCGGCCCCCGACCATGTGGCGGCCCAGTCCGAGGTGAACAACCAGGGGCGGGGCTCAGCCTTGGAGGGCGAAGAAGCGGCGCGTGTATTGGAAATTCTCAAAGCCGACAGCACGCGGTGCTATGACAATTACGAAGCCATGATCAGCCAGGAAGGGCAGCAGGGGCTGGCGCGTGAACTTGCGCGGATGAACCTACCTGCCAATGTTTACACGCAATGGTATTGGAAGGTGGATCTACACAACCTATTCCACTTCCTGCGGCTGCGCGCTGACCCGCATGCCCAGTACGAGATCCGGGTTTACGCCGACACAATGTGCAAAATCGTGGCGGACTGGGTGCCGTTTGCCTACAGGGCCTTCGAAGACTACCGCCTGGGTGCCGTGAACCTGTCGGCGCAGATGGTCGGCAGCTTGCGCAGAATGCTGGCGGGTGAGACCGTTACACAGGAAAACTCTGGCATGACAGCGCGTGAATGGCGCGAGTTCGAGGACGTCATCCGGCAGGGATGATGCAGGTCTCCGAACCGTCGGTTGTCGTTAAATCGTGCCATGCGGTTGTGACGCTGGCCGCATGTTATGTGCAGTATGCTTTGTTGAGATTTGCCTGTTATGGGCCAGACCCGCACCTGCAAAATCCCCGATCGCCGAGGTGATTTGCTAGCCTACAACAAAAATGGACTCGAAACCCGAGCGTCAGTGCGGTGCAAGCCGTGCAGCCTCTGGGGTGCAGGCGCCCGAGTTGATCATGGAAGTCTGGGTCAGCAAATCGGGTGACTGAACCATGGTTGTTACCCATTCCAGCGGCACGTCCTGTATCGTTGCGATGGGACAAAACGGGCACACTCATGCCGGAGCGAAATCGGCGCGAGGGTAAGGATTGGGACCTTTTGAAACGGCCGGCGGCCTGAAATTGGCCGCCGACCTTATTGATCTTCCCACACTTGGCGGGGGGTTAAAGAGGCTTCAAATCAGCTGCCATCTGGCGGCCGTCACGTCCGTCTTGTAACTCGTACGAGACCTTCTGATTGTCAGCAAGCCCGGTCAGACCGGATCGTTCTACGGCCGAGATGTGAACAAAAACGTCCTTGCCGCCCTCATCGGGAGCAATAAATCCATAGCCTTTGGTCGTATTGAACCATTTCACGGTGCCAGTTGGCATTTCCCGTGTCTCCTTCTACTTTCACGTTGTCCCACAAATTGGTGGGGGCAGTGGTTGACGTAACCGCAACACATCACTGTTTCGCCCAAACGATACGGCCCGAATTGCGTGTTTCGTCTTTTTCAACATTGCACGGTGAAGTAAAAAATCAAGAATTACCGAAGAAAACCGGTGATTTTGCCTAAATCCCAAGCAGAAACAGGAACAGAAGTAAGATGCGCCTTTATGGTTTGAAGACTTGCGATACGTGCCGTAAGGCGTTGAAATCAATGCCAGATACAGAGTTTGTGGATGTCCGGACCCAGGGTGTCCCGGCCTCGGTGCTGTCTCAGGCACTGGAGCAATTCGGCGAAGCCTTGCTGAACACCCGTTCGACAACGTGGCGTGGATTGGACCAAGAACAGCGGTCGCGTCCAGCGCAAGAGCTTCTCGCCGATTACCCGACGTTGATGAAACGCCCGTTGATCGAATCCGGGGGAGCTTTGTTGCTGGGCTGGACGCCGGAAACACGTACGGCACTTGGAGTTGCGTGATCGGATGACTATCTGCTCAAGCGCAGACAGCAGGGAAGACTATGCGTAACGCTGCAATGATCTTGGGTGTTATCTCCGGGCTGATCGGAATGGTGGTGGGCTTTTTCGGCTATGGTTATGTCGAACTGGTCAACCGGTTTGGCGAGATCGAAGGCGTTGCCGAGCAGGTCGAAAACGCCACTTTGGTGCAGACCACTTCGATCCTTGCGCCGTTGCTCGCCATAGCGGGCGGAGCCATGGCCCATGCCCGTGCCTTGATTGCCGGCGTCTTGCTGCTGCTGTCGGCCGTCGGGATGTACTATGCCTTTGGTTTCAATGCGTTTACGATGTTCCCGGTCGCTTTTGCAGCAGTTGCCGGCCTGCTTGGGCTGGCTGCGGGAAAACCGGACCAGCCCAAGGCTCATTTCTAGTTCACTTCAGTCGCAATAGCCGGTCCAGCGATATTGGACCTGCGCCGTTGATGGCAATGACCAGAAACATGAAGGTCCACATCACACGCTGATCCATCAGCGAGATGGCGTTGTCGAACAGGCTGCCCAGCGGAACGTTATGGCCTGTCACGTCGGTCAGGGTTTGCACCCAGACAAACCCGATCATGCCAAGTGCAGCCAGGCGTGTGAACAGCCCGACCAGCAACAATGCCGGCAGAACGAACTCGGCGACGGTTCCAAAGAAGATCACGATACGCTGGAAAAAGGTCATCTGGCTGACATCATACAGAACGGCTTCGGCCGCCTTGGGGAAAATCTGGCCAAAGGCACCTGCGGATGGTGAAAAGATCGAACCATCGATCTTCAGCATCGCCGAGTTCCAGTAATAAACCAGAAGGACGGCGACAAACACCAGTCGTGCCAGCGTCGGTGTCAGCCAATTGGATGCCAGGTCCACCTTTTCCATCGTGTTGTTGTAGGTTGAGATCAGAGCAGTCATGTCTCCAGCCTTTCAATAGTCACAGAGGTTATTGCGCCGCCCTGCAATAGGATGGCCAGTGTGGTTCCAAGATCGAACTCGGGGCAGGTTTCAGCCGTTTTTTCATACGCTTCACCGATTGTGTCGCCTGTTTGCAGATGGCTGATCCACTTGGCGCCGCCCACGGGCAAAAGATGCGGAATCGGGTCATATTCGGGACGCGTAATCAGAACGTCTTGCGCGCCGGGCTCGGGTTTTGGGGCATTGTCTTCAGTATTGAATCGCCAGATCGCGTGTACCGGCCAGTCCGATTGCATGACCTGCATCGCAGGAGCAAAGCTCAGCCGCGATCGCATAATGTCTTCGGGTGACAAATTCAGGGCGTCGGCTGGCGCAGGTGTGCAGTCGGCGGCGTGGTATGATCGGCGCAGAGCCAGTTCCAGGCGCGCCATGTCCGGCAGATATCCCAGATGCGCAAGTTGCGGCAGATCAGCCAGAAAACCGGGGAACGCTTCGCCATAGAACATCATCAACGGGGAAGACGGGGGGTGCTGTCTCAAGAACATCCCGGCAAGACCGTCCATGTTCTGCGCGCCCAGCAACTTGGCGATGACGGGAAAAGCCTGATGTAACGCTTCGGTCAACGAGACGGCGACATTATTGCGATAGACGCTGAACCTGCGCCCGGCGGGCTGGTCCGCCGCGTCAAGTAACCCGTCGGGAACCGAAACAGACGCATCCAGCAACGCGGAATGGAAGACCGACTGAGAAACGCTCATGCTGGAACCCGGTCCAGCGCTGACTGCGCGCGTTCGGCTTCGGCGCGCAAAACGGGCCATTCGGGGACGTCGGTATCCCATTCTATCAGAACGGGTTTCGGGCCCGAACGCTCCAGAACATAATCCAGCAGTGCCCAGACCGGATCGACCACTTCACGCCCATGGCTGTCGATCAACAGCGGGTGCCCGTGGTCGTCTTCATCCTCATCATGTCCGCCTAGATGGATCTCGCCGACCTTGTTTAGCGGGTAGGCATCGATATAGCCTTGAGGCGAGAAATCCAGGTTTGTGGCTGAAACAAATACGTTGTTCACATCCAGCAACAGGCCACAGCCGGTGCGACGTGCGATTTCGCGCAGGAAATCGGGTTCGGACCAGGTGCTTTCTTCGAATGCCAGGTAGCTGGACGGGTTCTCAAGCAGCATCTGGCGGCCAACGGTTTCCTGCACCTGATCGATGTGGTCGCAGACGCGATCCAGCGTCGCATCGGTATAGGGCAGGGGCAGCAGGTCGTTCAGAAAGTGACTGTCATGGGTGGACCAGGCCAGATGTTCGGAAAAGCTGGCGGGGTTCAGCCAGCCGATCAGATGTTTAAGGCGGGCCAGATGATCCGGGTCCAGCGGCGTTTCGCCACCGATGGATAGGCCAACGCCATGAACGGAAATGGGAAATTGTTCGGACAGGTGACGCAACTGCGCCAGCGGGCGACCGCCGTCGCCCATATAATTCTCGGCATGGATTTCCAGCCACGCCACCGGTTTCGCGTGTTCAAGGATTTGCGCAAAATGTTGCGGTTTGTAGCCAACACCGGGTGCCGCAGGCAACCGGTTTGATCTGAGTGCATCATCCAGCATGAGCATTTTTCCTGATCACGACGAAAAGGGCGGGCGACATTGCCCGCCCCGGTAATCTCGTGTGGCTGGCCTTATGCCGGCAGATCACGCTCGAGCGGTTCCAGCGAACCTTTGCGGGCCGCGCCATCAGCGGCTTTGGGCAGCTCGATGTCGGCGCAGGTGCCTGCGTCAACCAAGGTCCATGCGTTACCCTGATAATCTACGGTCGAGGTGCCCGCGCAGGTGGTGCCGGGTCCTGCGGCGCAGTCATTCTGACCGGCCAGGGAAACGCCATAGCACTTCTCTTTCGCTTGCGCTGTTGCGGTGGTTGCGGCACCAGAAACAGCGGCTGCGACTGCGCTTGCGATGACAATGGTTTTTGCGGTGTTCGACATCTCGTTAATCCTTTTAGTGACTGCGTATGTCTGTGTTCGACAATGACAAAGGTAGTGGCTTGAAGCTCATAGTTGAATTCACGAGCCCGTGTCTCACAACCCCGTCAAAGAGCGTCATGCCCTCTTGCAGGTTAACAAATTGTTTTTGAAATGAAAATTAGATTTTGTTTCAATCCGGCCCCGGATGTGGGGCCGGATTCAGGGCGAATTGCCGCCGAATGTTACAGCAGGTCGGGCGCGGTTGCGGCCTGAGCCAGCTCTTTTGTTACAGCATCAAGTGACTGTACCTGCGTTTGTTTTTCACCCAGGCGCCGGACGCTGACAGTACGCTCATCAACTTCCCGGTGTCCGACGGCCAAAATGACCGGCACCTTGCCGACCGAATGCTCGCGGACCTTGTAGTTGATCTTTTCGTTGCGGATGTCGGCTTCAGCGCGGACACCGGCGGCTTTCAGCGTTTCGACAACTTCCAGGACATAATCGTCCGCATCGGAAGTGATCGAGGCCACGACGACCTGACGTGGTGCCAGCCAGAACGGCAGCTTGCCCGCATGTTCCTCAATCAGGATGCCGATGAAACGTTCGAACGATCCGAGGCAGGCACGGTGCAGCATGACCGGCGTGTGCCGTTCACCGTCCGCCGCAACATAGGTCGCGCCCAGACGTTCCGGGATGATGAAGTCCACCTGCAGGGTGCCGCACTGCCAGTCGCGTCCGATGGCGTCTGTCAGAACGAACTCCAGCTTCGGTCCATAGAACGCGCCTTCGCCCGGGTTCAGGTCATAGGCACAGCCCGCAGCATCGCAGGCGGCTTTCAGCAACTCGTCGGCCTTGTCCCATTGTTCATCCGTGCCCGCACGCACCTCGGGGCGATCCGAGAACTTGACCTTGAAGTTCTCGAACCCGAGATCCCTGTAGACATTCGACAGGAAGTCGAGGAACCGCTTGGTCTCGTCCGCGATCATCTCTTCGGTGCAGAAGATATGCGCGTCATCCTGAGTGAAGCCGCGTACCCGCATGATGCCATGCAGCGCGCCCGACGGTTCGTACCGGTTGCACGATCCGAATTCGGCCATGCGCAGTGGCAGGTCGCGATAGGATTTCAGTCCCTGTTTGAAGATCTCCACGTGGCAGGGGCAGTTCATCGGCTTGAGCGCGTTGATCGCCTTGTCGCGCGCGTGCTCCTCGTCCACTTCGACGATGAACATGTTTTCCTGATATTTGTCCCAGTGGCCGGAGGCTTCCCAAAGCTTGCGGTCCACAACCTGCGGCGTGTTCACCTCGACATAGCCGCCGCGTTTCTGCTGGCGGCGCATGTAGTCCTGCAACTGGGTATAGATGGTCCAGCCATTCGGGTGCCAGAAGATCTGGCCCGGTGCTTCGGGTTGCAGATGGAAAAGGTCCATCTCCTTGCCCAGCTTGCGGTGGTCCCGCTTGGCGGCTTCTTCCAGCATATGCAGGTGGGCCTTGAGCTTTTCCTTGCCGGTGAAGGCCACGCCATAAATGCGCTGCAACATCGCGCGGCTGCTGTCGCCGCGCCAATAGGCGCCCGCAATGGACATCAGCTTGAACGCGTCACCCGGCACCTGCCCGGTGTGTTGCAGATGCGGACCACGGCACAGGTCCTGCCAGTCGCCGTGCCAGTACATGCGCAGCGGTTCGTCGCCCGGAATGGCGTCGATCAGTTCGACCTTATAGGGCTCGTCATTGGCGGTGTAGAAATCGATCGCACGTTGGCGATCCCAGACCTCGGTGGTCACGGGGTCGCGCTTGTTGATGATTTCCTTCATCTTTTTCTCGATCAGGCCAAGGTCTTCGGGCGTGAACGGCTCGGTCCTGTCAAAGTCATAGTACCAGCCGTTTTCAATGACAGGGCCGATGGTGACCTTGGTGTCGGGCCAGATTTCCTGCACGGCGCGGGCCATGATATGCGCCAGATCGTGACGGGTCAGTTCATTGGCCTGAACCTCGTCCTTCATGGTGTGGATGGCGATGTCGGCATCCGCTTCGATGGGCCATTGCAGGTCCCAGTGCTGGCCGTTCACAGTGGCCGAGATGGCCTTTTTTGCCAGTGAGGTTGAGATATCTGCAGCCACCTGCGCGGGCGTTACGCCTGCGTCATAAGAACGTGCATTGCCATCGGGGAAGGTGAGTGAGACGGATTGGGAATCCAGGGCCATGATCTGGCTCTCCTCGTCGGTTTGGCGCCCACTGAACGCCCGGTTGCGGGTTATGTGTGTGTGCGGATGCTTTGGCAGGTGCAAAGCAGAGTGTCAAGCGCTGCGCAGGCGAGGGGCCAGCCCCTCGCGCTCCCCGGAGTATTTTCAAAAAGATGAAATGGTCAGGGAATTGCACTTGGGCGAGCGGCGTGCATGATGCTGACAAGGAAGCGAGGGTTTCATGGCAGCGACGGAATTTCTTGAAACGGCGCAAGGTCGCCTACTGGCCTATCACAAGAGCGAGGGGGCGGGGCCGACCGTAGTTTTTCTGGGCGGGCTCAAGTCGGATATGGAGGGCACCAAGGCCGTTCATCTGGAGGCATGGGCGCGTGCGCGGGGGTGGTCCTTTCTTCGGTTCGACTATTCCGGGCATGGGGAAAGCTCCGGCTCGTTCGAGGAGGGATGCATTGGCGACTGGCATCAGGATACCGTGGCCGCGGTTTCAGCATTGACGGTTGGACCGTTGATTGTTGTCGGATCTTCAATGGGGGGCTGGCAGGCCCTGCTGCTGGCGCGTGAATTGCCTGACCGGATTGCCGGGATGGTCACGATCGCAGCCGCGCCGGATTTCACCGAGGACGGGTACTGGGCCTCATTCTCTGCCGAACAGAAAGCGGCGCTCGAGACGGTTGGGCACGTGGAACTGCCGTCGGACTACATGGAGCCATATGTCATCACCAAGCGGATGATCGTGGATGGACGGGAACATCTGGTTTTGCGCGATCCGTTGCGTTTGCCTTTTCCGGTCCGTTTTTTGCAGGGAACGGCAGACACCGCCGTATCGACCGAAACCGCCGTGCGTCTGCTGGAACGTGCGGAAAGTCCGGACATGCGTCTGTTGTTGGTCAAGGACGCCGATCACAGGTTCTCGGATGATCGTTGTCTGGGGTTGATTGAAGACGCGGTGCTGGATGTGATGGGGGATCGCTGATGCGGCGTTTTGGCTGGTTTCTGGGACGTTTTCTGATTGTGGTGCTTTTGGCCGGCGGGGTGATCTATTGGTTCGGTCCCCGCGAAGAGGTCAATCTGCACCCAGACTTTGATGCGAGGAAATTCGGCGAAGGCGTGCAGGTCTATTTCGAAAGCACTGAGTCTGCGTTTGACGACATCGTGCCGGGTGTTGAAAAGAGGGTGATCTGGCAGGACGGATATAAGGAGCAGCGAACGCCTGTTTCCGTGCTTTACGTTCACGGGTTTTCGGCATCGTCCGAAGAAATTCGCCCGGTGCCGGATATGGTGGCCGATGCGCTGGGGGCCAATCTGGTCTACACGCGTCTGCAAGGTCACGGGCGGAGCGGCGACGCCATGGCCGAAGGTACGGCTTCGGGATGGATGCAGGACTACGCCGAAGGTTTGGCGGCGGCGCGGGCGGTGGGCGACCGGGTGGTGGTGATCTCGACCTCGACCGGTGGCACCTTGGCCGCGGCGGCCGCATTGGATGAGGATCTGAGCCGCGATGTAGTGGGTCTGGTCTTTGTCTCACCTAATTTCGGTGTGAACACGGCGGCGGCTTGGCTTCCCGGCCTGCCTTGGGCACGGCATTGGTTGCCGCTGATCATGGGGCAGGACAGGGATGTGTCAGGGCCGAACCCGGAAAAGAACAAATACTGGTCGACTGTCTACCCGTGGGAGGCGGTGGTGCCGCTGACCGTGCTGGTCGAGGCCGTCAATGAATTGGACTTCGCAGAAGCAAAAACTCCTGCTCTGTTTTGCTTTTCAGATGACGATAAGGTGGTGCGGCCTGACCGAACACATAGGGTTGCAGAAGCCTGGGGCGCGCCCGCGACATTACATCTTGTGACGATGGGGCCAGGGGACGATCCGTCTTCGCACGTGATTGCCGGACGTCTGATGTCACCCGGGCAGACCGATGCAACCGTCGCAGGCATACTGGATTGGCTAAAGGAACTGGGTGTGGAATGATGCCGGGAGAAGCACCAAGTCGGCACAGGCGAGATGCCTCGGGCGGAGGTTGAGAATGCGCAAGCCGGGCAGCATGTGGAGCCTTGAGACCCTGGGCCGAGTGCGCCTGTCCCGGCATTTTTTCATGCGTGATTTCCTGTATTCCGAAATCGGTAATTTCCACGAAAAGCAGAACCTGCCGGACAACCCGGACCTGGCCATCGAGACTGGCCGGGCATTTTGCCAAACGCTGTTGGACCCGCTGGAAGAAACCTTTGGCCGCGTGGCCGTTCGGTCAGGATACCGGTCACCGTCTCTGAACAGTTTCGGGAACGAAAACCGGCTGAATTGCGCGCGGAACGACCATCCGTTGGAGTGCCACATCTGGGATCGTGGAACCGGGGATGCCAGAATAGCCGGGGCGTCCATCGTCATTCTATGGTTTGCGGATCAATATGACGCAGGGCGGGACTGGCGCGATCTGGCCTGGTGGATGCATGATCATCTGGATTATTCGGAGATCTGGTTTTTTCCGAAACTGTGCGCCTTTAACCTGGTTTGGCGACCAAAGCCGCAAAGGCGGATCGACAGTTACATCGCGCCACGCGGATGTCTGTTGCGGCCCGGTGCAGAGCCAGAAGAAGATGCCGAAACACGACGCGGGCGTTACAGTGATTTCCCCGGGTTCCGGGCCATCCGATACCCCTGAATAACAGCTTGTCGGCCACTTGCAAAACTTCCATCCTGAAAGAAACGGAGACGCCGGGATTGGCGGAAGGGCGGAGGCCCCGCGTGATCGAGCCGCTGGTATTCTTGCCTGGATTGATGTGCGACGCTCGGCTGTTCCAGTCGCAAATAACTGTCCTGTCGCAAGAGCGTGCGGTGACCGTGGCCCCGATCTCGACCGGTGAGCGGATTGAGGAGATAGCCTCTTCGCTTCTGGATGTGTTGCCTCGGTGTTTTGCGCTGGCAGGGTTCAGCATGGGCGGTGTCGTTGCACTTGAGGTTGTACGCCGCGCGCCTGAGCGAGTTTCGCGCCTGTGTCTGATGTCGACCGATGCGCAGGCAGTCACCCCGCAATTTGCCGCAGCGCGCGAGGATCTGATAGTGGGTGCGCAGGCCGGGCGACTTGAAGACATCATGCGCGATGTTATCGGTTCGGATGCGCTGGCCCCGGGGCCCAACCGCATCCCGATTCTGAATGAACTTCTGACGATGGCGGTAGAATTGGGTCCTGACCTGTTTGTGCGCCAGATGCGCGCCCTTCAGCGCCGTCCGGATCAGCAGGGTGCATTGCGGCGGATCAATGTCCCGACGCTGATCCTGTGTGGGGTGCATGATACGCTGACACCGGTGCGAAAACATGCCTTTATGACCGAGCTCATTCCGAATGCCGAGTTGCAGGTGATTGACGACGCCGGGCATGTGCCAATGCTGGAATCGCCGCAGGCCGTGACGGATGCACTGCAGCGCTGGCTTTCCCGTCCGGCGCGGCTCAGTCACGAATAACGCTGTTTGGAAAAAGGCGGCCTGCCTGAGGTTAGGGATCAGGCCACTTTATTCTTGTTTGCGGCCGTGCGTTGGGGTTTGCGGCTGTTGGCGTTCATGAAGTCGATCACCAGGGGCCGGATATTGTCGCGCCAGCTGCGCCCGGCAAAGATGCCGTAATGACCGGCCCCGGGCTCGACATGGCTGGCCTTCTTGCCGTCCGGCAGACCGGTGCACAGGTCCAGTGCCGCAATGCACTGGCCGGGGGCCGAGATGTCGTCATTGGCCCCTTCAACGGATTTGACCGCGACATCTGTGATTTTCCCGATATCCACCTTGTGGCCGGCCACAATGAACTCATTTCGGGCAATTTCGCGGTTTTTGAAAACACGTTCCACAGTGGACAGGTAGAATTCGGCCGTCATGTCCATGACTGCGAGGTATTCATCATAGAACCGGTTATGGGCGTCGTGGTCTGAGGCTTCGTTGCGCATAACTCGCTGAATCTGATCCGAAAACGCCTTGGAGTGACGGTCCGCGTTCATCGACATGAACGACGCCAGTTGCAACAGGCCGGGATAGACCATGCGGCCGACGCCCTTGTATTTGAAACCGACGCGCTGGATCATTGTCTCTTCCAGCTGGCCCATTGTCACTCTGCGCCCGAAATCGGTAACTTCGGTCGGGGTGGCATCCGGATCGACCGGGCCGCCGATCAGCGTCAGTGTGCTGGGCTGCGCCTTCGGATCATGTTCCGCCAGATAGGCTGTTGCGGCCAGTGTCAGCGGCGCGGGCTGACACACGGCAACAACATGTGTGTCCGGACCCAGTTCCTTCATGAAATCGACAAGGTAGAGCGTGTAATCCTCGACATCGAACTTGCCTTCGGACACTGGGATGTCACGCGCGTTATGCCAATCGGTAATGTAGACTTCGCAATTTACAAGCAGGCTCTTGACGGTCGAGCGCAACAGAGTGGCGTAGTGCCCGGACATCGGCGCCACCAGCAGAACCTTGCGCGGCTGTTCTTCGCGACCGTTGACCCGAAAATGGATCAGATCGCCAAAAGGGCGTTCGACAACGGTTGTGATGTCGACAAGGTGGTCCTTGCCATCTTCGCAGGTGAAGGTCCGAATACCCCAGTCCGGCTTGACGACCATGCGCTGAAACGTCCGTTCGGTAACCTCTCCCCAGGCAGCCATCATGCTGAACGCAGGGCTCGGCGCCATTGCGAAAAGCGGATAAGAGGCCATGGCGCTGGCGGTTGCGCCCAACCATTGGTTGGTATTGCGCATGGTTTCCATCAGGTCATACGTCATCATATAGCGCATGTATTCGGGCCTCCTGAGTATTATCCTGAGATTTCGGACCATTCGCCGCTTTGCGCTACGCGTTCACGACGTTATTCTGCATAGCAGCGACGTTAGGGGGGAATCCTTATAATGACAACTACCGAAGACAATACGCCGGACCTGTCGGACGAACATATTGAACGTCTTAAGGAAAATTTGTCCAAAGTCGAAGACCTCTCGAAACGGCTTGTTGAAGTGATGGCTGGAAAAAAGTCGCACACCCCCGCCCTGGATGGTCCGAATCAAGAGCTTTTTGCAAAAGCAGCAACGGCCTATTGGGCCGAAGCGATGCAGAACCCGGCCAAGCTGCTTGAGCATCAGATCGAGTTCTGGGGCAAGTCGGTTCTGAACTTTGCCGAAGCACAGCAGGTATTGTCAAAAGGTGAGCCTGATACCGAAGACAAACTGCCCGAAGACCGGCGGTTTTCTAACCCGATGTGGGAAAACAACCCCTATTTCCGCTTTATCCGTCAACAGTATCAGACCAATGCCGAAGCGATCGCGCAAGCCGTAGCCTCAGTTGAAGACCTTGAAGACAAGGACAAGCGCAGACTGGCCTACTTCTCTCGTCAGATCATCGACATGATGGCCCCGACCAACTTTCTGGCCACCAACCCGGACGCACTCGAGAAAGCCATCGAAACCGACGGACAGTCGCTGATCCAGGGGTTGGAGAACCTGGTTGCGGATCTTGAGGCCAACGACGGCGAACTTGTGGTTCGGCTGGCGGATGAGAGCGCGTTTGAGATCGGTGGAAACATCGCCACCACGCCCGGCGATGTGGTGTTTCGCAACCGCATGATGGAGCTGATCCAGTACAAGCCATCGACCGAAACAGTCCATGAAACGCCCATTGTCCTGTTCCCGCCCTGGATCAACAAGTTTTATATCCTTGACCTGAAAGCGCAGAACAGCCTGATCAAGTGGGTGACAGAGCAGGGCTATACCCTGTTTGTCGTCAGTTGGGTCAACGCGGACAGTTCGCATGCCGATATCGGACTTGAGGACTATATCGAAGAAGGATTTCTGGCCGCGATCGAAGAGGCCAAGAATATCTGCAAGGTCAAACAGGTCAATGCCGTGGGCTATTGCATTGCCGGCACCACGCTTAGCCTGACGCTTTCGCTGTTGAAGAAACGTGGTGATAAATCGGTCAAATCGGCCACGTTCTTTACAACGCTGACCGATTTCGGAGAGCAGGGCGAGTTCACGCCTTTCCTGCAGAACGATTTTGTGGACGGGATCGAGGATCAGGTGTCAAAGGATGGCATCCTAAAGGCCTGGATTATCGGACGCACAATGTCCTTCCTGCGGTCGCGGGATCTGATCTACACACCTGCAATCCGCAGCTACATGATGGGTGAAACACCGCCGGCATTCGATTTGCTGTATTGGAACGGAGACGGCGCAAACCTGCCGGGCCGAATGGCAATCCAATACCTGCGCGGGCTTTGTCAGAACAATGAGTTTGTTACTGATGGGTTCAAACTGCTGGGCGAAAATCTGCATATCAGCGACGTGGATGTCCCGTTGATGGCCATCACGTGCGAGACCGACCACATAGCAGCCTGGAAGGATTGTTATCGCGGTGTTCAGCAGATGGGGTCGCGCTCGAAAGCCTTTGTTGTTTCGGAATCCGGTCATATTGCCGGAATTGTGAACCCGCCCAGCAAGAAGAAATACGGGCACTATACGAACCCGGACCTGAAGACGGACGCGGACACCTGGTTGAAAGAAGCGGATTTTCACGAAGGATCCTGGTGGCCGATGTGGGAAGCCTGGCTAAAAAAGCGGTCTGGCAAACAGATACCGGCCCGCGAAACGGGCGATTCGAAACATCCGAGCCTGTGTCCGGCCCCAGGGACCTATGTTCTGGTCAAGGCAAATCGCTGATTTCATTCTGAAACTAAATTTTTTCTGCATCGCAGCAAAAAGAACTTGAAATGCTGCGATGCAGAAAGCATATTGTCCTCAAGCTGACGAACGCCGGGGTGGGCCCGGTCCAGCAAAGAGGATTAAGACAATGGCAAAGACTCAGGATTTTACCGCCGTCATGAAAGACATGATGGGTGCATTCCCGGTTGACACAACCGCACTGGAAGACGCGTTCAAATCGACCGCTTCGCTGAACGAAAAGCTGTCGGGCGTTGCTCTGGAAGCTGCTGAAAAATCGGCAGAAATCTCCAGCAAATGGACCAAAGACACTCTGGCCAAACTGACCGAGATGTCGAAAGCAAAGGCAGAGCCTGCCGACTACGCAAAAGCCGCAACCGATTTCGCCAGCGCTTCGGCTGAAGTTGCTGCTGAAAACATGGCTGCTTTCGCTGAAATCGCCAAGAAACTGCAGAGCGAAACCGTCGAACTGCTGATGGCTGCCGGCAAAGAAGCTGCTGAAGAAGCAAGCTCGGCTGTCAAGAAAGCCACCAACGACGTGACTGCTGCGGCCAAAAAGGCAACCGCTGCCAAGTAAGAACGTCCGCGAGGCGCACCCTCTCCTCCCATTTGGTGCCATCGCGCTGGGCAGGTCGATTGACCTGCCCTTTCTTTTTGTGCTGCACTCGCATAACCTGTGCTGCAACGCATCATCCTTGGGGAGGGTAAAGGGTGTCGGACCAAGAAAAACCGTTATTGATCAAGCGCTATGCCAGTCGCCGGCTGTATAACACCGAGACCAGCGACTACGTCACACTTGAAGATATCGCCGGATTTATCCGGGATGGCCGCGAAGTTCAGATAATCGACCTGAAATCCGGGGACGACCTGACGCGGCAATACCTGCTGCAAATCATCGCCGAACATGAAAGCCGGGGTGAAAACGTCCTGCCGGTAAACGTGCTGAACGATCTTGTGCGCAGCTACATGGTGCCCGGTGGGGGCATGATGCCGCAATTTCTGCAAAGCTCGTTCGAAATGCTGCGCGAAAGCCAAAGCAAGATGATGGAAAACATGAACGCCATGAACCCCATGAGCAACATGCCGGGGTTTGAGGCGATGCAGGCGCAGCAGCAGGCTTTCCTGAAGGCGATGACCAGCGGATTGTCGGGCGGGTGGTCGGCGCCGACCCAGGACGACGAGGCGAAGGAAGAGCCTAAAGAAGACCTGGATGAGATCAAAAAGCAGCTGGCTGAGCTGCAGAAAAAACTATCCAAACTGAACTGAGGGTGAAGAACCGAAGCTAACAAGGCCCGCCAGAGGCGGGCCTTTTGGTTTTTCAGGTTCCAAAGGCCATCGCCGGCGCTGTCACGTCACCGACCGAAGCCAGCAGGATATCCGCGATCACATCCAGTTCTTCACGGGTCAGGCGCACGGGCAGTCGAACATCGCAAGCTTTCATCAGCATTGCCCGGGTTTCCGGCAGGTCGAACGTTTCCGGCAAGAACTGCCAGTTCCAGAACGCGCGCGCGTTGTCCTCGCTCAGGCCAAAAACCTGCACTTTCACACCGCGAGACTCTGCTGCGGTTGCAAAGGCGCGGATCTCGTCCTCGTTCATGCCGACAAGGTTGAACTGAATTGAATCCGGTGCACGCTTTTCAGGATCTAGCGGGGCGGGCACGGAAATTTTGGGTGACGCGTTCAGACGATCCGCCACGTAGTCGTGATTTTCCAGACCGTCCCGGACACGACGGGCCAGTTCCGGAATTTGCGGGCGGATAACGGCGGCGCTGAGGTTGCTCATGCGCAGGTTGTATAGCGGCAACCGGTTCTGCCAGCGCGCAAAGGCCAGGTCCAACTCGGGCGAGTTATCGCCATGCGGGGTTTTATGCTTTTTCCAGTTATGCTCATAGGCACCCGACATGATAACGGCCTGCGCCACCAGATCGGCATCATCGGTGATCAGAATACCGCCTTCGCCCGCGTTGATCATCTTGTAGGACTGGAACGAGAAACAGCCCATCTTGCCGATCGTTCCGATGTTGCGGCCGTGCCAGGTGGTGCCAAGCGAGTGGGCCGCATCCTCGATTACGGGAATGTCGCGGGCATCGCACAGCTCCATAATGGCATCCATATCCGAGGTATGGCCGCGCATGTGGCTGATGATGACTGCCTGAACGTCGTCCAGCTTGGCCTCAAAATTCTTTAGATCGATGCGGTAGTTTTCTCCAACCTCGCACAGGACAGGGACGCAGTCGGCATGAACGATGGAAGATGGCACTGCGGCAAAGGTGAAGCCGGGTATCAGCACCCGCGCGTCCCGTGGCAAACCCAGCGCCTTCAGGGACAGGAACAGTGCAGCTGAGCAGGATGAAACCGCCAAAGCGTATTTGGATCCCAAAAGCGCGGCAAATTCCGCCTCTAGCAGTGCGACGGGTGAATCCTGGGGTGCTGTGTAGCGAAACAGGTCACCGGATTGCATCAGCGCATCAATCGCTTCGCGCGCGGCTGCGGGGATGGGTTCGGCTTCGTGAACATTGGGTGGCAGCGACATATTTGGTTTTCCTGAATTCTAACTTTTGTAAATATAAATTCACAACGCCAGCAAGCCAAGAGCGTAATCGCCCGTCGGCGAAATTTCACCAAATTGTCGCAAGTTTAGTGGGTCCTGCCCCCCAGATCAGACTAAAGGCCCAGACGGTCGCGCAAGGCGAACCACGTCATGGCAAGAACCAGCAGTGGGCTGCGCAGGGCAGGGCCGCCGGGAAACGGTTGGGCGGGAACGCGCGCCATCGTATCGAATCCTTCGGCCTGTCCCTGAATGGCCAGAGCCATCAGCTGACCCGCGTGGGTAGCCGTGCCGACCCCGTGACCTGAGTAACCTGAGGCAGACAGGATATTCGGGGCAAGGCGCGCCAGATAAGGCATTCGACGCATCGTTATGGCCAGTGTTCCACCCCAGGCGTAATCGATCCTGACATCTTTCAGATGCGGGAAAATCTCGACCATCGGTTTGCGGACTTTTGCTGCAATATCAGTGGGAAAGCGATAGCCATAGCTTTCGCCGCCGCCAAACAAAAGGCGGCCATCCGCGCTGAGCCGGAAATAGTTCACAACGAATTTTGTGTCGGCAACGGCCACATCCCGCGTCAGGACGCGCGCGGCGTTGTCTCCCAGCGGTTCGGTGGCCGCTATGAAATTGTTGATGGGCATGACACGTTCGGCAACCTTGCGATTCAGATCACCGATGTAGCCATTACAGGCCAGTATGACGTGGTCAGCCTTGACTGTTCCCTCTGCCGTCCGAAGACTTACGCCATTACCATCCGAGATATTCAGGACTTCGGTCCCCTCGTGGATGCGAACACCCGCTTTTCGGGCCGCCTGCGCAAGTCCCAAGGCATAGTTCAGGGGGTGCAGATGCGCTGCCCCCATATCCAGATACCCGCCCTGATAAGTCGGAGAAGGGCAGAGCGTATGGCCCGCATCGCGGTCCAGCAACTGTATCTCGTCATATCCATACCGCTTGGACAGGTGTTCCGCATGAGAGTGCAGTCCGACCCGATCTGATTTGCTTAGACCCAGATTGGCGATGCCGGGCTTCAGGTCGCATTGAATCTTGTGTTTGGAGATCAGTGACTTGACCAGATCCTTGGCGTCTTCGGCAAGATCCCAAAGCTTGGCGGCGTCATCATCGCCAACCAAGAGCTCCAGATCTTCCTGATCCATTCGCTGCGCGCTGCCCAACTGGCCGCCGTTGCGCCCCGAGGCACCAAAGCCAACGCGATGCGCTTCCAGCAGAACGACCTCAAATCCGGCTTCAGCCAGATGCAGCGCCGCCGACAGGCCGGTGTATCCGCCGCCGACAACACAGACATCCGCGGTGCAATCGCCGGTCAGGGCAGGGTTAGGATCAGGCGCATGTGCGGTCGCGGCATACCAGCTGGGCGGGTATTCCGCCTTGCGGTCATTGGAATAGAGCAGGTTCATCGCGCAAGTACCTTAGACGTTCAGCAGAAGATGCTCGCGCTCCCACGGGGAAATCACCTGCAGAAATTCTTCGTATTCCGCCCGTTTGACGATGCTGTAGACGCGGGCGAATTCCGGTCCCAGAACCTCGTGCAGGGCTGTGGCCTCGTCAAACAGATCCAGCGCACTGCCCATGACCTGCGGGATGTCACCGTCGCCTTCATAGGCGTCGCCGTAGAACTGGCGCCGGGGCCGTTCCTGCTGTGTCAGTCCCAGATACCCACAGGCCAAAGACAGGGCGATGCCCAGGTAGGGGTTGCAATCCATACCCGCGATGCGGTTCTCAACGCGACGCGCTTCGGGGCTGGACAGCGGAACACGGATGCCCGTCGTCCGATTGTCACGCGCCCATTCCAGATTGATCGGGGCGGCGTGGTCCTTCACATAGCGGCGATAGGAATTCACATAAGGTGCCATGACGGCCAGACCGGCGGGCAGGTGGTTCTGCAATCCGGCGATGTAATGATAGAACGCGTCCGTCTCGCCCCCCTGCGGCCCGGAAAAGATGTTCTCACCGGTTTCGATATCAATGATCGAGTGGTGAATATGCATCGCCGAGCCCGGTTCGTCCTCGATGGGTTTGGCCATGAAGGTCGCAAAGCAGTTGTGACGCAGTGCAGCTTCGCGGATCAGGCGTTTGAAGTAGAAGACCTCATCGGCCAGTTTCACCGGGCTGCCGTGGCGCAGGTTGATCTCTAACTGGCCCGCGCCGCCTTCTTGCGTGATGCCGTCGATTTCGAACCCCTGATGTTCGGCAAAGTCATAGATGTCGTCGATCACGGGGCCGAACTCGTCCACCGCAGTCATCGAATATGCCTGCCGCGCTGCAGCCGGACGGCCCGAACGGCCCATCATCGGCTTGATTTCCTGCGCCGGATCGACGTTGGGGGCGACCAGAAAGAACTCCATCTCGGGTGCGACGACCGGCTTCCAGCCCCGGTCATGATAAAGCTGCACGACGCGTTTCAGTACATTGCGCGGGCTGTACGGGATCGGATTGTCGTCCCGGTCATAGGCGTCATGGATAACCTGTAGCGTCCAGTCACCCGTCCAGGGCGCCGCCGAAGCGGTCGAGAAATCCGGCTTGAGGATCATGTCGCGTTCGATGAAGCCATCTTCGCCCGCTGCCTCGCCCCAGTCACCCGTGATCGTCTGATAGAAGATACTGTCGGGCAGATGAAAATAGGATTGCTTGGCAAATTTTGATGCAGGCACGGCCTTGCCGCGGGCAATCCCCGGCAGATCCGAGATAATGCACTCGACCTCATCCAGACGTTGGCCTTCAATATAATCGCGCGCTGCCTCTGGCAGCTGTTTTTTCCAGTCGGCCATCAGGCCCTCTCTTTCTTCAGGAATTCTGCCATCTGACGGCCAATTGCGGGATTATCGATCGGTCCGCGCGTGCGGTTGGCCGCATCCTGCAAAATGGGGTCCGGGACCACGCCTTTTCCGCGCGTCCTCATCAGGCCCTCGATAAAGTCATCGGAATATTCGGGATGCGCCTGCACCGTCCAGATCGTGTCTCCGTAAGCGATCATTGCGTTGCGGCAGAACCCGTTCTGACCAACCACGCGTGCGCCTTCGGGCAATCGGGTTACCTGATCCTGATGCCAGGCGTTCAGAGAAACCGTCTGGCCGTCCAGTTCATAATCCGTTCGTCCGACAGCCCAGCCGCCCTGGAACTTTTCTACCGTTCCACCCAGCGCCTGGGCGATGATCTGGTGGCCAAAGCACACGCCGATCAGTGGCTTTCCAGAATTCTGGATTTCCCTGATCAGGTCCTCAAGCGGGGGTATCCACGGATGATCTTCGTAAGCGCCGTGACGCGATCCCGTGATGATCCAACCGTCAGCCTGAGAGACGTCCTTCGGGAACTGATTGTCGACCACCTGGAAGGTCACGAATTCGAAGTCATGACCATCCAGCAGGGCGCGAAACATCGCATCATATTCGCCGAAGTCGTCAGCCAGCTGTTCAGGTGCGTGGCCGGTAACTAGGATTCCGATTTTCATGATTCACCAAATTTGATCAAATTTTATTCTACGCGAGTCCTTGATCGCGGGCAAGGGGGTCATACGGCCTCGAGGTAACTGAGCCAGTGCGTCTCTGGCGCGCGCTCGGAAAACCGCGCGATCTCCTGCCGTTTTGTCATGACAAGATTACGGATCAGTTCAGCGGGAAAGATCCGCCGGATCATCGGGTCCGCCTCGAACGCGGATATGGCCGAGGACCAGTCGCCTGCCAATTGCGGTAGCCCGGCAATTTCATAGGCATTTCCGGTAATCGGCGGGGGCGGCTGCAACCCGTCATCGATACCGGCCAATGCTGCCCCCAACACAGCTGTCAGCATCAGGTAGGGGTTGATGTCGCCACCAGCCACGCGATGTTCAATTCGACGTGCCACCGGCGCGCCGCCGGGAATACGGATGGCAGCGGTTCGGTTCTCATAAGCCCAGCTTGCCCCCGTTGGAGCGTGCGCCCCGGGCACGAGGCGCGTGTAAGAGTTTCCGTGAGGGGCAAAAACCAGCGTACTGCCCGGCATCGCGGCAAGACAGCCTGCAACAGCCGCGTGCAACTCGTGGCTGCCATCGGGGCCACCATTGTCAAACACATTGCGGCCCGATGAATCGACCACGGAAAAATGGACATGCATTCCGTTGCCCGCGTCCTGCGGATAGGGTTTTGCCATGAATGTCGCCGTAAAGCCGTGTTTGCGGGCCAGTCCACGGGTCAAGGCCTTGAACAGCCACGTGTCATCGGCGCAGCGCATGGCGTCCTGATGGTTCAGGTTGATCTCGAACTGGCCGATTCCGCTTTCGGAAATGGCGGTTTGGGCGGGGATGTCCATGGCCACGCAACCGTCATAGAGCTCGGTAAAGAACGCATCAAAGGCGTCCAGCTCCGCAAGGGACAGGACAGCCTCGTCGCACAATCTGCGACCCGTGACCGGATTGGCAGGCGCTCCGGGTTGTGATCCCGATGCATCAAGCAGCGTGAACTCCAGTTCAGTTGCCGCGATCACGGACCAGCCGCGCTTTGCATAGTCGGCCAGAACTGCGGCAAGCGCATGTCTGGGATCCCCTGCGTATGGCTCGGACTTGTCATTATATAATGCCATCGGGACCAGCGCGGTTTCGGCATCAAGCCAGGGCATGGGAATCGGTCCGCGATCGGTCGGCAGAAGCATCCCATCGGCATCGCCGGATTCAAATACCAGCGGACTGCCTTCGATATCCGCGCCCCAAAGATCGACATTCAGCGCCGAAAACGGCATGCGGACCGCGCCTTTGTTCAGCTTTTCTGCGTAAGAGGACGGCACGCGTTTGCCGCGCATCTGACCGTTAAGGTCACAGGCAGCAACACGAAAACCGGGCAGGGCGCTCAGGTCCATTTTGGTCTCCAATACTCTCGTTTCCCGAGATGTAGTCGAGACCGCGCGTCTTGTCACGGAATTTGATCAAATTTTTCCTGCGGTCAGGTAGGGCTTTGAGTCCCGCGCCAACCAACGCTGGCGCGGGACCACAGGACGTCAGACGAAGTTGACGCCGTTTTCCGCCATCGGCAACGAGGTCACCTTGATGCCCGAAAGCGCGCGGATCGCGTTGGCAAGGGCCGGGGCCGAGGGGGGGGTGCCCGGCTCACCGACACCGGTCGGGGCCTCGGCGGAAGCTACGATATGAACTTCGATCTCCGCGATGTCGCCGATGCGCAAAGGCTCGTAGTCCGGGAAGTTGTATTGGTCCACGACGCCTCCGGTCAGCGTGATCTGATCCCGCATGACATGACCGATACCGTAGCCGATACCACCCTCCATCTGCGCGCGCACCACATCGGGGTTCACCGCAATCCCGCAATCCACGGCGCAAGTGACCTTTTCGATCTTGATGCCGTTCTCTGGATCGCCCGAAACCTCGACGACCTGAGCTGCGTAGGATCCGAAGGATTTGTGCACGGCAATCCCTTGCGCGCGGCCTGCGGGTGCGTTGCCCCAGTCAGCTTTTTCAACGGCAAGTTTCAGGACGCCTGCTTTGCGCTGTTGATCGGCGTCGCTGGTATCCGCCAGATGTGCCAGACGGAACTCCACCGGATCACGGCCCGCTGTTTCGGCGACAAGGTCCATCATGGCCTCCATCACGTAGCCGGTGTGGGTGTGACCGACCGAGCGCCACCACAGAACGGTTGTAGCTTTGGGCGTGTCGGTCAGACCCAGAGCCATGCCGGGGATTGTGTACGGGCTGTCAGCAATCCCCTCGATCGAACTGTGGTCGATCCCGTCTTTTACCAGAACGGCTTCGAACGGCGTGCCTTTGATCACCGATTGTCCGGCCACCTGATGCTGCCAGCCAACGATGTTGCCTTCTCCATCCAGACCCACACGCACCTTGTGGCCAAATGCAGGGCGGTAATAACCGCTGCGGATATCATCCTCTCGTGTCCAGACCAGTTTCACAGGGCGCGAACGGTCGGTGATCACAAAAGCCAGCGCGGCCTCGACTTGATAATCCGCATCAGGCGTTGCGCGACGGCCGAACGAGCCACCGGCCAGCATCGTCTTGATGTGGATCTTCTCAGGCGGCAGCTGGAAGATCTGCTGATAGGCCATATGCGGGCCGGTTGGCATCTGCGCGCCGTCATGCAGGACGATGTCGCCTTCGGCCGTCTGTTCGATGGTGCAGTTCAGCGGCTCCATCGGTGCATGTGCCAGCAGAGGGAAGTAGAAGGTCTTTTCGACTACCTTATCCGCGCCTTCGATGGCCGTCGCCACAGCTGCGACGTCTGCCTTGTTCACATTATATGTGGGTTCAGCGTCCAGGGCGGCCATGATCTCGGTCCTGATCTGATCCGAGTCGCGGGTTTCGGCACCCGACATGTCCCATTCGACCACAAGCGCGTCACGTGCCTGAATCGCGGCCCAGGTGTTTTCGGCATAAACCGCGACGCCCGCCTGGTTGGGCAGGACGGCGGCGTTGATGTAGCCCTTAACCTCTTTCGACGCGCTGTCGTCAAAACCAAGCGCGACGCCGCCCTTCGATTCCGGGCGCTTGATCATGGCAACCATCTGGTTGGGCAGGTGAACGTCCATGGCATACATGGCCTGACCATTGCCCTTGATGGCCGAGTCCTTGCGGCGCACCGCTTCGTTGCCGATCAGACGGAACTCTGACGGGTCTTTCAGACGCGGCTCGGCCGGAACCTCTAACTGAGAGGCCGCCGCAACGAACTCCGCAATCGGTGCGGATTTGTCGCCCGCCTTGACGATGCCTTCCTCGATAGTGATGACTGACGCATCCACACCCCAGCTTTGGGCAGCCGCAGTGATCAGCATTTCACGCGCAGCAGCACCGGCCTGGCGGTACTGCAGCCACGAGTTTGCCATCGCGGTCGACCCGCCGGTTCCCTGGAAGGGGCCAAACAGCAGGTTGTTGTAGACCTGCGGATTGGATGGGGCGAATTCGTACTTGATCTGGTCCATGGTCAGGCCGATTTCCTCCGCAATCAGCGTCGGCAGACCGGTTGCAGGGCCCTGACCCTTTTCAAAGTGCTTGACGATGGCGGTCACGGTGCCATCGGCGTCAATTTTCACGAACGGGTTGAACTGCGCGGTCTCGGATGAGGCGACAGCCAGAACGCCATCGGGGCGGGCGCCAACCAGCAGGACGGCACCGGCGGCAGCAGCGCCTTTCAGAAATCCACGGCGAGAAGTGTTGATGGTCATGGATCAGGCCTCCAGAATTTCAGAAGCGCGCTGGATTCCGGCGCGGATGCGTTGGTAAGTGGCGCAGCGGCAGGCGTTGCCGGACATGT
The DNA here is from genome assembly GCF_056542605.1 of Ruegeria sp. AB8. Taxonomy (NCBI): domain Bacteria; kingdom Pseudomonadati; phylum Pseudomonadota; class Alphaproteobacteria; order Rhodobacterales; family Roseobacteraceae; genus Ruegeria; species Ruegeria sp. AB8. The sequence goes on from NZ_JBQGAB010000011.1 coordinate 155,979, forward strand.
AGTCGTCAATCTCTTCGACGCTGGGCTTCGGGTTTTCAGACAGAAGTCCGACCGCCGACATCACCTGACCCGACTGGCAATAACCGCACTGGACCACGTCCAGTTCGACCCATGCTTGCTGCACGGCTGCGCCGATCTTTCCGTCGCCAACGGCTTCAATTGTCGTGATTTCTGCGTCTTCAATGTCTTCTACAAAGGTCTGGCACGAACGAACCGGTTCGCCGTTCACGTGTACGGTGCAGGCACCGCACGATGCGACACCGCACCCGAACTTGGTGCCGGTCAGCTTGAGTTCGTCCCGGATCACCCAGAGCAGGGGCGTGCCGGGTTCGGCGTCGACCGTGTGGGTTTCACCGTTTAACTTCAATGTCAGAGCCATGAGGGGTTCTCCTGTTGGGCTGGATACCTGAATCGGTAAACTGGCGCGTTTACCTTAAGTGTCAAATCAGCTGATGTAAACTCTCAAGTTTACACTGTTGTTTGACCGGCCGGACGTGATGGGTCTATAGGTGGAACATGATCCAATGCAATTCACCGAATGAGTCCAAGTACGCCCAGATCATTGAGGCCGCCGTGGCCGAGTTTCAGGACAAGGGCTTTGCTTCTGCCAGTATGGATCGCATTTCGGCGCGGGCCGAAGTGTCAAAGCGCACGCTTTACAAGTACTTTGAAAGTAAAGAAAATCTCTTTCGTTCAATTGTAACTGAACTGTCCGGCCGTTTTGCCGAGGTATTGGAGATCCGGTATCAGCCGGGGCGCGATATTCGCGAACAGTTGACGGATTTGGCCTGGGCTGAGGGCCGGATTCTGATGCGCCCGGACGTGATTGCGATGTCGAGGATGATTATCAGCGAAACTTTGCGCAACCCGGATCTGGCGGCGGCAGCACAGGGCAAGCTGGACAAGACCTCGACATTCATCGCCATGCTGAAAGACGCCGCCGAGGACGGCCAGTTGCAGATCGAAGACGCTGATCAGGCGGGTAAGGAGTTTATCGGACTGATCAAGGCAAAGGCGTTCTGGCCCATGATGTTCAGTGGCGGCGTGCTCAGCCACTCGGAAATGACCGAAACCATCGAAAGCAGCGTCGATATGATGCTGTGCCGCTATGGTCCGGGAGCCGCCGCGTCTAGACCCTGAGAACTCCTTCTTTGTTTTGAGTAAGATGCGCTAGGGAACGAATCCTGCTGGTACGCCAAAGGGTGGGGCGTCTACGCTGACACCTGTCAAGGAATGCAGAAAGGCCACGAGGTTGTCGATTTCCGCGTCGGTCAATCTGACTTGGGCAATATCGACCTTGTTGCGCTGACGTTCCATTTCAAACCGGTCGTCCCAAACTACAAAATCCGCATCCTGAAGCCAGGGAACCGGGGGCAGGGCCGCCATGTCGCGTGTCCAGTTCGCCAGACTGGTTTGTGGGTCCAGATGATGGCGGATCATGCTTTTAAGGTCCGGGAATGCGCCGTTATGGCCGTAGGGTGCAGTCAGGGCAACGTTGCGCAGCATCGGGGTTCGGAAACGGTAGGCGTCCTCCAGCTGGTCACTTTCACCCATTCGGCCCACGTCGCGCACAAAAGGATCCCACTGTCGGGTACGACCGGGTCCGAAGGGTGGCAGGCCCAACGCGTGAAACTTCTGATCTGACATCAAAGGCCCGGAATGGCAGGTGGCGCATTTTGCCTTTCGATAAAACAGGTTCATGCCGTTTTTCTGCGCAAGTGAAAGGGCATCGGCATCGCCCGCCAGAAATTGGTCGAACGGGCTGTCCGTGCTGCGCCATTCGATGGCCATAAAGGCTGCCAGCGCATTGGCGATCTGGGTGATCGTGATTTCTTCGGTGGTTTCGATTTCTTCGAAGGCCGCGACCATGGCAGGGCCATACCGAGGCTCGGTACGAACCCGTTTGGCAAGGATCGGCCAGCCTTTGTCGATCCGGTCATGTACCGCTCCGGTGACCTGATTTTCAGCTACGTTCCCGGCCATTTCGAATTGTGATGTCAGCGGAAAAAGTGCCTGCGCGGCCAGAAGGGAATTCAGCCCCTCCGGCAGCCATTCCTGCGCAGGGGAGTTGAAGCCGTTGCCGTAGACTTCGGAAACACTGAGCCGTCCATCGTGAAAAACCGTGTGAATGTCTTTCGCGCCAAGGTTCCACAGGCCCGGAGAATTGCGAGGGATACGTTTGCGGATTCTGCCGGCTCCGGTTCCGGGGGTACGCTTCGGTCCCAGCCCTTGTCCGCCCTCACCAATACCCAACGATAACCCGTCAGAGGTACCGAAATCCGGGTGGTGACAATGGGCGCAGGCGATGTTCCGGTTGCCTGACAGGATTGGATCGTAAAACAGTTGATGACCAATGGCGGCCTGTTTCATATCAAAAGAAATGAAGTCATCGTCGGTCAATGGGCGCGGCAAGTCTTGCGCTGCCGCCATCCCGCCCCAAAGGAGAGCAGCCACCCCATGCGCCAGTTTGTATTTGCCCTTTTCTGTCTTGCGACGCCTGCGCTGGCCGAGTTGGAACAGGCCCGCGACATGATGGAGGCCGGAGAGTTCGAAGCTGCGCGCGAGGAATTGTTGCCGGCCGCCCGATCGGGCAATGCCGAAGCCGAAGAGTTGATCGGTGTGATGTACGGGTTGGGTCTTGGAGTCGCGCAGGATTACGAACGGGCGTTCGAATGGTATCTGCGCGCCTCGATGAAAGGGCATCCCGGGGCGCAGTCTGGTGTGGGCTGGTACTATGAGCTGGGTCTTGGCATGCCCGCGCCCGATCTGGTGCGGGCCTACATGTGGTACACGCTCAGCGCCATTGGCGGCGATCCCGACGCGGCGATCAGCCTTGAGGAAGTGGTCAAGAAAATGTCGCCGGAGCAGATCGAAAGGGCGCATGTTCTGGTGAACGATTACAAAGGGTGGATGTACCCGTTTCGGTGAGGGTCGGACCACAGGCCCGACCCGCCAGATCAGTTCAGATCCGCGTCACGTGACGCGTTCACGTCGGCCTCAGCCGCGGCAACCGCGTCGGTCAGCGCACCAAAAATCTCGTCACCACGGGCAACGTTGGACTGGAACCACTCATAGACCGGAGTTGCGGCCGCTTTGAACGCAGCCTTTTGGTCTGGCGTCAGGACATAGAGATCACCTCCACCGGCGACGAAATCCTCATAAGCCTGAATCGACTTGCGCTTGGGCGAGGCAAAGGTGGCCTGCTGCAACGCATAGAAGCCGTCGACAACCACGCGGCGCAGGTCCTCGGGCATTTCCTGGAACTTGGCGTTGTTCATCCACCACAGCGCCCCCATGTAGGCGTGGCCATCCAGCGTGACGAATTGCAGACCCGCATCAGGGAATTTCATGCCCATGATGTCCGTGATGCCATTCTTCGAGCCCTCAACGACGCCGGTCTGGAAGCTGGTAAACAGCTCAGGCCACGGGATCGGTGTAGGGGATGCACCCAGTGCTTTCACTAGTTCCTGCGGCAGGTCTGCGACCACGGTACGGATTTTCAGACCTTCCATATCGGCAGGCTCGGCGATGCGGCGCTGTGTGTTGGCGAAGTTGCGCCAGCCACCGGTGTTGCCGATGGTCATAAGGCGGATCGCGCCGCCCGAGTCTTCCAGCGCCATGTTGCGCATGGTGCGGGTGAAGTCACCGGACAGCACATGCTCGGCAATCCGGTCATCGGCCATCAGGTAGGGCAGGTCCAGAACCTGCACGTATGGGAAGATGCCCGAGGCCCCGCCGGAAGTGGAAATGTAGATGTCGATAGTGCCGTCAGCCACGCCCTGCAGGCATTCCGCGCCGTTCGAACACAGCTGCGTGCCGATGAACAACTCGACCTCGATAGCTCCGTTCGACGCGGCCTCGACATAGTTTTTGAAAACGATCAGGCCGTCATAGTCTTCGTCGTTTTCATTCGAGTTCGCAGTTGCCCGCAGTGTATAGTCTGCAGCCACAGCGGCCATGGCGGACGCGGCCACAAGCGATGTGGCCACCGCAGCGGTTTTGATGAATTGTCTGAGCATGCGTTTCCTCCCTGTGGTACTCAGTCAGTTTGCAAATCCCGTTATCCTCGGGATCGTCATGGATAGTGCGGGGATATAGGTGATCAGGAAGATCACTATGATTTCGACCGCCAGAAACGGCAGGATCGCCTTGGCGATGGTTTCGACCCGTTCCCGCGACACGGCGGCGGCCACGAACAGTACCAGCCCCATGGGTGGCGTGGCGAGACCAACAGTCAGGTTGACGCTCATGATAATGGCGAAATGGATCGGATCGACGCCAAGGCTGGTGAAGATGGGGCCAAGGATCGGGCCAAGGATGATGATCGCGGGACCTGCATCCAGAAACATGCCGACGATGAACAGAAGCAGGTTGATCAAAAACAGCAGGATCAACGGATTTTCGGACAGGCTGAGGATCAGCGAGGCCAGTTGTTCGGGCGCGTGGCTGAGACTGACCACCGTCTTGAACGCCATCGCGGCGCCGACCAGCAGCAACACAACAGCCGAGGTCATGCCCGCATTGCTGAGAACCTCGGGCACTTCCTTCATTGTCAGCGTGCGCAGGACGAAAAAACCGATGATGAACGCATAGCCGACCGCGACAGCAGCGGCTTCGGTCGGCGTGAAGATGCCGCCCAGAATGCCGCCGAGAATGATCACGGGTGTCATCAGCGGAAAGAACGCCTTGAGGCTGGCCTGGCGGCGTTCATCCCAGGTGTATTTCCGGCTGGCGACCGGGAAATCATAGCGATCAGCCATGAATTTGATCATCACCATCAGGCCGACGCCCACCATGATCCCGGGGACGATCCCGGCCAGAAACAGGGCGGCGACGCTTTCACCCATGACATAGGCATAGATGATCATGATGCCCGAGGGCGGGATGATCGGCCCGATGACCGAACTGGCCGCTGTAATCGCCGCGGCGAATTTGCGGGTATAGCCCTGTTTCTCCATCGCTGGGATCAGCATTGACCCCAAGGCGGATGTGTCGGCCACGGCAGAGCCCGAGAGGCCGGCGAACAGGATCGAGCTCAGTACGTTCACATGTGCCAGTCCTCCGCGCAGGTGCCCCATCAGGGCCTGCGAGAATTCGACGAGGCGAATGGTGATGCCGCCCCGGTTCATCAGCTCTCCGGCGAGCATGAAGAAGGGGATGGCCATCAGCGGAAAGCTGTCCATGCCATTGTAGACATTGCGATAAAGCAGCGTAATGTCATTCGTTTGGCCGTTGAGCCACAGCAGAATGCCCGGCGCGGCCAGCAGCGCGAAAAAGACCGGTAGGCCTATCAACAGGAAAACAAGGAAAGTGGGCAGGAACCAGATCAGCATCTATTCGGCCCCCACGGCTGCTTCGGGAATTTCCGGCAGAAGATGTGCGCCGCCGAGCATGGTGATCAGGGATCGCAGGATCAGCTCGATATTCACCGAGATAAGCAGGATGATCCCCACCAGCAGCGAGGCCATCATCCAACTGCGGGGAATACGGTACCATTCATCGAAACCGAACGATGTTGGCAGGTACAAAGCAGCAGTGGCAAATCTGCCGCCAAAGCCCGTGACTTCAGACCAACCAATATTGACGGCGACCAGCAGGACGATCAGCGAGATCAGCAACAAGAACAGATTGAGGGACTGGCCCAGCAGACGAGGTAAGAACCGTTGCAACATGTCAATCGCCACGAACCCGCCACGCCGAAAAGCCGTCGGAGCCATCAGGCCGGTCATCCAGAGCATGCAGAACCGGGCGGCTTCATCCGGCCAGGGCAGAGCGTTGCCCAGGACATATCGGAAGAACACCTGAATCAGGATTGCGATCACCATCAATGCAATCGCAACAACGCCAACCGCGCGGCCCAGACGCAGCACGGTTTCGTTCACGAATGCAATCGGTGCAAGCACCGATGCCAGTCCGCCCATGCGGATCCTCCCAAGTTCAGCTGCGGGTTCGTCCCGCAGTCGTCAGAACGCGCTTATTTCTTCGCGAATTGGCCGAGTTTTCCGGCATAGAAGGTCAGTGCGTCTCCGTCGCTCATGCTGGCCTTCAGGACTTTTCCCACCACGATCACGTGATCGCCTGCATCGTGATAGGCGTGCTGCTCGCATTCAAAACGTGCCAGACAATCCGGCAACAGCGGCGTTCCGTTTGTGCACCGCTCATGCCGGATGTCGCGCAGCGCATGGGCGTCCTTGGAACAGCCAAAGCAAAGTGCGTCCTGTTCAGACGATAACACGTGAACGGTGAAATGCCGCGCCTTGTGGAAATAGGGGAACCGGCGCGAATTGCGGTCTGCAGCCCACATGATCAGAGGCGGATCCAGTGACAAGGACGAGAAGCTGTTCGCCGTGATGCAGATTGGTCCGTCTTCGCTGTAACAGGTGACGATGGTAACACCGGTGGCAAAGCGGCCAAAGGCGTCGCGCAGGGTGCGGGTGTCGTCCTTGTGCGGGACGAAGGTGCGTGTCAGGTCCTTTGAAATTGCGTTCATCATGGTACCTCATGCCCCAGTGCCGCCTCGTACAGGCGGAACCAGCTTTCACGATCCAGATTGACATTCAGTGCGTCCGAGATGCGCTTGATCCGTTCCAGGTTGTTGGTGCCCAGCACCGGCAGAATGCCCGCCGGATGCGCCAGCAGGAAAGCCACCGCCACAGCGGCCCGGTCCACCCCGAACTCTTGCGCGATTTCGTCTGCCACCACCCCGACCGGAGGGTTCCCGGCCATCAACATTCCGCCGCCTAACGGCGACCACGCCATGACCGGTTGTCCATGCTGCTGATGGAACGCCAGATCGCCATTGGTGAAGGGGCTGATCTCGCCTAAAGAAATCTCGATCTGGTTGGTGACCAGTTTGGTCTTCATCGCAGATTGCAACAGTGTCCAGTCCCAAGGTCGAAAGTTGGACACGCCAACCGCGCGCACTTTGCCGCTGGTGACAACTTCATCCAGTGCTGCGCCAGTGTCATGATGGTCCATCAGCGGGTCGGGACGGTGGATCAGCAGCAAGTCGATATGGTCGATGGCCATTTCCGAAAGCGAGGTGTCGACTGACTGCAGGATATGCGCGCGCGAGGTGTCATAGTATTTGACCTTCGCATCCGAATACCGCCCGACAGGTGCGATGATGTCGCATTTGGTAACGATTTCCATCCGCTGGCGCAGACCGGGATTGGCGCGCAGCGCAGCACCCAGCACAGCTTCGGCTGCGTAGCCGCCATAGATGTCAGCCTGATCGAAGGTGGTGATGCCCTGATCCAGGCAGGACTGGATCTTGGCTTCGACATGGTCCGCCGAAGTATCACTGTCATCGCCCAGCCGCCACATTCCGTAGACAAGGCGGCTCAATTCCAGCGTGTCCGATAGTTTTACACGTTGCATCAGCGGCGAACTCCGTTGCCCAGCGGTGTGGCCGGGGTCGTCTTTGGCACGCGCCCGTATTCTTCGGGAAGCGAGCAGGTTTTCAGGTTGGGCAAAACGCGGGCGCCAAAGTGCCTGGCTTCATCCATGTGCGGATAACCCGAGAAGATGAACGCGCGGATGCCCATTTTCTGATACTCTTCGATCTTGGACAAAACCTGATCGGTCGACCCGACCAGCGCGGCTCCGCAACCGGACCTTGCGCGGCCAACGCCAGTCCACAGACCGGGCTCGACATAGCCGTATTCATCCGCCAGATCGCGGTTCTTGGCCTGATGCGCCACACCCAGCGAGGTTGCATCCAGCGCGCGTTCACGAATGGCGCGCCCATATTCATCGTCGAGTTTCGAGACGATGTAATCCGCGTATTCCTGCGCTTCGGCCTCGGTATCGCGGACGATCATGTGCACGCGCAGGCCGTAATCCAGTGTTCGGTTGTAGTTCTCGGCAACCGCATGGACGGCCTTCATCCGTTCGGCCAGTTGATCCTTGGTTTCCGGCCACATCAGATAGACGTCACAGTGCTCGCCGCAAAGCTCCAGGGCCGACGGAGAATAGCCGCCGAAGTACAGCAACGGACCACCGGTCTGATAGGGCCTGGCCGGATCGGTCGTCAGGCCCAAAAAGTTATAGACTTCGCCCGCATGATTGATCTCATCCTGGGTCCAGGCCTGTTTCAGAATTTCCACCACCTCGCGAGAGCGCTGATAACGATAGGCGCTTTCAGCCTTTTCGCCGGGAAAATCGGACGAGATGATATTGACCGTCAGCCGCCCCTTCAGCATGTGATCCAGCGTTGCGATGGTACGGGCCAGCATGATTGGCTGCATTTCGCCACAGCGAACCGCGGCCAGCAAATTGATCCTATCGGTGATTGGTGCACAGCCCGCCACAAAGCTCAGCGTGTCCTGCCCGACCTGATAGGACGAGGGGCACAGAATGTTTCGAAACCCTTGCGCTTCAGCTTCTTTCACGATGCCGGAGCAATGCTCCCAGCTGGACCGCAGATTGCCATCCGGCACGCCCAGAAACTGATAATCGTCTGAGCACAGCGCCGCGAACCACGATACTTCTGCCGCGTCCAGATCAGGCGAAGTGATGGGGACGATGGTCATCTGAGTCGTTCTCCGCGCGGTTTCCACTTTCCTCTTGCGTAGCAACCGCATTGATGTAGATCAATAGTGTATCAATTTTTCCTGCGACCGAATGAAGCGCCCAGACGTGTCCCCAACCAGCCGAAACCCAAACGCACTGCCGATCTATGTTCAGATCGCGGAACTTCTGATCCGTGACATCGCGGCGGGCCGTCTTATCGACGGGGAACGCCTGCCGCCCGAACGGGATATGGCGGCCGAACTTCAGGTCTCGGTCGGGACGCTGCGAAAATCGCTATCGGAGCTTGAGAAAAAGGGGATGCTGGAACGCATTCAGGGTTCGGGAAACTATGTTCGCGAGACGGGAACCCAGAACAGCGTTTACGCGATGTTCCGGCTGGAACTGCCCCAAGGCGGCGGCCTGCCGCGGGCGGATATCCTGTCGGTCGACTATCTGCGCAAGCCGTCTGATCTGCCAAATTTTGGTACCGCCGAAACCGGGTCCCGCGTGCGCCGGATGCGTTATCTGAATGACACAATTATCGCGGTCGAGGAAATCTGGCTGGACGAATCAGCCGGTCGGATTGATCGCAACCTGCTGTCGGATTCTCTTTACCGGTATTACCAGCACCATTTGGGGTTCTGGATCACCCGGGCCGAGGACCGGGTTTCGGTCGGTGCGCTGCCCGACTGGACGCCACCTGACTTCACCAAGCCCGCCGGTCAGATCGTAGGGTATATCGAGCGGTTCAGCTGGTCCGAAGGGGCGGCGCCCGTTGAGTTCTCAAAAACATGGTTCGATCCAGATCGGGCCACCTATGTCCAACGTTTGAAGTAAAAGGAAACGCGCATGACCCGGGTCATCAATTACGGGCTGATCGGATGCGGCATGATGGGGCAGGAACACCTGCACAATATCGGCTTGTTGGAAGGCGCGCGCGTTGCGGCGATTTTCGAACCTGACCCGGCAATGGCAAATGCCGCGAAAGCCATCGCGCCGGATGCGGTGATGGCGGGGTCCGTGCAGGAGTTGCTGGCGGTCAGTGAGCTGGACTGCCTGGTTATTGCCAGCCCGAACCACCTGCATGTCGAGCAGATCTGCGAGATCGCTCAGATGCGCCCGCTGCCGCTGCTGGTAGAAAAACCCCTGTTCACCGACCCGCAGGATGCGGCGCGGATGGAGCGTTTGCAGCGCGATTATCCGCATCCGATCTGGGTAGCGATGGAGTATCGCTATATGCCACCCATAGCTGCGCTGATCGAGAAGATCGGGGAAACGGGTGGGGTCCGTATGTTGACGATCCGCGAACATCGCTTTCCGTTTCTGGAGAAGGTCGGCAACTGGAACCGGTTCAATCGCAACACCGGTGGAACCTTTGTCGAGAAATGTTGCCATTTCTTCGACCTGATGCGCCTGATCCTGCACTCTGACCCGGTGCGCATCTCGGCCAGCGGCGGACAGGCCGTAAACCATCTGAACGAGAGCTATGACGGTGAGGTGCCTGATATTCTTGATCACGGCTATGTGCTTGTCGACTTTGCCAATGGCGCACGAGCCATGCTGGAATTGTGCATGTTTGCGGAAGGCTCTCGCTATCAGGAAGAAATCTCGGCCGTGGGTCGCGAGGCCAAAATCGAGGCGCTGGTGCCGGGACCGGGCCGGTTCTGGCCAAAGCATCTGGGCGAGCCGCCGGTGCCGCAGGTTATTCTAAGTCCGCGGGATCCGAAGGGACCTGTCGCGCAGGAAATCCCCGTCGATCCCCGTCTTCTGGCAGCGGGGGATCACAACGGTTCGACATTCTATCAGCACAAAGGGTTCCTGGATCTTTTGCACGGCAAAAAGGCGGGCCCGGATGTGAGTTTGCATGATGGTATCTGGGCCGTAAAGATGGGACTTGCCGCCCAGAAGGCGCTGAAAACGGGCGAGACTGTTCGCTTGTTGGAGTGAGGAGTGGATCAGGCCATGTTCGTCATCAAACATCGCGCAAAAAGGCTACCCCATTCGGATGACGCTGCGGCACGGAGTGGTGAAAGTTCAATGCATTACTTGATCACCTTAATGTATTTTTGTTTACCGAAGATCGTCACACCAATTGTGGTTTTTCACACTAAACGCTTCGTCGCTATGCCACTTCCAAAGGCAAGCCTCTGACCTTTGAATTCGCGGAAAGTCCTATGTGCAAAAGACTGCCTGACTCTCCTGCGTTCAGTACTAGCCCTTGTTTCCGTGGAGGGGTGCGCAGGCACCTATGCAATTGCGGAGGTTGAGTGCCCACGACGCTCTGCCAGCACGGAACATTTTTCAGAAGGCCGTACTCATTATTCCATTTCGACGGCGACGACCTGAATATCGGTAATCCCATCGTCGTGAAGGAATGAGGACAGCACGGGCCAATCACGATTGGGGTCAATGGTGCGCGCAGTGGCCATGGTCATGCACACAGGGCGGAACCCGCCGCTGTCGCGATCAAGGGATTTTGTCCAGCTTTCCAGTCTTGCGGCCACGTTGATTGTGTCACCGATCACATTGTAGTGCAGCGAGCCGCTCACGCCCAGAGTTCCTCCCAATGCCTCGCCGCTGTTCAGTGCAATTCGCAGATTGTATTTCGGCTGATCGTTCAATTCTGCATTCAGTGCGATCGCGGCCTGACGCATGGTGCGCGCGCATTGCAAGGCCGACCGGCCGTCGACCTGCCGTTGGCTTTCTGTCTCGCTTGGTATCGGAGCGCCGAATACGACGAGGATCCCATCTCCTGTGAACTTTTCGACAAACCCGCCATGTTCGCGTGCGATTTCACCCAACCTGTCCAATATGCGCGATACCCACACCATGAAATCTTCCGCATCCATCGAATTTCCGACCCGCGTTGAACCTTCGATATCGGCCAGCAGTGCGGTGACGAACAGACGGCGGGATCTTGGCTTGCCGCCGGACAGAAGTCTTTTTCGCTGCTGCCATATTTCGGCGGAAAGTTCCTCGGACAGGTGTGATGAAAACACCTGAACGATGGCGCGTCTTTGGTTGCGTGAAACTCCGGCGATAACGGCGAACCCAATGAGAAACCCAATAGACCAGCCCAACAACGTGGTCGCTGCAGGCGCCAGCAGGGCTGCCGCTTGAAGGGCGGACAGACCGGCAAACAAGACCGTCCCGCCCACCGTCGCCATACCGATAGCCCGCGAAGTCATTCGAACGAATACAGCCACAACTGCGCCGGCAAATGTTGAAAGCAGGATGATGATAGAGGAGGCAAGGTCGCTCAGAGAGCTCAACGGAGAACGCGAACCATTCGAATAGTCGATCAGCTGTTGCGCAATGGCTGCGTGAACTTCCGCGCCGAAAGTGAAACTGGCCCCGGTTGCCCGATTGAGGGGAGTCGAGAAATAGTCCTTAACCGAGTGGCTGGTAACACCGATGATGACCGTCTTTCCGTCGAATTGCGCCAGCTCTTTCCCAGCCAGTACATCTGCTGCGGGGACTCGGTGGGCAATCGGAAGATCATTCAGATAGTCGATCATGATCTGATAACCAGAAGTATCGGCGTTACGAAACAAGTTCAGCCCTTTAACCAATGGCTCTGCGGTCGTTTTACCAAACGCCAGAAAACGTGGGTTATCCGGGGCGCTTTGCAATGTGGGCCTTGATGAAAAAATCGCCGTCAGTTCCATTGACAGCGACACTGCGATCCCATCCGGCGTGTTGACCAGCAGAAGGGCGCGCCGCACAACGCCATCGGGGTCAATCGGAATGTCCGAAAACCCGGTTTTTACCCCGGTAGGTGCGTCGATGCCTGTCCCGCCTGCGTCGGCCAGTTTCGAGATCACGACAACTCTGGGTTCGTTCAGTATGTTGATCAGCCTGTCCCGGCCATCGCCCGCAGGAACATCCCGGTATATATCGATCCCGACTGCGGTCGCGCCGGCAGCCAGCAAGGTTTCCGTCAGTTGTGCGATCTGCGCGTCGGGGACTGGCCAACCCCATTGCCCGAGATCGTCGTCAGAAATGGCGACAAGAAGGACATCTTTCGTTTGTTCAGAGGTTGCCAGCACCGAAGTGGTCCAGTCGTATTGGGCACGTTGGAGAGGCTCAAGCAGACCCTTCACCCGCAATTCGACCAATAAACCTCCGACAACAAGAGTAATCAAGCCGACCAGTGCCCAGCTTTGCCAGACTGGCATCAGCATCGACGGTCTCAGCCATGTCTGCCTTTGATCTTCCGACTTCAATGGCCCACACCGGCTGTTTCCAGAAGCTGCCCGAACCCGGTTGCGTCAGTGGCCCTTACGCGACCGCTGAGGCCAATTTCAACCAGTTCCGCAAGCGCGTCGAACCAAAGACCTGCCGTCGCGGGGTTCTGAGCCTTCATCTGATCCGGAAACCGCTCGATCAAAGCTGTCGCACGCTCCAGAACAGCGCCGGATTGCTGGTCGATCAGCGCCACATGCCATTCGTAGATGCGGCCGGTTTCCAGCGTGTAATCGGACCTGCCAAGATCCAGCCCGTAGTCGCCCGGCGGAAATGGGCCCTGTAATTGCAACTCCACGCCCAATGATCCAAGTGGATTGAGGCCGATGATCAGGTTTCCCCGGTGGCCGTGCGCCAGACGCCAGACCAATGGGGGGGATGAAAGAGTTGTCAGGCCGCCACCATCCGGTACCAGCAACGTCAGCAGTTTGGTGTCATCACCCGAAAGCGTGCCGCGTGTGCCGGCCCCCATTCGGTCTCCGGGCGCACCAATCTCAGGGGGGATAAACACAACGTCGTTGGACCCGTTGGTGACTTGTTCTTCGCTTGCCGCCAATACGCCAGTGTCAAAGAACACCGGCAGTGCCAGCGTGAACAACAGTGTGAATTTTGAAACCCTGATCGACGGCACCCGAAGCCTCGCACAGTAAACCCTTAAAAAAACAGAATATTCAAAAGCAACGGTAAGCATGAATTTAGTCAGAGTCCAGTTTGGGACGCGTCTGTGTCCCGTTGCCCTGGCGGATTCTGAGGTTGAGCAGAGTTGTGCTAAAGTCCTCAGCGCTGTTTGAATGAGTTCGGGTGAGTGCGCATGTCTTCTGGTCGCTGTTGGAGAACTGGCATCTGGCTTCTGTCCTTTGGCCTGCTTGTCCTGCTGATGCCATTGCGGCTTGAAGCCCTGGAAAATCGGGTCGCGCTTGTAATCGGTAATTCCGCGTATCAGCATGTATCGGACTTGAGTAACCCGGCCAATGACGCCGAAGATATCTCGGCATCTCTCAGGCGCATTGGGTTTGAAGTCACCGAAAGCCTGAACCTCGACTACAACGGTATGCGCATCGCACTGCGCGACTTTGCGGAAACCGCCGCGGCCGCTGACGTGGCCTTGGTCTATTTTGCCGGCCACGGGATCGAGATCGAAAACACGAACTACCTGATACCGGTAAACGCAACGCTGAAAAGCGATCGGGACGTCGAGTTCGAGGCCATCCGTCTGGATGCGATCGTGAACGCCATTGCAGATGCCCCCGGGCTGAAAATCGTACTGGTCGACGCCTGTCGGAACAATCCGTTCCTGGCGCAGATGACACGCGTTTCGGCGACCCGATCGGTCGGGCGCGGGCTGGCTGCGGTGGAACCGGGCGGTGTGGTTGTGGGATATGCCGCCCGCGGGGGCACACTGGCGCAGGATGGCGAAGGCCGGAACAGCCCTTACGCGCAGGCGCTTTTGGAGCATATCGAACAGCCGGGGTTGGAGCTGGGTAAGATGTTCCGCCGGGTAAGAGACCGGGTGTTTGAACTGACGGACGGTTTTCAAGAACCTTTCATCTATGGATCGCTTCCGGGTCAGGACATTTTTCTGGTCCCTGGCCTGGAAACGGCGGCATTACAGGCGCCCGCTACACCCGTTCCGTTGGCACCGACTGTAACTCGCAAAGACGAAATGGAAGCAGCGATGACGGTCAACTCGATGCGGGGCTGGAGTCTGATTAGCCAGAAATACCGCGCGGCGTCGATTGCCGAACCGGAAGTGCTGAACCGTATGGCCGAAATAACACCAAATTGGGTCAAAAAAGATGGGCGTATCGGTGTGTTGGAAGACATGTTGCTGCCGGATCGAGAAATGAAAATGCGTTTGCAGCAAGAACTCAATAAAGCAGGTTTTGATGTTGGGACGCCTGATGGCGCTATTGGCCCAAGGACACGCGCTGGAATACGGTCTTTTCAGGCCGAGAGTAGTTTTGAGCAGACCGGATACGTAGATCTTGCCGTGCTGGCCAGTCTGGGGATCGGTTTGCAAAAAGGGGCGGACGACAGTTTCATCAGCAACCCGTTCGCAGTTCGTCAGAACGTCGAAGAACTGGAGTTGCTCGGCGAATCTGAAGAAATCACGTCGATCCTGGGCTGTCTTGGGCTGAGAAAGAGCATCTACGGTACGTTTCGCGACAGCCTTTACATTGTGATGGTTTTCTCGGGCAACATTCGGAATGCTCGCGGCGAAGCCCAGAAATGCGGTGTCGATCTTGCCGCAATAACGTCAGCCGAAGAGAATGCGTTTATTGTTCGCATGATTGCCAATGACCCGTCCTTTTTTGACGTCGGATACGACAGCAGGACGAATTACAGTTACAAGGCGGGGCCGTATTTCGGTTTCAGAAAGGACCCCGGTGAAGGCAATGCAAAAATCGGCTGGCGCTGGTATAGCGGTGAGCCGGTCAAATACACAAACTGGTTGCCGTCAAAACCCAACACGACGCACGGCAAAGGCAACAAGGCTTTCGCCCAGTTTCAGTATGAGCAGCGCGGCAGGCGAGATCTGAGCAATGTCGTGCCTTCCAAATGGTTCGATGGCTCGGGTGGGTACGTGCGTTCGGTCGTGTTGGAGGCCAGATTGAACTGACGACCGCCAACGGGCGGAATCCCGAATCCTTGACCTGGTCAGGTATTGAAGCTTCCGGAATTGTCAGGCGTCAGGCCGCACATTTCCGAAACGTTGAGCCGCGTCTGTTCGCCTGTCTGCGTGGAGATTGGGACCGGGCTTGCATCCGCCAATGCGATCTTATTGGCGGATGCGTGGAGGTCCGAAGTGAGACCTGAATTTAGTGGCGTCAGGCAGCGGCGATCTGACGGGCTTTCGCCACCATCACTTCGGCCTGCCGGATCGAGGCATAGTCGATCAGCCGGCCATCCAGCGAAACCGCGCCTTTTCCGGCAGCTTCGGCTTCGGCCATGGCTTCCAGAATGCGCTGGGCCTTTGTCACTTCGGCATCACCGGGCGACATCACCTCGTTCGCAAGTGTGATCTGGCTGGGGTGGATGGCCCATTTTCCTTCGCAACCCAGAACAGCGGCGCGCTTGGCGGCGGCCTTGTATCCCTCGGGGTCCTGGAAGTCCCCAAATGGCCCGTCGATGGGGCGCAGACCATTTGCACGGGCCGCCACGACCATGCGCGCCAATGCATAGTGCCACATGTCACCCCAATGCGTTGCCCGGTTGGCCCCGGCGTCAGGATCGGTCAGAACCGAATAGTCCGGGTTCACGCCACCAATGATCGTGGTCCGTGCGCGGGTCGAAGCCGCATAATCCGCGACCCCGAAATGCAGGCTTTCGTTGCGCTTCGAGGCTGCTGCAATCTCGCTGACATTCTGCATTCCCAGCGCGGTTTCGATGATATGTTCGAAACCGATCCGTTTCTTGTAGCCTTTTGCGTCTTCTATCTGCGTGACCATCATGTCGACGGCATAGACATCAGCGGCGGTGCCAACCTTGGGGATCATGATCAGGTCCAGCCGCTCTCCAGCCTGTTCGACCACATCCACCACATCGCGGTACATGTAGTGAGTATCCAGACCATTGATCCGCACCGACATGGTCTTGTTGCCCCAGTCGATATCGTTCAGCGCCCCGATGATGTTTCTGCGTGCCTGTTCCTTTTCGTCCGGTGCGACTGCGTCTTCCAGATCAAGAAAGATGACGTCCACATCGGACTTGGCCGCCTTTTCGAACATGCCGGGCTGGCTGCCGGGGACGGCCAGTTCGCTGCGGTTCAGGCGGGCGGGGGCCTGTTCAATGGAATGAAAGCTCATGGGTTTGGGTCCTTCGTCTTACAGGTTCGGGTAGATGGGGAATCGTGCACAGAGGTCTGCGACCTCGGCCTTGACCTTGGCCTCGACCGCGCTGTTGGCGTCTTCGCCATTGGCGGCCAGGCCGTCGACAACCTCGATGATCCAGTCCGCGATCTGGCGGAATTCAACCTCGCCAAAGCCGCGGGTGGTGCCGGCGGGCGAACCCAGGCGGATGCCCGACG